>NZ_PVUE01000001.1:0-300000 GCF_003003235.1 Antricoccus suffuscus
GTGCGGTGAAAGTCGCACGCCGGGTTCGGAAGGCGGCCTGGGGAAACGGGCCCGGAGTAATTCAGGAACCGCGCCCCAGGCCGACCTAACCACGTCACCGCGTGGCGGGACGGTGGGCCGACGGATATTGATGATCTGACTCTGGTGTGTGGGTATCACCACCGCGCGTTCGAGGACCGGGACTGGGAATCGGTGATGATCGGTGGCCTGCCGCATTGGCGGCCACCCGCGTGGATCGACCAGGCCAGGACACCGGTACTGCATCACCGCATCACCCTCGCCAACAGACGCGAATAAGCCAGCGACCGGCATCGATCCAAGCTAGTACGCAAAGTCCTCGATCAACCAATTGTCGATCATTCTTAGACGCATGCCCAGTGAGCCTATTGCGACGTACTCTCGGACACTTGCCAGACCCGCATGAGCCCTTTAGCGATTTTTGCGATCGGTCGCGATGATGGGCAGCGGTTCGGAACGATGGGTCGAGGGCTCTTTTCAGGACTTGACAGCCCTTGCGCCGGCCGGTGCCGCTGCCGTGGGGATGGCGTTGTCGATGAGGACGGCCGCGATGGCGGCGGCGGTGGTGAACGCTTCGGTGTTGAGGACTCGGCCGCGGGCTGAGGCGCCGTCCAGGAGCAGCGCCAGTTGCTCGCCGAGCTGTTCGGGGTTGGTGGCTCCAGCCTCGCGTGCGGTGTCGGTGAGTCGGGCGGCAAAGTCGTTTTTGTAGTTGCGAGCGTGTACACGTGCTGGATGGCCCGGGTCCTGGATTTCCACGGCCGCCCCGATGAATGGGCACAGGGGCGCGCGCATGTCGAATACGGCGAGGAGGCGCTCGCGAGGTGTGAGGTCGGTGCGGTCGAAGACCTCGGGCAGGATGTCGGGATCGAATCGGCGTAGGCATTCGGCGACCAGCTCGTCTTTGCCGGTGAAGTGTTGGTAGAGCGTGCGCTTGGACACCTCAGCCGCCGCGCAGAGCTGGTCGATGCCGGTGCCGTTGATGCCTTGATCGCGGAACAGTTGTTGTGACGCGCTGAGGATGCGTTCGCGCGCGCCCCTGCCGCGGCGCAGGCCCCGCGGCCCCTTCTCCAATGCTGTCATTACCCCAGCGTAGCCCACTTGGGTACCGATCGGTGTGCATAGCTTGCGCACCGCATGCCGTGCTGTTACGTTAAGTACGCAGATCGGTGTACTTAGCACCGACATCGCGAATGAATGGACACCCGTCATGACCACAATCAGCATCATCGGCTCGGGCAACATGGCCGGCGCCATCGGCACCCGGGCGGCGAAGCACGGCCACACCGTCGAGATCATGAGCCGCAACACCGCCAAGGCTCAAGCCCTCGCCGACCAAATCGGTAAGGGAGCCACCGTCGGCACGTACGGCGCAACGCCGGCGGGTGACATCGTCATCGTGGCCGTCCTGTACGCCGGCGCGGTTGACGCGGTTGCGCAGTACGGGGATGCGCTGGCCGGGAAGATCCTCGTCGACATCACCAATCCGTTCAACGCCGACGCCAGCGGACTCGTGACTACCTCGGGCAACTCGGTGTCCGAGCAGATCGCCGCCGCCGCTCCCAAGGACGCGCACGTGGTGAAGGCACTGAACACGATCTTCGGCGGCGTCCTTGCTGCAGACAAACCAATGGACGTGTTCCTCGCAGGCGACAGCGCCGAGGCGAAGGCACGCGTCGCCGCGTTTCTGGAGAGCTTGGACCTGCGGGCGCTCGACGCAGGAGGGCTCGAGATGGCCCACGGCCTTGAATGGGCCGGCATCGTCCTGGTGGGCGTGGCACGCAGCGGCGCCGGGTTCGAGATCGCCTTGAGCGCCGCAGCCATCTGAAAATTCTCTCCCGGCTAAACATAGCCGCGGTCGTACTCGTCAACCGACTCCGCCGGCGGACGGTAAGCGCGAGATCTCATCGCGCTCCAAGGCGAACCTCGACTGGCACTTTGCCTGGTCAGCCGGCGCGGTTGGCGGCGTTGTACTGCTCGTCGCTAACCGGTTCCAGCCACGTGGTGGCATCGGCGGCCGGGGTTTCGTTGAGGATCGCGTAGTGGCACATCATGTTGTCGGCGGTGCCGCCGTGCCAGTGTTCCTCCCCGGCTGGGGTCCACACTGTGTCCCCGGCGCGCATGCGGATCACGGTGCCATCGCGGGTGGCGACCAGACCGATGCCATCGGTGCAATGCAGCAGCTGGCCGTTGGTGTGGGAGTGCCAGTGCGTGCGGGCGCCCGGCGTGAACCGGACTAGAGCGGTGACCAGGCGGGATGTGCCATCGCCGGTGAAAAGGGGGTTCATATAGACGTCGCCGGTGAAGTTCTTGGCGGGCGTCTTCACCGTCGCGGCGGCCGGTCGAAGTTCCATGGTGGTGCTCCTATTCAGCGAATTGTTGCAGGTTGATTCAGGCGGGATCGAGCCGTAGCGTGGTGCGCCGCGCCTCCGTGCTCGTGATCCGCTCGGTCGGGCCCGGCCACTGGCCGTACTTGATTCGGTACGCGGCGTCGAGCGTGTCGTCCAGGGCGTTGTCCGGCGTGTGGTCGGCTTCGACGAAGGACACGTCTCGCTGCAGACCACTGGCGCTGATCATGCCTTGATGCCGGGCTTGCACGCCTCGATACCAGGTCGCGTCCGGGCCATTTACCGACCGGACGTACAGAGCATCGTCGTGGCGTACGACCCACACGATTCGGGCGGGACGTAGAGTGCCGTCCCTACGTCGGGACGCGATCTTGATTTCGGTGTCGTCGACGGCGGCGAGCTCGGCGGCGGTCCACCGGTTGCCCTCAGGCATCGGGGATCTCGCGTCCGAAGTCTTCGAGCGTGACGGCTTCCGGTTCGGGGCCGCCACGGATGCCTGTGTCTAACTTGTCGAGTGCGTCGAGTTGCTCGCCGGTGAGGTCGAAGTCGAAGACGGCGAAGTTCTCGGTGATTCGGGCGGGCTTGGTGGACTTCGGAATCACCGAACGCCCGCGCTGCAACTGCCAGCGCAACATGACCTGCGCGGGCGTCTTACCGTGCTGCTCGCCGATGGCGGTGATGGTCTGGTCGTTGAAGGTGCTGCGCGTGGTGCCGTCGCCGCGGTAGGAGGTGATGCCACCAATAGGTGACCACGCCTGCGTGAGGATCTGGTGTTCGGCGTCCGCGGCCTGTACGTCGGGTTGGGTGAAGTACGGGTGCAGCTCGATCTGGTTGATCGCGGGCACGATCGACGTCGCATCCAGCAGGTCCCGTAAGTGTGTGCGCATGAAGTTGCTGACACCGATCGCGCGGACACGGCCATCAGCGAGAAGCTTCTCGAGGGCTCGGTAAGCGCCGATCGTACGGTCGAACGCGCTGGGAAGCGCCTGGTGCAAGATCAGCAGGTCGATCTGCTCGACGCCGAGCTTGCCGGCGCTCTTGTCGAACGCATGCAGCGTCTCTTCGTAGCCGTAGTCGGAGATCCACACCTTGGTCTCGATGAACATCTCCGAGCGATCGACGCCCGAGCGGCGGATTGCCTCGCCAACCTCGCGTTCGTTTCCATAAGCGGCCGCGGTATCGACGTGCCGGTAACCGGTGGCGATCGCGGCTTCGACTGCCTTCGTGGTTTCCTGCGGCGGGGTCTGAAAGACACCGAGACCGATCGCCGGGATTTCCACGCTGTTGTTCAGGGTGAATGTGGGGATCATAATGTGCAGCTCCATATCTAGTGAGTGCTCTGTGCGATGCCGCCGGCGAGATGCGCGGCCTTTACGGTGATGGGTTTGGTGGATGGCGTTGTCATGGCGTGACCGCGACCTTCAGTGCTTGCCGGTCTGCCATCGCCTGATAGCCGGCGGGTACGCCCGCGAGATCGACGGTGCGATCGAAGACCTTGCCTGGCTCAATCGTGCCGTCCAGGACGTCGGGCAACAGCTGCTCGAGATAGGCGCGGGCAGGTGCGACCCCGCCGGTAAGCGTGAGGTTGCGCGCGATCATGTCCATGCCGATCGGTCCCTCGGTGTACTGCGGGACTCCGACGCGACTGACGTATCCGCCGTCGCGGACCGCGCCGAATGCGGTCTCAAGGGCATCCGCGTGACCGACGCACTCAAGGACGGCGTCGACACCATTCCCGCCGGTCAGGTCCCGGACTAGTGCGGTGGCCTCGCTGCCGCGTTCGGTGACGACATCGGTGGCCCCGAACTCACGTCCCACGTCAGTGCGCACCGTGTGCCGTCCGATCAGGATGATGCGCTCGGCGCCAAGGCGACGCGCGGCGAGCACTGCGGACAAGCCGACCGCGCCATCGCCGACGACGGCGACCGTGCTGCCGTTGCCGACGTGGCCGCAGACGGCGGCGTGATGGCCGGTACAGAACACGTCGGTAAGGGTGAGCAGAGATGGCATCAGCGACGAGTCCGGCGCGACGTTGAGCTTGACGAGAGTCCCTGCCGCCTGCGGAACTCGGACTGCCTCGCCCTGGCCTCCGTCGTTGGCGTGGCCGTAGCCGCCACCGTGTCGGCACGAGGAGGTCAGGCCGCGGCGACAGTAGTCACACGTGTTGTCCTGCCATAGGAACGGGGAGATCACCAGGTCACCGCGCTGCAGCGTAGTGATGGCCGAGCCGAGGTCTTCGACGACGCCGATGAACTCGTGACCCATGCGCTGCGGTGCGGAATCGGCAGGTTTGGAGCCGTACGGCCACAAGTCACTGCCGCAGATCGCGGCACCGGTGACGCGGACGACCGCATCGGTAGGGGCGTCGATCGAGGCGTCGGGGACGTGCTCGATTCGGACGTCGCCGGCGCCGTACATAACGGTGGCTCGCATGTAGTCAGGTCTCCTTAGGAGTTGTTTGGGATCGCTGATTCACCCGCCGTGCCAGGGACAACGGCGGTGGGATGGGCAGGAAGGGCAGGTTCAGCGTCGGGGCGCGTCGTCTCCGGCGGGTTCGGGGACAGTGACGGCGAGGCTGCCTAGTAGCTTCAGCCGCTCCTCGGTCGGGCTCCCCGGCTCGGCGGTGTAGGCGAACATGTGCCACTCGGGGTTCGCGGGCAGGTCCATCGCCTCGTACACCAGCTCAAGGTCACCGACTGCGGGATGGTTGATCCGCTTGATTCCGGTGCGATGGTGCCGCACGTTGTGCGCGGCCCAGCGCTGCTGAAACGCGTCGCTGCGGGTGACCAGTTCACCGATCAGGTCAGTCAGCGCCTTGTCACGGGGATTCTGCCCGGCGTACCCGCGCAGGGTGGCGACAATATCGTCCGCCCCTTTGTCCCAGTCCGGGAAGAAGTTCCGCGCCGCCGGGTTGAAGAACATGAACCGTGCGGTGTTCGCCTGGTTCGACGAATCCTCTAGCAGTGGCGCGTACATCGCCCGGCCGAGCGGATTCGCGGCGAGGAAGTTCATCCGCCGGTCGCGTACCCACACCGGCGCGCCAATAACCGCGTCGAGGAACCGCTGCAGGCTCGGGCGCATTCCCCGCTCGGCGGGTCGCCGCCGCGAGGCCGGTTGCGGGCCCGCGGCGCGGGCGAGATCGTTCAAGTGCTCGGTCTCGGCCTCGTCTAGGTGCAGCGCCCGAGCCAGGCTGTCGAGAATCTCCGCTGACACGCCAGCGAGGTCGCCGCGTTCCATCTTGGCGTAGTAGTCGACGCTGACCGCAGCCAGCATCGCGACCTCCTCACGCCGCAGCCCCGGCACTCGCCGCCGGCCGCCGCCAATGATGCCCGCCTGCTCGGGGGTGATCCGATCGCGCCGGCTCCGCAGGAACTGCGCCACGTCGTTCGTCTGGTCCATGACGTCAACGGTAAGCCGGAGGTCTCGAATCTGGGGCGTACTGGCAGTACACGGATCAGCGGTCACTTCCACCGCCAGAAGGATCGCGATGCACTTGGAGCATGCCTTCAGCAGTCCTCACCCCACACGGCTCTAGGTTCACCAAGCCCGCGCCGTTGCACACCGGGAAAGTCCTCGTGATCGTGCGCAACCAGCAAGAGCAGAACGCCGACGCGCGACCGACGATAGCGGCAAAGGTGCCTGACACGAGCGGCTACGACACGGTGCTAATTGGCAGCCCAGTTTGGAACATGCGAGCGCCCATGACCATGTCCGCCTTCGTTGAAAGCGCGGACCTCACCGGGAAATCGATCCTGCCGTTCGTTACCTACGCCGTCAGCGGTCTGAGCGGCACTGACGACGATTATCGTGCGGCACTCCCAAACGTTGATGTCGGCGACGGTCTGGCGATCCGCGGTGAGATCGTGGCAGATGCTGGCCTAGAACGCGACGAATGGCTGAAAGCTAATGCACTTGCGGTGCGGTAAGCGACGGGGCGTCACGCTCACTGTCTTCGCGGGTGGTTAGGCAGCCGAACGCCCTTAGCGATTTTCGCGATCGGCTGCGATGATAGTCAGGTGGCAAGCAACGAGTCGGAACGATGGGTCGGAGGCTCCTATCCGGACGCTCAGTCTCTGACGCGACCGGAGGTCGGGCGCCTCCTCGTTGCCATGCCCACGCTCGGCGATCCGACGTTCGACCACACCGTCGTCTACCTGGTGTCGGCGTACGACGCGGGCTTTCAGGGCGTCATCATCAACGAGTCGACCCGCGAAGACGTGATGTCCGCCGTACCGGAATGGTGGCAGCTTGCGGCGATGCCGCGCATGGTGCACCGAGGCGGGCCGTGCGAACCTGATCTGGTGATGTGCCTGGGCCTTGGCCGGCAGGATCTCGAGCTGGACAACGTCGTAGCTGTCCACGACTACCGGTCTCAGACGCTGTATCGACTGGAAGGTGACGTCGACCCGGCGTACGTCGACGGAAAACTCGCCGGAGTGCGACTGTTCCGGGGGTACGCCGGCTGGAGCTTCTCTCAGTTGGAGTACGAGATCGCCGAGGGCGCGTGGTTGTGCGTACCAAGCGAACTGAACGACGTGATCTCTGCGCAGTCGGCGGGCCTGTGGCGCGGCGTACTGGCCCGCCAGCAAGGGCACTCGGCGTTTCTGCGTAGCTGCCCAGCCAATCCCGAGCGCAACTAACCACGATCCGTCCCGTAATCGTCGGGCCGGGTACTGAGCTTGGATGTTTCCGATCCCGATTCCTGGGTACGGCGTTATCTAGTGCGCCGTGATTGCGCTCCACCGAGCGCGCGTCGCACCTCAGCGAGGAGGTTCACATGAAGTGGTGGGTTTGGGTAATCATCGCGGTAGTCGTGGTGTTGATCATCATCGGCATCGCTGTCTCGGCGGCCAAGTCGGCCAAACGTAAGGCGAAGGAACGTGCGGTCATCGAGCATCGAGAGCGTGTCGAGGCCGAAAAGCGGCAACGTCAGAAGGCCTCGGAACTGCGTGAGGATGCCCATCAGGAGGCCGTGGAGGTAAAGCGCCGCGAGGCAGCGGCAGCCGAGGCGCAGGCAAATGCCGAGCAGGCCCGGCTCGAGGCCGAGAAGCAGGAGCGGATCGCCCGTCAGCACGGCCAACAGGCTCAGACGGTACGCGGTGGTGTCGAGGAGAAACTGGCGAAGGCCGACAGCGTTGACCCAGATATCGACGCAAATGGCAACCGCAACGCGGTGAACGACCCGATCGCGCCGGATATGCCGCGCTCGACCGGCAACGCGGAGGCGGCAGACGTGCGGAATGCTGAGCGTCCCGCGATGGACCCTCGTGGTACCGAAGGGCGCCGCGGCGACCCCCGGACCGCTGATCCGCACGGAGTCGATCCCGATGTAGTCGATCCCCGGCTCGACGATCCGCGGCCGGAGCGCTAAACCGGAGGCGTTGCGCGCGGCGCGGAGATTGTGCGTGGTGGATGACCAACGTACTCATAGGATGCTGAGCGTGTGATACTGCTCCTATGCATTGCCGCGCCGGCGTGCTGTCTTCAAAGGGTTTCCTCGGAGTGGGGGCTCGGAGCTAGTTCACGCACTGGCTGTCCGGCTCAGCGGCATGCTGACCGTTGCGCTCGCGGTTGTTACATCGCGCGGCAATGGTGAAGGTTACTGGCACGACCTACGGCAATCTGTTGACACAAGGAGACCACTGATGGCGTACGAGTTCACCCAGCAGGGCAAGGATCTGCTCGAGCAGGTCAAGGCATACATGGACGAGTTCATCTACCCGAAGGTGGACGAATACCACGCGGAGGCCGAGCGGCTGGGCCACAGTGGTTTCCCGGCGATCCTCGACGATATGAAGAAGGCCGCACGCGAACGTGGTCTGTGGAACTTGTTCATCCCGCACCTGAATCCCGGCGCGCCCGGCACGAAGCTGTCGAACGTCGACTACGCCCCGATCTCCGAGGAGCTCGGCAAGGTCGGTTTCGCCTCGCAGGCGCTCAACTGTGCAGCCCCGGACACCGGCAACATGGAAATCCTGAACATGTACGGCTCCGATCGGGTCAAGAAGGACTGGCTCGACCCGTTGCTGGAGGGCGAGATCCGCTCGGCATTCTCGATGACCGAGCCGGCGGTCGCGTCGTCTGATGCCACCAATATCGGTCTGCGGATCGAGCGTGATGGTGACGAGTACGTCCTCAATGGCACGAAGTGGTTCTCCTCCGGCGCGATGCGCGAGAACTGCCGAGTGCTCGTCGTGATGGGCAAGACTGACCCGTCCGCGTCGCGTCATCTGCAGCAGTCGATGATCGTCGTGCCCAAAGACACCCCTGGTATCTCGATCGGGCGCCAGCCGCACGTGTTCGGCTTCGACCACGGTGGCGGCCACCCGGAGATCCACTACGAAAATGTTCGGGTCCCTGCCGAAAACCTGCTCGGCGAGCCGGGCAGCGGATTTGCGATCTCCCAGGCGCGTCTTGGTCCAGGACGCATCCACCATTGCATGCGCTCGATCGGCGTTGCCGAGCGTGCGTTGGAGTTGATGGTGAAGCGTTCGTTGGAGCGCGAGACGTTCGGCACCAGCGTTGCGCAGAAAGGCATCATCCAGGACTGGATCGCCGAGGCCCGCATCAATATCGACATGCATCGCGAGTACGTGTTGCGTACGGCGCACTTGATGGACACCGTGGGCAACAAGTCCGCGGCCGCCGAGATCTCAGGGATCAAGGTTGCTGTGCCGCGCATGGCGCTGAAGATCATCGATGACGCGATCCAGGTGTTTGGTGCCGCGGGCGTCACTCAGTTCGCGCCGCTGGCCGAGATGTATGCCAGCATGCGCACCCTGCGGATCGCCGACGGTCCGGACGAGGTTCACAAGATGACGATCGCCCGCCGCGAGATCCTCAAGTACGACGGCACCTTCCGCATCAACCCGACAGTGGGCTCGCGCAAGAAGGAGTCCGGCGACGAAGTGCCAGTCATGCGCCCGTAACGCTTCACCCACCGGCCTGTCTCGCGCAAATCTAGTCGCTGTCTGGCCCCGACCCGCCCTGAGGTGCTTCCGCATGCATTAGTGCGGTGATCCGGGCGCGGTCGGCGTCGGACGGACGGCCCCACTCCGCGTCGTACCTGTAGATCTCTTGCAGTGGTACGCCGCTCTCCTGGCCGTCCATGATCTCGATGTCGTCGGTCGTGATGAGCGACGGATGCAGTACGCCGCAGGCCTCGGAGACTTTAATGAGGTCGCGGCGCAGCGTCTTGAGGTAGTTCGCGGCACGCACCGACTTCAGTGCCGGGTCGAGTCCGCGGGTCAGCCACGGATGTTGAGTGGCCACCCCGGTCGGACATCTGTCGGTGTGGCATTTTTGTGCCTGGATGCAGCCGATCGACAGCATCGCCTCGCGGGCGACGTTAACCATGTCGACACCGAGGGCAAACGCGACCAATGCATTTTCCGGTACGCCGAGCTTGCCCGACCCTATGAATGTGACCCGGTCCGTCAGTCCCGCCTGCGCAAAAAGCGTATATATACGGCTGAATCCTACTCGGAAGGGCAACGCGACACTGTCGCTAAAGGTAAGCGGTGCCGCGCCGGTTCCGCCCTCGCCGCCGTCGATCGTGATGAAGTCGACGCCGCGCTGGCCGTCGGCCATCCTCTCGACGAGTTCCTCCCAGAAGGCCGAATGCCCTACCGCAGACTTGATCCCGACCGGAAGTCCTGTCTCGGCCGCGATGTGTTCGACCCAGTCGAGCAGTTCGTCGACATTGCCGAACTCGGCATGCCGTGATGGGCTCGCGCAATCCTCCCCTGCCGGGATGCCGCGGATGTCAGCGATCTGCGCGTTTACCTTGGCCCCGGGCAGCAGTCCACCTAACCCGGGTTTCGCGCCCTGGCTGAGCTTGATCTCGATCGCCTTGACCGGAGCGTCTTCCACGAGCCGCTTGAGTCGCGCCAGGTCGAACCGGCCGTGCTCGTCGCGGCAGCCGAAGTACGCCGTACCGATCTGGAAAATGAGATCGCCGCCGTTGCGGTGGTACGGCGACAGCCCGCCCTCACCGGTGTTCTGCATACATCCAGCGAGTGCCGCGCCGCGGTTGAGAGCGGTGATCGCCTGAGGTGAAAGGGATCCGAAGCTCATTGCCGAAATGTTGACGAGCGAGGAGGGGCGGAAGGCCTTGGCGCGATTGCGTGGCCCGCCGAGGATCTTCGCCGATGGGACCGCGACGTCGTCGGCGGAATGCGGTCGGGACGGTGGTACGACGTCTGAGAATGTCCGGTGCTTGATGATCGGATAGCCCTGCAGATATTCGATATCGTTGTCGGTGCCAAATCCGAAGTAGTTGTTCTCCAGCTTCGCCGACGCGTAGATCCACCGTCGTTGGTCGCGGCTGAACGGGCGTTCCTCGTCATTGTTGGTGGTGATGTACTGGCGGAGCTCCGGGCCGATCGACTCCAGCAAGTAGCGGCCGTGGCCGACCACCGGATAGTTGCGCAGTAGCGCGTGTTTTCGCTGTACGAGGTCGCGTGCGGCGATCGCACCGGCGGCGGCGATGGGCAAAGCAAGAGTCCACTTCTTCATGGCCCCAGTCCTACCAGCCCTTGTACGTCGGCGTACGCGTTGGCCATGATTAGGCGACGTAGTTCACGAAATGCGTAGTTCACGAAAAGAGTGCCAGCCCGATGATTCGAAGACGCGTAATCGTGACCGGCCGGGTCCAGGGTGTTTTCTACCGGGATACCTGCCGCCGGATGGCCGGCGAGTACGGCGTCAACGGCTGGGTGCGCAATAACGCGGACGGTGCGGTCGAGGCGGTTTTCGAAGGTGAGCGAGACGCGGTCGATGCGATGTGTCAGTGGTGCGCGAGCGGTCCGGCGTACGCCGACGTCCAGCATGTGGAGATCGCCGAGGAACCGGTCGAGCACGAGACGCGGTTTGAAATCCGGTGATCCACGCCGCCCAGAATGGACGGCCGGGCAAAGACGTGGGAACGTGTGCTTTATGAGTACTCACATGCCGACCGAGGTCGACTTCCACTTCGACCCGATGTGCCCGTTTGCCTACCAGACTGCGGTCTGGATCAGGGACGTACGTCGCCAGACGGGCTTAAAGATCAACTGGCACTTCTTCAGTCTCGAAGAGGTCAACCTCGCAGAGGGTAAGAAGCATCCGTGGGAACGTGACTGGTCGTATGGTTGGTCGCTCATGCGGATCGGCGTCGCGCTGCGCCGCACGGATCCGGAGCTACTCGACGCCTGGTATGCCCGTATCGGCAAGGATCTGCACGAGGACGCTGGTACGCCGCACGCCCCGGACCGCGCCCGCGAACTCCTCGCCGAGATCGGCGCCCCAACCGCGATCTTCGACGATGCGCTTGCCGACCCGACCACGCATGACGAGATCAAGGCCGATCATCAAAGGGTTATTGACGCTGGCGGGTTCGGCGTACCGACGTTGTTCTTCGCCGACGGTCAGGCCCTATTCGGCCCGGTGCTCGTGGATCCTCCTCGCGACGATGCTGCCCTGCGGCTATGGGATCTCACGACCGGCATGCTCGAGTTTCCCCACGTGTATGAGCTCCAACGTCCCAAGGGTCCAGCGGACAGGGATCGGATCAGCGACGTACTTCAGCCCTATATCAAGGGTCGTGACTGGATCAGCATCAATCGTGGCAAGGTCGTCGAACTCGAGGAGAAACCCGCATGAGCTTGGATCCCACACTCGCCAAAGACCGCGTGCTGTCGGCATATTTCGAGGAGTACGCCGCACTGACGGACCTCTTCGCCGGGCTAAACGCCGCGGATTGGAAACGTCCGAGCCCATTGCCAGGGTGGGATGTTCAAGCAGTCGCGTCCCACATCATGGGCACCGAGCTAATGCTTCTAGGCGAAAAGTCCTCTGTTAAAGAGATTTCGGCGGAGCGGCCGCATATTCACAACGAGATCGGTGCCCGCAACGAGCTTTGGGTGGAGAGTTTCAAAGGCGACTCCGGCGAGCAGATGTGCGCGCGGTGGGCCGATATCGTCGATCGGCGTACGGCCGTGATGAGCGCGATGACTGACGAGGAATGGCACCGCCCGTCATGGACTCCAGCCGGGGAGGGTACTTACAGCCGGTTTATGCGGATCCGGGTCTACGACTGTTGGCTGCACGAGTGCGACATCCGCGACGCGCTCGGCGTACTGGCCGTCGAATACGGCGCGCCGATGAACGTTGCGCTCGACGAGATCGCGACCGGCCTCGGCTACATCGTCGGTAGGAAAGCGAAGGCGCCGGACGGGAGTTCGGTGACGATCTCACTCGGTGACCCGGTGGAGCGGGTCTTCCATGTGAAGGTCGACGGTCGGGCCGCGGTCGTCGACGAACTCCCCGACCCGAAGACGACACTACGGATGCCGGTGGGGACGTTTGCTCGACTGACCGGTGGACGCGGCGACGTCGACCCGCTGTTGGCCGACGTACAGGTCGACGGCGATCACGACCTGGGCATGCAGATCGCCCGCAACATGGCCTTCACCGTCTAGGCGTGGCCGAGAAGGACAGCGCGCCGACCGCGAACCGGCGCTTGATCTCTATACACGCCCATCCTGACGACGAGTCGCTCAACAACGGCATCACGCTGCCGAAGTACGCCGCAGAAGGTGCGCACACCACGCTCGTCACCTGCACCCTCGGCGAGGAGGGCGAGATCGTCGTACCGGATCTCGAGTTGCTGTCGGTTCACCACGCGGACCAGCTCGGTGGCTATCGCACTGGCGAGCTAGCGAAGGCCTGCACGGCGCTCGGCGTGACCGAGCACCATTACCTGGGCGGCATCGGACGTTATCGCGACAGCGGCATGATGGGTGAGCCGACCAACAGCGATCCGAGATCCTTCTGGCAGGCCAACCTCGACGAGGCGGCGTCGTACCTCGTGCCGATCATCCGCCGCAACCGCCCGCAGGTCATGTTGGCCTACAACGACTTCGGCGGCTACGGCCATCCCGACCACATCAAGGCGCACCGGGTGGCGCTGCGCGCGCGTGAACTGGCCGCGGATTCGGCGTACCGGCGCGAGATGGGTACGCCGTGGCAGATCGCGAAGGTCTATTTCGCGGGGCTTCCGCGCACTGTGCTCGCCGAGCGGATCGCGGTGCTCGCGAAGGCCGGCGTACCGGATGCCTTTGGTGTCAGCGATGCGGGCGATGCGCCGTTCGCGGTCGACGACAAACGCATCACCACAGTGATGGAGGGCGTGGAGTACGTCGATGCGCGACTTGCAGCGATGCGCGCACACCGCTCGCAGTTGCCGGCCGATGAGCCGGAGTTTCTGCTGTACGACGTACTCGGTCCCCAGGCAATCGATCGCGACTACTTCGAGTTGGCGATCGGCGTGCCCGGCGGCGCAGATCGGCCGGAATCCGACCTTTTTGCGGGTCTCGACTAGCCTCAATCGGCTAGAGTCGCCGCAAACCTACGGCGGCGCAGTACGCCTCGATCATCGCTGATGCCGTGTTGTCCCAGCTAAAACCGGCGGCGTGCCCGGCGGCGGCGCGTTCCATCTGTAGCCGGCGCGGTTGATCGTCGAGCACCGAACCGATTGCCGCAGCCCAGTCCTCGGGCGCGTGCCCGTCGACCAGTACGCCGGTCCGCTCCCGCAGCACGGCGTGCCGCAGGCCGCCGACGTCGGTCGCCACGACCGCGCGACCACACGCCTGTGCCTCCATCGCAACCAGTCCGAACGACTCGTTGTATGACGGTACGGCGACCAGATCGCTTGCGCAGTACCAGGACTGCAGCTCATCGCGTGGCACGTGCCGCGCAAACGTCACGACGTCCGGACGATCAGGTACGCCGGACAGCCCGAGTTCGCGTGCAAGTTCGGGTAGCGTCGCGGCCCACTGCGGTTGAGGACCGCTGGGGCTGCCCAGGATCAGCACTTTCAGTGGTCGTGTCGGGTCTGCTCTGAGCAGCTCGGCCGTGGCACGGATGAGCACGTCGGGAGCCTTGAGCGGCTGGACTCGCCCGACGAACAACACGATCTGGGCGTCCGGGTCGAGTTCAAGACGCTCACGAGACGCCGGCCGATTGCACGGATGAAACACGTGGAGATCGACGCCGGGATGCACAATCGCGATCTGGCTGGGCGCGGCGTGATAGTGCCTGCGCAGTTCGCGCGCCTCCTCTGGTGTGTTTGCGGTCAAGACGCTCGCGGCCGCGACTATCGCCTTTTCAGCGTCCTCGCGCTCATCGGTCTCGGGCCGATGACCGTCGGCGCGGGTCGCGTTTTTGACGGCGGCCATCGTGTGCATGGTGTGCACGAGAGGGAGTTCAGTGCTCGCTAGCTCCAACCCGACAGCGCCAGACAGCCAATAGTGCGAGTGGATCAGGTCGTAGTCGCGCATTCGGCCGGCAATTGCGTTCGCGAATCGGCCGACGAGCCGCGGCATGGCTTCCTTCTCGATCGACTCGGGCGGCCCGGCATCGACGTGGATCACGCGCACACCCTCGGCCATGTCGACGATTTCCGGTGTCGTGTCGTCCCTGCGGCGGGTGAAGATGTCGACCTCGATACCCCGTGACCCAAGGCGCTCGGAGACCTCGCGCACGAAGACGTTCAGCCCGCCGGCGTCGCCTGCGCCCGGCATCTCCAAGGGAGATGTGTGCATGGCGAGCATCGCAACCCGGCTCGGGAATCGACCTTCGTATGCTGTCACGTGTCCATCATTCCCTGACCGGTCGGCGTACCTCGAATAAGGTCGTCGGTTTCGTGCGCGATTGCGACCGGTTCGTACGACGTCATTCGATTGGGCTGGGGAGCCTGGCAGAATCTGGGCATGGCAGCACACCCGCGAGAGTTGTTATTGATGCGGCACGCGAAGTCCGGCTACCCCGACGGTGTCGACGATTTCGACCGACCGCTGTCCGAGCGTGGCCGACGGGAAGGGCCGCTGGCCGGCGAGTGGATTAGGGGTCAAGTCGGCGAGGTTGACGCGGTGCTGTGCTCCGGTGCGGCGCGCACCCGCGAGACTCTGCAGGTTGCTGGAATCGACGCGCCAACGACGTACGCCGACGAGATCTATGAAGCGACCGCGGGCGAGATCCTCGCGCAGATTGCCCAGACTGCGGGCGACGTACGACGCTTGCTGGTGGTTGGTCATGCGCCGGGAATCCCGTCGACAGTCGCCGCGCTGGCAACCGACGACAGCGACGCCGAGGCGCTGCGAGCGGTGCGCGCCAAGTTTCCGACGTCCGCGATCGCCGTACTCGAGTTCGACGGAGGCTGGCCTGATCTGGCAGCGGTGGGCGCGAGGTTGACCTACTTCGAGGTGCCGCGGTGAGGAACGCCGTCATTTTCCTGCAGTTGCCGCGCGGCTCCGCCGCTAAAGTGACCAATTCCGTCCCGGTGCGTGCTTAAGACTCGCGTTGCTGGGTACGGGTTGAGATGCGACCGGCGGATTGCCCGCCGGCTGAACATTGACCTTGGGAGTCGTGATGATGGGAAAGGTTCTGGTAGCCGGTGCTGCGGCCGCCGGCTACGTGCTTGGTTCGCGTGCCGGACGGGCTCGCTACGAGCAGATCGTGTCAACAGCGCGCAAGGTACGACGTGACCCGCGTGTGAAGGAAGCGACACACGTCGCTCGCGGTGTCGCCCAAGATGCGGCGATCCAGGCGGAAAAGAAGCTTGCCGAAGCCGTCGACGTCGCCCGCGAGAAGGCGCCCGAGGTGCAGGAGAAGCTGGCTGACGCGGCCAAGAAGACCCTCGGCCATGGGGACGGTTCCGGCGCGCATGGCTGACCAAACGGTGACCGGTACAGCAGACACCCGTGCCGCTGAAGGCCATGGACCGAAGCCGCAATCACCGACGGACATCACCAAACCGTCCTGGAAGTTTGTGCTGCGCAAGACGATCCGTGAGTACATCAAAGACGGTTGCATGGATCTTGCCGCCGGCCTGACCTATCGGTCCGTGCTGGCGATCTTTCCCGCGCTCTTAGCTACGTTGTCTTTGCTGGGCATCTTTGGTCAGGGCCAGAAGACGGTCGACACACTCATGGGCATCCTGTCCGATCTTGGCGCGTCGGGGACGGCCGACACGATCGAGCCGGTGCTGAGCTCCCTGGTGAAAGGGCCCGGTGCCGGGCTGGCGCTGATCATCGGTCTTGTAGTCGCGTTGTGGTCGGCGTCGGGCTATGTGGCCGCCTTCGGTCGCGCGATGAACACCATTTACGGCATTCGTGAGGGGCGACCGATCTGGAAGCTGCGGCCGGCGATGATGGTCGTGACAATTTTCGTGGTCGTGCTGTGTGCCGCCGTCGCGATTGCGTTGATCGTCAGCGGGCCGGCCGCGAGGGCCATCGGTAATGCACTCGGGCTCGGGTCGACGGCGGTGATGGTCTGGAACATCGCCAAATGGCCGGTGATCTTGCTGGTCGTCGTACTAATCGTTGCGATCCTCTATTACACGACACCAAACCTGAAGCAGCCGAAGTTCAAGTGGGTCAGCATCGGCGCATTTGTCGCGATCATCGTCTGGGTGCTCGCATCGGCCGGATTCGCCTTCTACGTCACCAACTTCGGCAACTACAACAAGACCTACGGCTCGCTCGGTGGCGTGATTGTCTTCCTCCTCTGGCTCTGGATCACCAACCTCGTGTTGCTGTTCGGTGCCGAGCTCGATGCCGAGATCGAACGTGGCCGCGAGTTGCAAGCGGGGTTGGCCGCTGAGAAGCGGTTGCGCTTGCCGTTGCGCGATACCCGCACGATCGAGAAGGCCGAAAAGCAGGAAGCGGAGGACCTCGCTCGCGCCCGCGCCCTGCGTGGGAGCGCCGGCGAGACCGACGAACCTCACTAACCGGCCCCATCACAAGATCCGCCACTGCCGCGCGGTGCGCACAGTCGGCACCGCCCTGCTTGTCACGCCAGACTCCCGCTAGTCACGCCAAATAAGGCAGCACAAGGAGGAGTCCGGCGCGACAAGGGACCGCCCTGTCAACCATGGTTGACAGGGCTGCGGTTGTCAATGTAGGTTGACGGCATGGATCAGACAGCACAGCTTGCGGTGGCTGCAGGCGATGGCGACCCCCGCAAGGGTTTACGTGCCGTCGCTGCGCTGCGTCGCCTCATCGAACACCTCGAGCGGGCGCAGGTCCTCAGCGCCCGGCGGATGGGATGGTCGTGGCAGGAGATTGCGGTCGAACTCGGCATCAGCCGGCAAGCCGTCCACAAGAAGTACTCCGGAGGCTAGAAATGTTCGAACGTTTCACCAAACCGGCCCGCGAAGTTGTCGTCGGCGCTGTCGCGGTCGCGGAGAAAAGGGGTTTGCAGCAGGTCACCGAAGAGGACGTACTAGTTGCGCTCCTGACCTCGGTGGATCTGCCGGCCGATCTCGGGCTCGATAAGTCGACCGTCGCCGGCGTACTGGACGACATCGATACGTCTCGACGCCGAGCCGGGCTCAGTGATATCGACGCGGATGCGCTTGCCAGCGTCGGTATCGACCTCGACGCAGTGGTGGACCAGATCGAAGCCAACCTCGGTGCCGGTGCGCTTGGCGACCAGTCAACGCGGCGCAAGCCGAAGAAGCACGTGCCGTTCACTGACGGATGCAAGGCGACGCTCGCGGGCGCGCTGCGACAGGCGGTGATGCGCACGGACAACGAGATCCGCCGCGAACATCTGCTGCTCGGTCTCATGATGCGGCGTACGCCGGTCGCCGACACGCTCGCTAAACACGGCGTCACCGTTGCCACGGTGTACGACGCCCTCGATCGCCATTCCGCCTGAGCGTCGCCGCGCTCGATCACCGCTCGGGCTGAGCGCGGCGGCGGGCAACGTCTGCTCAGACACGGCTATGCGCCGCGCGGCCACGGCAGGTCTCCGGGCGAGCTGCGACTTCTTGTCTCACCTTTGTCACGCCAAATAAGGCAGCACAAGGGGGAGGTTCGGGTGACCAGGTAGCGAATCGCTGGACCGAGGGCGTGTCGGCTGGCGCGTAGGTGACGCATGTTGTTGAATGCTTCTAGAGCCGGTGCGATGACTTGGGGAAGAAGCCATCGCACCGGCACTTTTATGCCCATAGCGCGGCCGCAAATCCCCAATCCATCGCCGCGAAGGTTCGCGTAATGTCGACGTCATGCGAGTGACGATGACGGGTATGCAGGGCAACGACCTAGAGGCAACTGCACCGGGACTGACATGGGGATAACACAATCCTGGCAGGTCGGCGACGTCACGATTACCAGCGTGCCCGAGATCGCGATGAGCGGGTTCGGCAGCTGGCTGCTGCCGGACGTCACGCCGACCGTGATTGACGAGCATGACTGGCTCGGTGACTTCGTTGACACGAACGGCGAACTGATCGGAATGGTGCAGTCGTTCGCGATCGATACGGCCGGGACCAAGGTGCTCGTCGATACCGGGCTGGGCAACGACAAAAGCATTCCGCGCCCCGAGTGGAACGACCTGCACACGCCGTTCCTCGAGGACCTCACCGACGCAGGATTCGCGCCCCGGGACGTCGACATCGTCTTCATGACACACCTGCACATGGACCACATGGGCTGGAACACCCGACTCGACGGCGACGCTTGGGTCCCGACGTTTACGGAGGCGCGCTACCTGACGGCGCGGCCCGAATACGACTACTGGACGACTACCGATCTCCCGCCGGAACGCCGGATTATGTATACCCAGTCCATCGACCCGGTGTACGACGCTGGCCTGCTCGATCTCATCGACGTACCCCAGCGCCTCGAGATCGCGCCGGACGTCTTCGTCGTACCGACGCCCGGACACACCCCAGGTCACAGTTCGATTCTGGTCGAGAGTCAGGGCGCGACGGCGATTATCACCGGTGACTGCATGCATCACCCGGCTCAAATCGCCGACGTCGGCATCTGCGCGGCCGTCGACTTCGATGCGCAACAGGCCGTGCGCACCCGCAGAAAACTGCTCGCCGATCTGGACGGTACTGACGGGCTACTGATCGGCAGCCATTTCGCGCGCCCGACCGCCGGCCGGATAGCCGGCAACACGTTCGTCACCGGGGCATAACCGCCCGAGCCGCCCCTTAGGTGAAACAGATCGACTCAACGGTGAGTCATTCTGTTGCACCTAACGTCAGGTATCCGCGCACTTACGGGACGATCCCGAATCTAGGCGACGACCGCAGCGCATCGACCGCAGCGCGGTACCTCGCCACGCCAGCCGCGCGCGATGAGGACCGCGATGATCTCCGCGGCCACGCCGCACGGGTCGGTAGCGATCTCATGCCACCCGTAACGGAGCGTCGTCACCCCCACCCGCGCGTTGCGATTGTCGCGTCGCCGGTCCCGAAATTCCCGGCCGATGTGAGCTTCGCGCCCGTCTAGCTCAACGACGAGCCCATACTCTCGAAAGTACAGATCGACCCATCCGCCCTTGGCGTTTGCCGTCACCTGCCGCTTGCCCGTCGGTAGTCCGTGCGCCCGCTCGACGTCGTGCAAGAAGAGCATCTCCAGTGAGCTGTCGGCCCCTGAGCGCGCATCGGCGACGATTGCCTCGATGAGCCGCCGGTTTGGAAGCCGTTCGCGTCGCTCTGCCGCGGTCGCGAGTGCATAACCCGAGGTCAGCCGCTTCTGAAGGGCGCCAGTAATGAGCGCTACGACCTCGCCACGCGAGCTCTTTGCGCACACGTCGATGACGGTGTCCGCGACAGAGGTGCACAGTAAATGGTGGCTGGTCTGCCCGCGCCGTACGAGGGGATTCACCCGCCGATAGAGCGCAAACGTACGACGTCTAGGCGCGCGCGATTTTGGTACGACGACCTCGACCGGCAGGTCTTCGGCGTCGATCAGTCCGTACAGTCGCGCCGCCGTACCTCCCGCAACCATCGCGTCCTCGCCGCCGCAGAGGTACGCCGCCCACACGTACGCGCGCCACGGGATCGTGCCGGCACCGGCAAAGAAGATCCCGTAGTCGACCCGGGCCCAGACTCCGTCTCGCACGAGTTGTGAACGGCGACGGAGCGAGACGTCGTGTTCGCGGATCTGTTCGGCCGTCAGAATCCCGCACTGCTCGGCTGCCAGGCGGTGCAAACTCACTGGGATCGCGCTGCGTGTGGTCATGTCGAAACGGTCGCAGGTGCGGACATCGATAGGTACGGTTGCCGCGGATCTGTTGATAACGGCCGAAGGCTGTGGGCGATCGTTTGACAGCGCGCGTCTTAGGTGAAACAGATCGACTCAACGGTGAGTCAATCTGTTGCACTTAACGCCCGCGCTCTCAGATGCTCGTGAGCCAGAGGCCGAGGGCGCCGGCGCTGACCGCAAGTAGCGTCGTGCCGAGTGAGTTGACCAGCGCGTAGCCGTATCGGCGTTGTTGCAGCAGCCGCACGGTCTCGAACGACGCCGTACTAAACGTCGTATAACCACCGCAAAACCCGGTGCCGATAATCAGCTCGAGTTCGGTAGGGGCGCCACGGAAGAGAGTCAGGCCGAGCATCAGCCCCAGCAGCAGCGAACCGGTGACGTTGATGAGGACGGTCGGCCACGGAAAGGTCGCCGCCCATCGAGCGCGCGAAGCCCCGTCGAGCACAAAACGCACGACGGCACCGAGACCGCCGGCGAGTGCGACGTAAAGCGCGATCATGAGCGGACCCGCGTAGCAAAGGCGATTCCGGCGTACGCCGCCACGACCCCTGCGATCAGAGTGCCCACGCCGTACGCCGCACCGAGCCACGCCGAACCGCCGCGGATCAGCAGGTCGATCTCGACGGCGAAGGTGCTGTACGTCGTGAGCCCCCCGCAGAATCCGGTGCCGCACAGCAATCGGATTCGGGTGCCGGCAATGGAGTTCGACCGCGACAAGGCCTCAAGGAGTACGCCGAGGACCAGGGCGCCGATCACGTTGACCACGAACGTCGCAACCGGCCAACCGGTGCTGTGCGGAACGAGCTGGCCAGCGCCGTACCGCAGCAGCGTGCCGAGGCACCCGCCGACGAATACGGCGAGCAGATGGATGGGGATCAGATGAATCGGGCGCGCGCCGCCAGCATCGGGATCGAGCGGTAGTTCCTCGTGGCTGATGACAGGCCTCCCTAATCGTGAACGAGAGGAACCATCAGCCGGTCGGGGCGGTTCAGACGAATGGTGATATGCGAGCAAACCATGCGTCAGGGCGGAGATCCATCGCCGCTCTCCACGATACAGACCAATGTGAGCAGTTCGGCAATCAGCCGCCAAAAAGCAGTCGTCAACTGGGCCGGAAAGGTCGCGCCAGCGCCCAGACGCCGTCAGATCGCACGGAAATGTTGGTCACGAACTGGTAACGTCGGCCCCCGCCCGACGACCTAGGGAGTGACTGCCGCAGTGACCTTGGCGCCTACACGTGGCGACCGCGATACCGTCGCGGGGGCTTCAGCAACCCACGTCGACACAGATCAAAGCACACTCACCAAAGACCAGAGCACACTCGACAAGGGCCAAAGCCCAGGCACGAATCAGTCCACACCAGCGAAGCAGAAGCCGCGCCTGCACAGCCTCGACCTGCTGCGGTTCATCGCCGCGCTCGCGGTCGTGCTTTATCACTACACGTACGCCGGCCACCGGTTTGGTTCGCAGGATGTCGACTACCCGGGCTGGTGGAACGCGGTCAGTCGCTATGGCTACCTCGGCGTCGAACTGTTCTTCCTGATCAGCGGTTTTGTCGTCTTTATGAGTGCGTGGGGCCGCCGCCCGACGACGTTCGCGATCTCTCGTGTGACCAGGCTCTATCCGGCGTACTGGCTCGGCATCCTGCTCACGAGCGCGGTCGTGGTGATGTTCGGCCAGGGCGCATCGGACACCCTGGACCCGTCGCACATCACCTGGGGCCGTTTTGCAACCAACCTGACAATGGGCCAGGCTTACGCCAAGGTTGAACCGATCGATGGCGTCTATTGGACCTTGGCTTGCGAGGTCGCGTTCTACCTCTTGGTCCTGGCGTTGACGTACGTCGGAATCACCCGCCGTAGTGCGCTCGCATTCATGTGGGGCTGGCTCGCGCTCAGTATCGTCGCGCGCGTCGCCCACCCTCGGGGTGACCTTGGATTCTGGGTCGATCGGATCCTCATCCCGGACTGGAGTTACTTCTTCATCGCGGGTATGGCGTTCTTCCTGTGGCGCAAGTTCGGCCGCTCGGCAAACCTGGCCGCGGTCATCGTCGTGAGTTACGTGTGCGCGGTGTTCGCGGAGATCCGGCAGGCGCATTTCGTCACCAGCATCACGGGTAGCCCTGTCAGCCCGGTCGTCGCATCGCTGATCGTCGCGATTGCGTTCGTGCTCATCTGGCTTATCGCCGACGGCCGGTTGACGAAGCTGTCGCATCCGTCGTTCGGCACGCTTGGTGCGCTGACCTACCCGCTGTACCTCTTGCACGCGGTCATCGGCTACATCATCTTCAACGCGTTGGACGACGTACTGAACCGCTGGCTGCTCCTCGGGCTGGTGCTTGGTTTGATGCTCGCCTCCGCCTGGCTCATCACGACGTACGTCGAACGACCACTGCACCCACGCTTGCGCGACGTGCTGACCAAAGCGGATGTTTTAGTACGCCGCAGATTGGGTAGCAAATAGGCACGTCGGAGTGAAGCAGCCCGCTTGTCAGACGGGCCGGGCGGCCGGATCCTTCCCAACCGAGGGATCTTGCCCCCTGGCAGGTGCCGCACGATGGTTATTGACAACCTCGGCAGCCACCTGCGTGAGCTTGATGTTTAAGTCCTGGGACGTGCGGCGCAGCATCTCGAACGCGTCGTCGTCGCTGATCTTGTGGAAGGCCATCAACAGACCGATAGCCTTGCCGATCTCACGGTTGCTTGTGAGCCCCGCACGCAGCGTATTGGCCGCTTCGTTGCGGCTCGCGGCGATCAACGCGACGGATGTGAACGCGGCGAGTACGGCGGCCTCGTTGACCGATTGAGCGGTGAGCGCGTGCGGCGTATCGGAGAAGAGGTTGAGCGCGCCGACCTTGCGGTTATCCACAAGGACTCGGAACCCGGCCATGCCGCGCACCGGCGTACGTTCGAGCACCCGGGCGCTGAGTAGCGGCCATACCTGGGACTGGGTCAGGTCGGCGTCGATTTGCGGGGCGTCATCGACTATCGCATCGACACACGGTCCGGCGCCGATCTCGCGCTCCATTTCATCGACTAGCCGGGCGACATCGTCACTGGAAGCGGCCGTGATCAGGCGCTCTTGCTGACGCAGCATGAGACTGGCGTGATCGCAGCCGGTGACGAGCCGCGGCGCCGCGTCGCAGACCGCTTGGTAGATCTCCTCATACGTGTCAGATCCGTAGACCAGATTCGACAGTTCGAGGAAGGCGCTGGGCGTCGTACGTGGTTCGTTGTCCATAGCTTTTGCCGCGTGAAGCGGGCGTCTCCCTCAACTGATAACCGTAAGAATGAGCACCTATCTGCTGAAGCGCCACACTTCAATTATCTCACGGTTACTGTTTAAAGAAGCGTTGTACCGGGCACAGGTACGACGTACGCACCACAACCTGAGGAGACGATCATGGGTTTGTTTGATAAGGCCAAGGATAAGGCGCAGGAGCTCGCCGGCAAGGGCAAGCAGGGAGTCGGCAAGGCGACCAACAACGAAAGCCTCGAGGCCGAGGGCCACAAGGACGAGGCCGCAGGCAAGCTCAAGGGCACCGGTGAAGACCTCAAGGACAAGGCCGCCGAGAAGTTCAACGACATCAAGGACGGCGACTAGTCGCCAGGTCGGGTACGGCGTCCTCTGTAGCAGTAAGGAGTCGGCTCATGGCTGATCCAATCGCGGCCGGCGACGAGATCGCGAGGCCGGATCGCCTTGAGCCGGGCTCCCCGATTGACGATATCGACGCGCCGCGTCTGACCGAATAACTGAGGGTGCACACGACGTCCCGGCCGCGCCCGAGATGTCGACACCCGGGAACGGCTCGGCCACGGGGTTCGTCGCAGGCGAATGGACGTTGAGGGGGCGACACCGCGACTTACCGATCGCGATCTAGCGGATCGTTATGCCAGGCTTTATGGCCCGTTCGCGGTGGTGATGCTGCTGCTGACGTTCTTCCCCTATATGCGGTCCGGCGAACCCAAGGGTGGCATCACCCCGCACGAATTCGGCAGCCTGTGGCGGGAGGCGTTCGGCCCGGGCGGCGACAACGAGGTGGCCACATTTGGGGCGGCGCTGTTCGTTGCGGCGATCGTGCTGGTACTTATCGCGACCTTTGTCCCGCCACCCCCAGTTCTCACCGCGACTATCGCGGTTCTCGCGCTGATCATCGTGGTCATGGTCTGGACCAGGCCGGGCTTCTACAACACTCCAGCGCTGACCGACGCCGGTATCGCCGACATCGCCATCGGGTACGCGCTCGTCGTACTCACGATCACCCACACGATCCACACGGTGCTGCGACGAAGCGCCCGCGGTGATCGCGATTGACGTGCCCCGGTAGCCATTGGACCCGGTCTCGGTAGAGACTGGGAAGAAATGGTCGATGGAGAAGGTATGCCGATGTCGATAGATACCCGCAACGCAACCGACGAGCAGCTCACGAGCGACTGGCTGGGCAACTTGTCAGCCGCGTTTAGCAGCGCGGATCCGCACGCGCTCGCGGGCCTCTTCCTCGACGATGCCTACTGGCGCGATGCGCTGGCGCTCACGTGGAGTCTGCACACGTTCTACGGCGTCGACCAAATCGTCCCGGCGCTCCAGCACGGGCTGTCCGAGACCAAGATCCTCGACGTACGTCCGGCCTCCGATCCCTCGCCGCGTCGGGTACGCCGCGCAGGTGTCGACGTCATCGAGTCGTTCTTCGAGTTTGAGACCGGTGTCGGCCGCGGCCGCGGAGTCGTGCGCTTCAAGGCCGACGAGCCGACCCGGGCCTGGACGCTGCTCACTGCGCTGGAGGAGCTCACCGGGTTCGAGGAGCCGATCGGTGAGCGGCGCTCGAGCGGCAGCAACTTCTCGCGGGTCTTCAACGGACCTAATTGGCTCGACTCGCGCGTGCAGGAGCAACGGTACGACGATCGCGATCCAGTTGTGCTCGTCGTCGGTGGCGGTCAAGCCGGTCTTGCCGTTGCGGCGCGGCTCAAGATGCTCGGTATCGACACGCTGATCGTCGACCGGATGCAGCGTATCGGCGACAACTGGCGCAAGCGTTATCACTCCTTGGCTCTGCACAACGAGACCTGGGTCAACCATCTGCCCTACATGCCGTTTCCCGACAACTGGCCGACGTACATCCCCAAGGACAAGCTAGCCAACTGGTTCGAGGCGTACGCCGAGAGCATGGAGCTCAACTTCTGGACCGACACGGAGTTCAAGACGGGCGAGTACGACGAGGCCACCCAGACGTGGTCGGTGGTGCTCGAGCGGTCCGACGATACCCGGGTGATGCATCCGAGGCACGTCATCATGGCGACCGGGGTCAGCGGGATCCCCAGTATTCCGGCGATCCCGGGGCTCGATGACTTCGGCGGCACGGTCATCCACTCCAGCCAGTTCGACAGCGGAGCGCCGTACGCCGGTCAGAAGGTGCTTGTCGTCGGCTCCGGCACCAGCGGTCACGATGTCGCGCAGGATCTGCACAGCCACGGCGCCGAGGTGAGCATCATGCAGCGCGGCTCGACGCTGGTCGTCAACGTCGGGCCGGACGGCGCGGGCAAGGCGTACGCGCTGTACGACGAGCCACTTTCCACTGATGACTGCGATCTGCTCACAGTCGCGTCGCCGTACCCGCTGACCCAGCGTTCGCATCAGCTCATGACAGAGGACATCATCGGCATCGAGCGCGACCAGATCGAGGGGCTGCGCCGAGCGGGGTTCCGGATGGGCTTCGGCGAGGACAACACTGGATTCCAGCTGATGTACCTGCGCCGCGG
The DNA here is from genome assembly GCF_003003235.1 of Antricoccus suffuscus. Taxonomy (NCBI): domain Bacteria; kingdom Bacillati; phylum Actinomycetota; class Actinomycetes; order Geodermatophilales; family Antricoccaceae; genus Antricoccus; species Antricoccus suffuscus. The sequence continues at coordinate 26,167 of NZ_PVUE01000001.1, forward strand.
CGGTGGCTATTACCTCAACGTCGGTTGTACGCCGTACATCATCGACGGCCAGATCAAGATCCTGCAGTACGACGACTTCGCGCGCTTTGATCGCGACGGGATAGTGCTCAACGGTGGCGAGACTCGCGACTTTGACGTCGTCGTGCTCGCCACCGGCTATTGGCCGCAGCAGGAGCTGGTACGCCGCCAGTTCGGTGACGAGATCGCCGACCGCGTGGGTCCGGTCTGGGGTCTGGACGATGAAGGCGAGATGCGCAACATGTGGCAGCGCACCGCGCAGGACGGAATGTGGTTTACCGCAGGCAGTCTGGCGCAATGTCGGATCTTCTCGGCGTACCTCGCGTTGCAGATCAAGGCGATCGAGGAAGGCCTGATGCCGAAGTCCCGGCCGGTCGATGAACCGACCGGTGCGGTCCGCCCGCACGATCTCTCACCGGCTGACGCCGTCATAACCCCCCTCGTGGGTTGAGCGGGCCAGCGACTTGCTCGAGCGAGCGCTGGGAGTCGAGGGCATCTCAAACGCGATCTTAAGATCCCCGCGCTGGAAAGGCCGCACTTGTAGGCGCGCGCCGCTGCGCTCTCGCGGGTCCACCCAGGACCATCAGCCGTCCGAGAAGGTCACCCTCGCCAGCGGACTGTGTGCGACCCACTCGTCGAGGACGGCTAGCGGCCATGGACCGTCCGGGTCGTGGCGGCGGTTGAACTCTTCCACTAATGCGGCGAGAATTCGTCGCCGCTGCGCTGGTTCGACGATGACCGTCGCGGATGCAGGCAAGTCCGCCACGACGCCGTGCTTGAGGTGAAACACACGAACTCTGGTTGCGTGCTGAGGTTCGCGAGCCAATCACGCTGCTTGGGTGCAGGTATCCCGCTCAGGTAAATGTCGTCGTCGAAGCGATAGAAGACGATCTCGATTCGCCGCGATTTACCGCTTCGACGCCCCACGGTGGTGATGTCGATCGTGCGGTCCTCCAGTGTGGATGAGGAATCGATGGCCAACTTGCGACGGACGCCCTCGTTCATCTGATGTCCGCGACGTCCCGCGTCGACCTTCGCCGTACGGGCCCCGCGACAGCAGCGGGATCGAGTGCCGCGCTGCTGGCACTCGGGCCGAATTGTGCCCAGGCCCATTCGTCGTACTCGGGCTCCGAAGTGGAGTGCCGCATGTGAGTGCGCTCGGCTTGGTCGCCGCCGACCGCATAGCGTAGCCGCCGCGAATCATCGGTCGCCGCTTCGAGGATGACCTGCGCGACGTCGGCGGAGGAGGCCAGAGGTCGGTCGGTGACGGCCTCGAAGGAGGCCATTCGCTGATTCACGTAGTCCTGGTACACGTCCGGGATCTCGCGCGTGGCGGCGGTCTCCAAGATTCTCTGCACGAAGCCGGTGGTGGGTACAAAGCCGGGCTCGACGACGCGTACCGAGATGCCCTGGGGCGCCACCTCGTAGCGGATCGTCTCGCTCAGGTTGTCCAGTGCGGCCTTGCTGGCGTTGTAAGCGGCCATGAGGGGCTCGGGCACGATCGCAGATCCGGCGGTGACGTTGACGATGGTCCCGCCGCCGCGCATGCGCAGGTGTGGGATGACCTGCCGCATGAGCGTCATGGGTCCGAAGCAGTTGGTGCTGAACAAGAGACGGACGTCCTCCGCAGTGGTGGTCTCGAAGGGCTGAAACATGCCGAAACCGGCAACGTTCACTAGCGCGTCGACGCCCCCGAAATGGGCGGCCGCGGTCTGTAGGCTGGCCGCGGTGGCTTCCGAATCCGTTACATCGAGCGGGATTACGAGCATGCGGTTGGTATCTCGGTTCCCGACGGCGCGGAAGTCCTCGATCGAGCTCTCGCGCATCGTCGCGACTACGTTCCAACCGACAGCGTGAAACGCGGCCACTGTCGACTTGCCGAAGCCGGAAGAGCTACCCGTGATGAACACAGTGTTAGTCATCGCGAAGTCCTTTCGTGTAGGTGAATCACTCTCGACATTAGAGGCCTCCCGCCGTACGATCTATAGCTCAGCGTCCGCATTCAACTACATATCGTCCAGAAAGGGCTCGATGGATCCCCTAACCCAGCTGGTAGAACTGCTCCGTCCGCGCTCTTTCCTGCGAAAAGACCTCATCGGGAGGGGCTCCTGGGAATGGCGTTTCCCTGCGGTATCCGGAGTTGTGTTCGGCCGCGCAATTAGCGGACGCTGTCGTTTTGAGCTACCGGGAATGGGCGAGCGCGACGTAGAGCAAGGCGACTACCTGCTCCTGACCAACCCCGCACCCTGGAGTCTGCGTGGTGGCACGGGCAAGACGGTTCCCGTGGACTTCGCCACGGCATACGCGACTATGACAACCGACGAGTTGGTCGGGAAGGAGCCTCAGCGGCAGCCGACGAGTGAGCGGATGGGCGAGGATGTGACCCGGATGGTTGCCGGACACTTCGAGTTCGACCCGGTCAACGCCGGGCTGCTCGCGTCGCTGCTGTCGCCGGTTATCCATCTTCCTGCCGCGCGGTGCGGCGAGCGCGACTTGCTCACCAGAGTGTTGGACATGATCGACGCGGAGGCTTCGTCCCAGCAGCCTGGTCGGCAAATTGTGCTGTCCCGGCTGCTCGAGATCATGTTGGTCGAACTACTACGCACACCGCAACTCGTCGCGAGCCGGCGCGGCATGCTCAACGGGCTCACCGACCCGCCGGTGGCGGCAGCGCTGCGTGCATTCCACTCCAACATCCACAAGCATTGGTCGGTCGCCTCGATGGCCGAACAGGCCCACCTGTCGCGGTCGGCCTTCTCCGAGCGTTTCGCCACGGTCGTCGGACAGCCTCCTATGACCTACGCCCTGAACTGGCGGATGGCCGTTGCGCGCGACGCGCTGATCACTGGCCGCAAGAACATCGAGCAGGTGGCAACCGCGACCGGATACGGCTCGGCCAGTGCCTTTAGCATCGCCTTCTCTCGAACGGTTGGGGTTTCTCCGGCACGCTACGTGCGCGAATCGCTCGCCGCTAACAAGTAGCCGACGCCTCTTCGGCTGCAGCGGTCCCGAACTCGGGCTCGCCCACATTCGGGAAGTGACACGCTACTTGCTGACCGGTGCCGACCTCCCGCAACATCGGCTCGATTTCCGCGCAGATGTCCTGTGCCTTCGAGCAGCGAGTCCGGAAGCGGCACCCCGACGGCGGATTCACCGGTGACGGCAGGTCTCCGGTGATGCGTCCGGCGTGACTCTCCAGCGACCGCGACGGATCGGGCACCGGCACCGATGCCAGTAGCGCAGTGGTGTAGGGATGGGCGGGAGTCTTGTAGAGCACGTCGGGGCTCGCCACCTCGCAGAGTTTGCCGAGGTACATCACCGCGACGCGGTCACTCACATTCTTGACGACCGCCAAGTCGTGGGCAATGAACAGCAAGGTCAGGCCGTAGCGACCCTTCATGTCCTCCAGCAGGTTGAGGATCTGCGCCTGCACGGAGACATCCAGTGCGGAGACGGGCTCGTCGCAGATGATGAGCTCGGGATCGAGCATGAGCGCGCGGGCGATGGAGATACGTTGGCACTGACCGCCGGAGAATTCGTGTGGCCGGCGTTCGGCGTGGGCCTCGAAGTCGAGGCCCACGGCGTCCATAACCTCTTTGAGCTTGGCGCGCTGCGCGTCTTTGTCTGCCAGCCCCAGTGCCTTACCCCAAATCTTCAGGGGTTCGGTGATGATCTCGCCGACCCTGCGGCGCGGGTTCAGCGACGAGATCGGATCCTGGAAGATCATCTGCATCCGCGGCCTGATCTCACGGAGTTGGCCGGCCGACAGGGTGCTCAGATCGGTGCCCTCGAAGCTCACCTTGCCGGACGTGGGGCGCGGTATGGCCATGATCGCCCGTCCGGTGGTGGACTTGCCGCAACCGGACTCGCCGACCAGCCCGAGTGTCACTCCCCGGTCCAGGTCGAAGCTGATGTCCGAGACGGCATGGACCTTTTTGCCACGCCCGGCCGGAAACTCCACCACCAGGTGCTCGACTCGCAAGAGGGGCTCGGCGCTCGGCGTGTCGGTGGCCAGCGCGGCTGTCTCGGCGCGGACCGGCCGGACCGTATCCGCCTTCGCTGGACCGCTCACGAGTGATTTACCAGCGCCCGCGCTGCCGACGGGGAACCAGCAGCGATACAGGTGTCCCGGCTCGGACTCGACGAGTGGTGGCATTTCTTCGCGGCAGCGGTCCTGGGCGTAGGAGCATCGGGCTGCGAAGCGGCAGCCCTTCGGTGGGTGGACAAGGTCCGGTGGCCGCCCCGGAATGGCCTCCAGCCGGGTGTGGCTGGCGGCCTCTAGGAGCGGGATCGAGGTGAGTAGCGCCTCGGTGTAGGGCATCTGCACGTCGCGGAACAACGCCTCGGTCGGGGCCTGCTCGACGACCTGCCCGGCGTACATCACCACAATGTCGTCGGTGCGGCCGGCGACGACGCCGAGGTCGTGAGTCACGAGGATCATGGCCATGTGCCGCTCGCGCTGGGCCGCGCCAAGCAGGTCGAGGATCTGTGCTTGCACGGTGACGTCGAGAGCCGTCGTCGGCTCGTCGGCGAGCAACAGCTTTGGGTTGCACGCCAGCGCGATCGCGATCGTGACCCGCTGGCGCATGCCGCCCGACAGCTGGTGCGGATAGTCCCGCGCGCGCTTGGCAGGCTCGGGTATGCCGACCGACCGCAGCAGCTCTACGGCCGTCGCGTCAGCCTCGTGGCGGTTCTGGCCCAGGTGCTTGCGCAGGGACTCGGTAATCTGCCGGCCGACCCGCAAGACGGGGTTCAGCGACGTCATCGGGTCCTGTAGGACCATCGAGATCTCGGGCCCCCACACGTGCTGAAGCTGGTCAGGACCGAGCTCGCTCAGGTTTCGGCCGTCGAAGCGCACAGTCCCGGAGCGCTCCACGGACCCGCTGGGTAGCAGGCTCATCACGGCGCGGGAGAGGACCGTCTTGCCCGAACCCGATTCCCCCACGACGCCGAGTGTGCGGCCGCGTTCCAGGGTGAACGAGACGTGGTCCACGGCGCGCACTAGCCCGCGTCGAGTCGGGAATCCGATGCTGAGGTCCTCGACCTCAAGCAACGGCCCGTCGTGCTCCGGCTCGGGCTTCACGGAGTCAGTGGTCACAGCTTGGCCTCCCGGACATCGAACAGGGCGCGGAGTCGGTCGCCGACGAAGTTGAGCGACAGCACGGTCAGGAACAGGGCGATCGACGGCCACAGGCAGATAAAGGGGTCGTTCGACAGGTAGGTCTTGCCTTCGGCCACGATCCCTCCCCACGTAGCGGTCGGCAGGGGGACTGACAGCGCTAGGAATGACAGCGCGGCCTCGGCCAGGATCGAAACCGCTACGAACACCAGCGAGTAGGAGATGACGATCGGCACCACGTTGGGAAGGATCTCGCGGAACAGCACGCGCCGTCTGGTGGCGCCAACCCCGTTGGCGGCGGTGACGAACTCAAGGTCCGCGAATGACACAGTCGTGCCCCGAACCACCCGGAAGATCGGCGCGATCGACAACACGCCGACGGCGAGGGTGATGTAGAGCAGGTCCTGGCCGAGGAAGGCCACGACCGCTAGCAGCAGAATGAGCGCCGGAAACGCTAGGGCGACGTTCGCGATAGCGGACAGGATCGTGTCGGTCTTGCCCCGGACGTAGCCGGCGATGAGCCCCATCAGTCCGCCGACGAGTACGCCGATTGCGATGGAACCGAAACCCACGACAAGCGAGACCCGGGCACCGTAGACCACCCTTGAGAACAAGTCCCGTCCCAGGGTGTCTGTGCCGAGCAGGTGGTGGATGCTCGGCAGCTCGAACGGGACCGCGCCCGGCGGAGTGACGTTCGGCGGCTGGAGGGGCAGCAGCGGTGCGAAGATCGCGCCGAACACAATCAAGATCAACCAGCCGGCACAGACCCAGAAGAACCAGCCCAGCCGCCGCTTAGCCTTCGCCGCAGCGGGCGACACCTCGGCGCTGGCCCCCACGCCCGCGACCTCCGCAGGAACCGCGGCGCCGAAGCCGCCCACGATAACGTCAACGTCGTTGTGAGCGCTGTCTGGAAGAGTCTCGTCAGCGGGCACGTTCCACCCTCACACGCGGGTCGGCGACGCCGTACAGGACGTCTACCAAGAAGTTGACGAGGACGTATCCCGTCGCAGCGACGAGCACCACACCCTGCACGGTGAGGTAATCGCGCTGGCCGATAGCCGTGACGATCAAGGTGCCGATCCCGGGCAGCGCGAAGACGGACTCCACCACGAGCGCCCCACCGATGAGAGCACCGATGTTGAGACCTGCAACGGTGAGCAGGCTGAAGGTGGAGGGCCGTAGCGCATGTCGCAGTAAGATCCACCGTTGCGACATGCCCTTGGCGCGCGCCATCGTGATGAAGTCTTGCTGCAATGTGTTGATCATGTCGCTGCGCAGCACCCGCAGATAGACGGCAACCGAGCCGAGGCCGAGGGTCACCGACGGCAGCACCATGGTCTTCAGGTTCTGCAGTGGGTCGGTGGTCAGCGGTGTGTAGCCCGTGGCGGGGAAGATCTGCCATTTCACCGCGAAGATGTAGACGAGCAGCACGCCGAGCATGAAGCCGGGAATGGCCAGCAGCGCAAAGGCACCGCCGGTGCTCAGGCGGTCAAGCAGCGAGCCCGGTCTTCGCGCGGACAGGACTGCCAGCGGAATGGACACCGCGAACGCGATGATCTGCGACAGCACGAGTAGTTCGAGGGTGACCGGCAGTCGCTGGCCCAGTTGGGTGGTGACGTCCTCTTTGGTCGTCGCGGACTTGCCGAGGTCACCCTGTACGACGTTGCTGAGGTAGTGCCCGTAGCGCACCAGGATGTTTTCGTCGAGGCCGAGGCGCGCGTGCTCTTGCGCGATTGCTTGCGGTGTGGCGCCGGGTCCGAGCACGGCCAGCGCAGGGTCACCCGGCAGCAGGCTCGTCAGGTAGAACGACGCGAACGTGACGACGAGCAGTACCGGGATGAGCATGAGGAACCGCTTGACGAGGAAACGCACGGGGAAGGCGGCCCGATCTCAGGCGTTGAGCCAGGTTGAGGTCGGATAGAACAGTCCCCCGGCGAAGCTTAGAGCCTTCTTTCCATCGGGCAGGTTCTGTCCGTTGAAGTTTTGGACCTTCTTCGCCGCGAAGCACCCCCAGATCGTGCGGCTGGTGAATAGGTAGGGCAGGTCGACAGCGAAGCGCTCGTTGACCTTTTGGTAAGCGGCGAGCCGGTCGGCCTTGTTGAGGCTGGTCCGGCCTTTCTGAAGCGCTGTCTCGACTTCCGGATCCATGTTCCGGGCGAAGTTCAGGGCCGATTTCCCGATCGGCGCGGCGGTAAGCGGACTCCACCAGACGTAGTTGGCGTCGGGGTTTGCCGCGTTGAACGAACGCCATCCGGTGGTCTGATAATCACCCAGGACCGCGTTAGTAATCAGTTGGACCTGCTCGACCTGCTTGATTTTGACGGTGATGCCGATGGCCTCCCACTGCTGCTGAACGAACTGGGCGGTCTCGCCGTTGCGCGGGTTGTTGGTCGTGGCGTATTCGATGACGGGCTTGCCTTTTTCCTTGGTGTACTCCTGCACGAGACTCTTGGCCTTGCCCTGGTCGTAGCGGGGGAAGCCTTTCGCGCTCGCGTCGTAGTCCTTGTTACCCGGGAACAGGCCATAGGCTGGCTCGTAGAGGCCGAAGTTGTGCACCTTCTGGTACGTCGCGTTGTCGAAGCCGTACGAGATCGCCTGACGGATCCGCAGGTCGCTCACCACCGGAGCCATGAGGTTGATCATCACCATGTTCATGCTCGGCTCGCCAGTGGTGCTTCCCTTGTCGGTGAGGTACTGCACCTCCGACTTGTCCTTCAAGTCTCGGAGGTTGATCGAGTCGCTGGAGTGCATGATGTCGATCGTCCCGGCGAGCAGCGAGTTCTCGCGACTGGTGGGGTCCGAGATCGTCTGGTACTCGACGCGGTCGACGTAGGGCAGCCCCTTCTGCCAGTAGTTCTTGTTGGCGTTGGCGTAGAAATGCGAGCCCGGGACCCATTCGTCGAAGACGAATGGACCGGTGCCGATTGGTGTGAGGCCCCCGGCGGGGGTCGCGATGGTTTTCGGTGAGGGGACATAGCCGAGCTGGCCGGTCAGATACGTGGGGAACGCGGGCCATGGCGTTTTGGTCTTCATCACTACGGTCATGGCATCAGTGGCGGTCACCGAGGCCAGGTTGAGCAGTGCCGGCGCGGTCAGCGGCGCCTTCTGCACCGCCTGCAGCGCGCCGACCACCTCCGCGGAAGTGAGCGGGGTGTTGTCGTGGAACATGATGCCGTCGCGCAGCTTCACCGTGAACTCGGTGAAGTCAGCGTTGGGCGTCATGGACTTGCACAGGTAAGGCTGCGCGTCACCGTTGGCGTCGAGAGCCATGAGCGGATCGAACACTGTGGACGCGTACATGAGGCCAGCGGTGTCGAACTGGCCGGTAGGCGGAGCAAAGCTGTTGAAGTCGGACTCGAGGCCCATCTTCAGCGTGCCGCCCTTCTTCGGGGTCTTGGTGGTCCGGCCAGAGACCTCACTGCCGGTGCCGCTGGAGGCATTGGGAGCAGCGGTGCCACCGCACGCGACGGCGACGCCGCTGACGAGGAGGAACCCGGCGCCTACCGAAAGAAACTGCCGCCTGTTGAAGTCATGCACCATGCGAGCCCCCATTAATGTGAGATTAGGTACACAACGGTTTAGCATCGAATGCTCAAGAGCACAACGGCGACGGACCGATTGCGACCAACAGGAGACCTTGGACTAACAGCGCCTAAGCCACAATTCGCGGTCCCGGGATCACGAAATCTGCACCTGAAATGCACATATATGCTCGGGGTTAATTCTGCAGGTACTGGTGCACAAACTGCACCGCGACCGAGCCCTCGCCGACCGCGGACGCTACCCGTTTGACCGATCTGGCGCGCACGTCGCCGACGGCGAACACCCCGGGAACGCTGGTCTCGTACAGGTAGGGATCGCGCTCGCCGTCTGGTGTGGCAAATCGACGGTCCCCGAGTGCGGGGCCGGTGAGCACGAACCCGCGCCGGTCGGTCGCTATCTGCGGCGGCAGCCATCCGGTGTGTGGCGACGCGCCGATGAAGATAAACATCGCGGACGCGGCCAACTCGGTGGTCTCGCCACCGTCCGCGTCCGAAACGGTGATGGTATCGATACGGTCGGTGCCGGTTACCTTCTGCACCTGTGCGCGGCATCGGACCTCGATGTTGGGTCGTGCCTCGATTTGTTCGATCAGGTACGCCGACATCTTGTCGCCGAGCGATGCAGACCGGCACAGGATCGTAACTTTGGCGGCGTACTCGGAGAAGAACACGGCTGCCTGACCCGCAGAGTTGGCGCCGCCGACCACGACGATTTGCTCGCCGACGACGGTGTCGCGCTCGCTGAGTGCCGCACCGTAGAAGATTCCGCGGCCTTCCAGATCGCTGGCGCCGGGCACATCCAGACTGTTGTAGTCGACACCACTGGCCAAGATCATGGCCCCGCAGGTGATCGCGGATCCATCGGCCAGATCGAGCCGGGGGTACGGTCCGCTCACGTCGAGGTTGGTCACGGTCGCGGGTGCGAGTACTTCGACCTGAAAGCGCCGCGCCTGGGTGACCGCTCGTCGGGCCAGGTCGCCGCCGGCGATTCCGTTCGGAAATCCGAGGTAGTTCTCGATCCGGGACGACTGTCCCGCCTGACCGCCCGGCGCCGACTGCTCGAGACACACCGTCGACAAACCCTCACTGGCCCCGTAGACCGCGGCGGCCAGTCCGGCCGGCCCGGCCCCAACGACCGCGAGGTCGAAGACGGTGGTGTCGGAGCGCGTCTTTTGACCGAGTGCCGCGGCCAGGGTCGCGACGTCCGGGCAGACGAGGCGCTGACCGTCGGGAGTCACGACGAGTGGAAGTGCCGCGTCGTCGGTTGCCGAATGCAGGCGTCTGGCCTCCGGGCTTGACGCGACGTCGAGCCACTGCATGGGTATCTGGTTACGCTGCAGGAAGTCCCGTACCGCGTGGCTTGCGGCGGAGAATTTGGTCCCCACGACCCGCGTCACGTCACGGGACGGCTGTTGGTTTGCGTGCCAGTCCTCGAGCAGATCGTCGAGGACCGGATACAACCGCTCCTCGGGTGGCTCCCACGGCTTGAGGATGTAGTAGTCGAGGTGGAGGTCGTTGATCGCGCCGATCGCGACCTCGGTGTCGGCGTACGCGGTCAGCAGCACGGCGCGTACGTCGACGAACAACTCGCGGGCCGACTTCAGGACCTCGAACCCAGACACGTCGGGCATGCGTTGGTCCGATACGACGAGCGCCAGCGGCGAGGACCTCAGCTTGAGCTCTTTGAGTAGCTCGATCGCCTCGGCGCCGCCGGAGGCGACCATGATCCGATAGTGCTGGCCGTATTGGCGGCGCAGGTCGCCACGTACGGCGCTCAGTACGGCGGGATCGTCGTCGACCGCGACGATGATGGGGCGGTCCGAGCCACGAGCGGAGTTCTGGTCGGCACCCGACTCAGCGGCGTTGCTCGAGGGGGCGGTCACTGGGCCTCCACTTCCGTCCCTGTCGTGTCGCGTCGCAGCGGTATTCGCACCCGAAACACTGTGCGACCCGGATCGGAGGTGACGTCTATCCGGCCGCCAGAACCGCGCACGATGTTGAACACGATGTTGAGTCCGAGGCCCGTCCCCTGACCCGGGAGTTTGGTGGTGAAGAACGGGTCGAACACCTTGTCCAGCAGGCTCGGATCGATCCCGGGGCCGTCGTCCTCGATCATCACCGTGACCCACTCGTCGTCGGCGGAGGTGCTGATGACCAGGTGTCCGGAGGCGCCCATGGCGTCAACGGCGTTGTCGATCAAGTTGGTCCACACTTGGTTCAGCTCGCTCCCTAAGGCCTCGATCCGCGGGATGTCCTGTCCATATCGTCGGTCGACTGCGACGCCCCGCTTGAGCTTCGCTTGGAGCATGACGAGTGTGTTGTCGAGACCTTCGTGTACGTCGACCTCCTGCACCGGCGCCTGATCCATGAAGCTGTAGTCCTTCAGAGCCTTCACGATTTCGGATATCTGCCCTGACCCGTGCCCAATCTGCGCCAACAAGGCGAAGGCGGTAAATGAGTTGGTCATTAACGACAACGCCGACGCGAGTTTCTCGGGAGCGAAATCGCCAGCGATCTTGTCCAGATCGCCGATGTCCAGGTCCAGGCTGACGATCGGCCCGGCGAGCTCCCACGGTGCCGCAACTCCGCGCGCATCAAGCCAGTCTTCGACGTCGCTCTCGCGGTCGCTTCGGGACATCGCGTCCAGCGTGTCGGGCATTGTTGCTCGGCGTGTGCCGTGTTCCACGAGTTCCGCTAGGCGGGCGGCATCGTTGCCGGTGAGGCCCTGCGCGGCGAGGTCGAAGAATTTGTTGCAGGTCTCGGACAGCGCGTCCCGAAGTAGCACCGCACCGCGCTGAGCCGCGGCCGCCGGGTTGTTGAGCTCGTGCGCCATACCGGCGCTGAGTCGGCCAAGCGTGGCGAGCTTCTCGCTCTGCACCAGGGCGGCGGTTCGTTCTGCGACATCTTGTTCGAGCTGCAACTGGTACTGCGCGGTCAGCGCCTCGGCTTCCTTACGATCTGTGATGTCCCGGAAGAACGTGTGCGTTGCCATGAACACGCCGTCCCGGAACCGGCCGGTGGCGTTTCCTTCAACCGGGAACTTGCGGCCGTCCTTGGCGACAAACGTGACTTCGACCGAGTCGATGGTCATGCCGCTCATGATCTGGCCGATGATCACGGTGCAGTGGTCGTGAAACTCTTCGTCCACGATGTCGAACAGGGTGAGGCCCGGTAGCTCCTCGGGACTGTAGCCGAGGTGGTCGTGCCAGGCCTTGTTCACGAACTGGAAATGACCGTCGGGACTGATGCTCTGGATAATGTCGTGCGAGGACTCGATCAGATCGGCATAGCGACGCTCGCTCTCGCGGCCGTCCTCTTCGGCGATGCGCTGCCGTGTGAGGTCGCGCGCGACGGCGTAGTACCGACCCGTGGTGGCAATCGCGACAGCGGTCCAGGAGAGCCAGCGTGTTGCCCCGTCGCGGTCCATGAAGCGGTTTTCAAAACGGGTGATGTCCTGGCCGTTTCGGCCAGCCTCCAGTTGCGCCGCAGTGGATTCGACATCGTCCGGCTGAACGAAATCGAGTAATGGGCGCCACAACAGATCTTTACAGTCGTAGCCGAGCAGATCCGTCCAGCCGTCGGACAGTTCCTCGAAATACCCGTCAAAATTTGCGACGCACGCGAGATCGACCGTCAAATCGAGAAGCCGTCGCGACACCTCGTCAGGCCAACCAAACCCCGTTACGTTTGCCTGTGAATCCACGGCGCCCCCGCCTCAGTTCGTTCCCCAGGGCCTCATCGTACTTCCGGACCCTTACGTTCCGCTTACATGTCGCGGAAGGCCGGCTTACGCCGCTCGGGAAACGCCGCGACCGCGTCCTTGTGATCCTGCGTCATCAACCCGAGGACCTGCGAGCGCATCTCGATCTCCATGTGCTCGCGGAACCCGCCACCGATGCTGGCGTTGAGGAGTTCTTTTGCCATCCGTACGCCGAACGGAGCGTTAGAGGCGATCTCGGCTGCCATCGCCTTCGCCTCGGCCAGCGGGTCGTCGACGATCTTGTTGAGAAAGCCGAGCTTCTCGGCGCGCTCGGCGTCGAGTACGCCGCCGGTGTAGAACAATTCGGCTGCCGCGGTCTGGCCGATGAGACGGGGCAGCAGCCACGACAGGCCCAGATCACCTGGCGTCATGCCGATCCGGACGAACACGGCGTTGAACTTCGCATCCGGTGCAGCGATTCGGATATCCGACGCCGAAGCGAAAGCGAAGCCGGCGCCGACGGAGTGTCCTTGCAGCGCCACGACGATCGGCTGCGGGATCTCACGCATCGTCAGGATCAGGTTGGTTGACGCCCGGAGACGTTCGAGCCTGCGTTGGACCGCGCCCGGTCCGTCGCTGTCACCGATCGGCGACTTGAGGTCCATACCGGAGCAGAAGGACTTGCCGGCGCCGTTCAACACCACGGCACGGCACTCGTAGTCGGTGCGCAGGGACTCGAACGCGGCGATCAGCCCTTCGTGGATCTGCGGCGTGAGGGAGTTATGGCGCTCTGGGTTGTTGAGCGTGATGATCGTGACGGCGCCCTCGCGCTCGACTAGTACGGCGTTCTCAGTCATCGGGTCCTCTACTTTGTGGATGAGTGCGGGCCAGCCAGACCTTGGCCGTGCCCGCATGCTGGTCATGTCAAGTGCTAAGGGGCGACCGGTCCCGCGTCGCCCTCAGCGACACCTGAGCCGGTCCGATATCGCCGATGGTCGGCGTGCCGAGCAGGGTCATCGTGCGCCGCAGTTCCGCGCGGTAGATGTCAATGACTTTGCGTACGCCACGCTCGCCAGCCATCATCAGCCCGAATAGGTATGGCCGGCCGATCATGACGGCGCGGGCTCCGAGGCCGACGGCCGCCGCGATGTCCGATCCGGTGCGAAAGCCGGAGTCGACGTACACCTCGGCGCGGTCACCGACGGCCTCGGCAACGGCAGGCAGTACCGCCAGCGGGGAGCGGGTGCGGTCGAGTTGGCGACCGCCGTGATTTGACACGACCACCGCAGCGGCGCCGGCATCGACGCTGTCGCGAGCGTCGGCGACATTCATCAGTCCTTTGACGATGACCGGGCCGTCCCAGTTCTCCCGCAGCCAGGCGATGTCGGCGGGGCGGATGTTGCTTTCCACGACCGCGCCGGTGTTGGTCCAGCGTCGGTCGCCCGCGTCGGTCAGGGTGGCGAAGCGAAGCGGATCGTGGGTGATCAGGTCGACGACCCATCGCGGGTTGACTGCCATGTCGAGCAATGCCCGCGCGGTGAGGTTTGGCGGGACGTCGAAGCCGTTGTGGAAGTCTCGGCGTCGGTGCCCGGCCACGGGCGTGTCGACGGTGAGCATCAGGGCCTCGTAACCGGCGTCGCGCGCCTGCGCAAGGTGCCCGAGGGTGATCTCGCGGTCGCGCATCAGGTAGACCTGAAACCAGTTGCGCCCGCCGGCCGCGACCTTCCCAACCTCGCCGATCGAGGTCGTCGCGAACGTGGACAGGCAGTAAGGTACGCCGGCATCGCGACCCGCTCGCGCGACCGAACCCTCTCCCTCGTGATGACTGAGGCGAGTGAAACCGGTCGGCGCGAGGATCAGCGGCAACGGAGCGGGTCGGCCGAGGATCTCGGTCGAGGTGTCGGGCTTATGGACCTGCCCGAATGCGCGTGGCGTGAAGCGGACACTGTCGAGTTCGCGTCGATTCTCGGCCAGCGAGACTTCGTATTCGGCCGCTCCGGTGACGAACTCCCACACCGAACGCGGCACGCGGCGTTTCGCGAGGCGTTCGACGTCGACCATGGCCTGGGACTTCGCGAGCCGGCGGGCCTCGCCGCGTCGTTCGGGAACGCGCACTCGCAGGTAGGGCTTGATTTCCGACGGCGAGGGGATACGACGTGTCATCGCGCTTACACCACCATCGACAGGCCGCCGTCGACGTTGAGCGCCGTACCGGTCAGGTAGCTCGCCCGCGAGGAAAGCAAGAATGCCGCAACATCGGCGAACTCCTCGGTGCGACCGACGCGGCCGAGCGGGATGCGCATCTGTTCGGCGCGGTTGGCCTCCCACTCCTCGACGTCGGCACCGGTCGCGGCCGCGCCACGCACCCACTGGTCGCTGTGTACGAATCCGATCAACAGCGCGTTCACCCGAATCCGGTCGGCGGCGAGATCCCGGGACAGTCCGTTTGTGAGCGCCAGGCCGGCCGCGCGATACACCGAGCTCGGCATTGACTTGTTGGGCTGGAAGCGCGCGTAGATGCTCAGCACGTTCAGGACCGCGGGCGCATCGCTCTTGCGCAGCAGCGGCAGGCTTTGCCGGATACCACGTATCTTCGCGAGCAACTTGAGTTCGAAGTCCATCTGCCACTCGTCGTCGGTGGTCGTCTCGAAGCCGCTACCTGTGTGGAAGCCAGCGTTGTTGACCAGCCCGTCCAACCGGCCCCATTCGCGTTCGGCCGTATCAATCGCGCTTTGGAGGTCGTCGGCGTTGCGGACGTCGGCGGGCACGGTCAGCACCTGTGTCCCGGCGGCGCTCAGGTCGTGGGCCGCGGCGTCGAGCTTGTCCGCGTTGCGGCCGACCAGGAGCACATTCGCTCCCTCCTTGACCAGGGTGTGGGCGAGGCCGAGCCCAAGGCCGGACGATCCTCCCGTGATGAGTACATTGCGTCCTGCGAGCTCGAGATCCACGGGTTCTCCTCTGTTCCGGTTGCTGTTCCTGAACGATACCGATGCTGCGCCGTGGCCAGCACGGAATGTCGCGGTGCACCCTCCGGTCGGCCGGCCCTACTTCGGCTGGGTCGCCGTCATGTAGCGCTCGCGTAGCCGCCGTTTGAACAGTTTTCCGGTGTCGTCGCGGGGTAGCGCCTCGTCGAACACGATCGCTCTGGGCGTCTTGTATTTCGCCAGGTGTCCGGCTACGTACTCGCGTACCTGCTGCGCGGTGAGCGACACGCCGGGCTCTAGTTCGATGTGTGCCACGAGTTTCTCGCCCATGTCCTCATCCGGTACGCCGAAGACCGCGACGTCGGCGATGCCGTCCATCATGTGCAGGCAGGCCTCGATTTCGGCGGGATAGATATTCACGCCACCGGAAATGACCATGTCCTTGGCTCGGTCGGTGAGATAGAGGTAGCCACCTTCGTCGAGGTAGCCCATGTCGCCCACGGTGATGTAGCCGTCGACCTCGATCTCGGCGCGCGCCTCGGGAAGCCCTATATAGGTGAAGTTCGCCGTACCCGGGCGTGGCTTGAGGTAGATGACTCCTTGCTCGCCGGCCGGAAGTGTCGCACCGTCGACATCGAGGATTCGTACGCCGCAGCCATCCATCGCGCGTCCGACGGTACCTGGATGAGCGAGCGCCTCCGCGCTGCTGCATTTGACGATCGCACCGGATTCGGTGCCGCCGTAATACTCGTTGATGACCGGTCCTAGCCAGCCGATCATCTGTTCCTTGAGATCTGCAGGACACTGCGAGCCGGCGTGAATGATCGACTTGATGCTCGACACGTCGTATGACGCGCGCACCTCGTCCGGTAGCGCGAGGAGCCGGCGAAACATCGTGGGCACCATCTGCAGATGCTCCAGGTGTTCGCGCTGAATCAGCTCGAGGAGTTCTTGCGGATTGAACTTATGCAGCAGATACAGGTCCATGCCGAGGGCGGTCGCCACGAGTGCGTGGTTATTGGGTGCCGCGTGATAGAGGGGCGCGGTGACCATGGTGCTCATAGTGGCGTCGAGAGCGAGAGTCTCCAATGCGAGTCTGATCCGACGCTCCGCGCCCTCGGGACCCGATGGATCGCGCAGCACACCCTTCGCTTTGCCGGTGGTGCCCGACGTGTAGATCACGCTCTGCGGTGGGGCCGTCGAGGTCGCCGCCGCGGCCTCGTGGGCATCGATCAAGGCTTCGAACTCGGGGTGCGCGCCGGTGAGCGTCTGTGGCTCGAGTCCATATGCGTCCACGATGTACGGCGGAGTCGCGACCTCGACCAGCGGCACACCGGTGGGAAGCCGGTCACGGACCGCGGGCAGCAGGTCAGTGTGCGCAAAAGCAAGGCGGCATTCGCTGTCGCTCAGGACATGCGCGAGGTCATCGCCGGTCCAGTGCCAGTTGATCGGGACCGGTACGGCGCCGATCGATGCGCCAGCTAGCGTCGCCTCGATATATTCGACGTCGTTGCGCATGACGATCGCGAATCGGTCCGCCGGACCGAGACCGAGCTCGCGAAGCCCGCTCGCCAGCCGCGCCGCGCGGGCGCGTATCTCGGAGTAGGCGCGGACTTTTGTGCCGCAGTGGATCGACTTCTCTTGCGTCATCAGGAGGTCCCTTTTGTGGAGTCGGCGGCATCGGTCTCGTGGCTCGCGCGTAGTTCGCGTTTGAGGATCTTGCCGACTGCTGAGACGGGGAGCGCGTCGGTGAAGAAGACAGTGCGCGGCGCTTTGTAGCGGGCTATATGCGCGCCGCAGTGCTCTCGCAGCTCCCCAGCGGTCACTTGCGCGCCGGGCCGCAGCACGACGACGGCGTGCACACGTTCGCCCCAGTCGTCGTCGGGTACGCCGATCACCGCGCACGAGGCGACCGCGGGGTGCAGCGCGAGAACTTTCTCAACTTCGGCGCTGTAGACGTTTTCGCCACCGGACACGATCATGTCCTTGAGCCGGTCGACGACGTAGAGGTAGCCGCTGCGATCGAAGTAGCCGACGTCGCCTGTGTGCATCCAGCCGCCGCGGAGTGCTTCTGCAGTCTCTGCGGGTTTGTTCCAGTACCCCAGCATCAGGTTGCCGCCTCGGACGACGATCTCACCGATCTCGCCGACCGGGAGTTCTTTATCGACGGTGTCTACGACGCGCACTTCCGCGTGCGCCGCGGCCCGACCGGCGGACTTAAGTCGTTCGGGATGGTCCCGGTCGAGGTGGTCTTCCGGAGTCAGGACGGTGGCCACCGGACCGAGTTCGGTCATCCCGTATCGCTGGCACAGCTGGATCCCTGGCAGCAGACGCTGCACATCCCGCAGAGTCGTCTGCGAGATCGGTGAGGCGCCGTAGCCGAGACGGACCAGGGTTGAAATGTCGACGCCGGTCTCCTCGACGTACGCCACGAGTCGCTGGATCATCGTTGGCACAAGAGTTGTCGCGGTTATTCGGTGCTTTTGGATCGCCTCGACGAGCGTCGGGACGTCGAAGTCGCCGAGTACGACGTGAGTCGATCCCAGCTGGACCTGCTGCAGTGCCGATGCCAACGCGGCCAAGTGGTAGAGCGGCGAGACGTGTAAGAAACGCTCCGGCATGTTTGCCATCCCGGCAGTGACGAGGGTGCCGAGACCGGAAACGAGGAGTTGCTCGGGGCTGATCATGACGCCTTTAGGCGTGCCGGTCGTGCCGCCGGTGTAGAGGATCGCGGCGAGCGCCTTGCCGCCGAGTCTGCAGTCTTCGACCGGCGCGCTGCCGGAGATGAGCTGCTCATAGTCGACGAATCCGTCCGGAGCCGGATCGCTGCCACAGAAGACAAGTGAGCGCAAGTCGCCCGCCGTCTCCCGCAGCTCCCGAGCCCTCGCGGTGCCGGACTCGCCGACGATCAGCAGGCCGATCCCGGCGTCGTTGATTTGGTAGGTCATTTCCTCACGGCTCCACCGTGAGTTGACCGGCGCGAAAACGTAGCCGCCCCAGAGGCAGGCGAGCACGTATTCGAGGTAGCGCGGAGAGTTGGTCGCGAGCATCCCGATCCGGTCACCCGGACTCGCGCCGAGCCCGGCTAGACCGGAGGCAAGCCGGGCCACCCGCTCGGCTAGTTCGGTGAAGGTGATCTCCCGCGCGCCGTCGACTATCGCGATCCCATCGGGGTCACGTTGGATGCTGCGGTGTAGTCCTGCGGTGAGGTGCATGCGGCCTCCTAATCGACGGCGGGCGTGGAGAACTAGAGGGTGCGGGCGATGAGTTCCTTCTGGATCTCGTTGGCTCCGCCGTAAATGCGCTGTGCCCGCGCGTCCGCGTAAAGACGGGCAATCGGGTATTCACGCATATATCCGTAGCCGCCGAACATCTGCAAGCACTTGTCAATGACCTTGCACTGCACGTCGGTGAGCCACCACTTGCACATAGCAGCACCGGCCGTGTCGAGTTCGCCGCGGAGGTGCTGCTCCATGCAGTTGTCCAGGAAGACCCGCGCGACCCGCGAGAGGGTGGCACACTCTGCCAGCTCAAACCGGGTGTTTTGCATGTCAATGAGCTTCTTGCCGAACACCTCGCGCTCCTTGACGTACGCCGTGGTCACCGCGACGGCGCGTTCGATGGCGCCCACCGCGCTGATCCCGATGATCAGGCGCTCTTGGCGCAGCTGGCTCATCATCATCGCGAAACCGGCGCCCTCGTCGCCCAGCAGGCGTTCGGCGGGCACACGGACGTCGCTGAAGAACATCTCCGAGGTATCCGCGCCGTGCTGCCCGATTTTGTCGAGCACCTTGCCGACCGAGAATCCCGGGCAGTCGGCCGTCTCGACAATGATCAGCGAGATCCCGTGTGCGCCGGCCGTTGCGTCGGTTTTCGCGGCCACCACCACGAGGTCGGCAGAGGACCCGTTGGTAATGAAGATCTTCGAGCCGTTGATGATGTACTCGTCGCCTTCACGCACCGCCGTCGTGCGGATCGCCTTGAGGTCCGAGCCCGCGGAGGGCTCGGTCATCGCGATCGCCGCGACCATCTCGCCGGTCGCCATCTTCGGCAGCCACCGCTTCTTCTGCTCTTCGGTGCCGTAGCCGAGGATGTAGTGCGCGACAATGCCGCTGTGCACCGAGTTGCCCCACGACCGATCGCCGGTGCGGGCGTAGGCCTGCTGAATCGCCGCTTGGTGGCGGAAGTCGCCGCCACCCCCGCCGTACTCCTCGGGAATCGACGCGCACAGCAGCCCGAGTTTGCCTGCGGCTAGCCAGAACTCGCGATCGACGTGCTGCTGCTCTTCCCAGCGTGGGGACTGCGCAGCGATCTCTTTGCTTAAGAACTCGTCGGCGAGCTGGTACAGATCCGCGACGTCGCCGGTGACCCAGGACGAGCTGGGGTACGCCGTACTCATGCGACCGGTACGACGAACTGCGCGCCGCCATCGAGAGTCACGGTGCCGTCGGCCAACTGCACCTTGAGCGTGAGGTCGGCTATGCGCTCGCCGTTTTCCTCGCGTACGGCGGTGACCGTGCCGCTGCAGGTCGGTGCGCCGTGTACCGGTGTGATCGAGGTGAACCGCACGCGGAAGTTGCGCAGCGAGCCCTGCGGCGCCAGGTCGGTCAGATAGCGGCCGAGGTAACCCATCGACAGCATGCCGTGAGCGAAGACGTCGTCGAGTCCGGCGCTCTTCGCGTTGTCCAGATCGATGTGGATCGGGTTGTGGTCTCCCGACGCACCGGCAAACAGCGCGAGCGTCGTACGCGAGATTGGTGGGATCGTCAGCGGCGGAAGGTCCTGCCCCTCGACGAATGTGGTGACGGTCATGAGGTCAGCTCCATTTGGCGCGAGATCAGCACGTTCTTGAGGACGGCGATCGGCTCGCCATCACGACTGACCTCGGTCTGGCGGACCAGGAATCGCATCGCCCCGCCCTTCTTCTCGTAGTAGTCGACGTACTTGCCGGTGAAGTCGAGCTTCTGACCGGCAAAGGCCATCGACGAGTAGCTGAACTCCTGCTCGCCGTGCAGCACCGAGCGCATATCGATGCCAAGCTCGGTCAGGATTCCGCGCGGATCGGGGCGTCGCAGCTCCAGCGTGAACAGGAACGTCGGCGGCACCGGCAGGTCCGGATAGCCGGCGGCGTGTGCTGCGTCAAGGTCAAAGTACGTCGGGTCGGTCTGGCCGAGCACCTGGGCAAAAAAGGCCAGCTGCCCGCGTTCGGGAATGGCCGAGAAGCTCGGCAGTTCCCGCCCGATGACGCTGCTTGGGTCGGTCATGAGGTCCCTTTCATTGCGACATCATTTCGTCGGTGTGACGCGCGACGATTAGCTGGCCACGCCGGAGAACTCCGGAGGACCGGCCGGGATATGGGCGAGCGCTTCAGCGATCTCATGCACTTGCCACTGCCGATCGAGGTCGTGCGCCTCTTGCTCGACCCAGCCCTGCTGCCACCCGATATGCCCGCCGAACACGCCGAAGACCTGCCCGGAAACCTTGTTGCCCGCAAGAGCAAGCCACGCTACAAGTGGGGAGATGTTCTCGGGTGACCACTTGTCAAAACCGCTGGTGCCGTCGGCGTTGATCCGGTCGCCCAGGCCCGGTGTCGCTTCGGTCAGGCGGGTGCGTGCGATCGGGGCGATGGCGTTGACACGCACGCCATACCGCTCGAGCTCGCGGGCGTGGATCACGGTCATGATGGCGATCCCGGCCTTGGCGGCGGCGTAGTTGGTCTGTCCCGGGTTTCCGCGCAGCCCGGAGCCGGACGAGGTGTTGATGATCGCGGCATCGACCGGCGTGCCGGCCTTGGCCATATCCCGCCAGTACGCCGCGGCGTGCCGTGACGGGCAGAAGTGCCCCTTGAGGTGGACGTCGATGACCGAGTCGAACTCGGCTTCGGACATGTTGACGAGCATCCGGTCGCGCAGGATGCCGGCGTTGTTGACCAGAATGTCGAGCTTGCCGTAGGTATCGACGGCCAGGTCCACCATCTCTTTAGCGGTGTTCCAGTCCGAGACGCTGCCGACGTGAGCGGTGGCCTCGCCGCCGCGCGCCTTGATCTCACGGACGACCTCCGCGGCTGGGCCGGCGTCGTCGCCGCTGCCGTCGGAGCCGGCGCCGTTGTCATTGACGACGACGTTGGCGCCGAGGTCGGCAAACATGATCGCGTGTTCGCGACCTAGGCCGCGACCGGCTCCGGTGATTAGCGCGGTGCGCCCTTCCAATGTGGTCATACGTTCATTCTCCGATCGGGTGTGGCGCCGAAGTTGGGCGCCAGGGTGCTCAGTTTTGGGATTTGAAGGCGATACAAAGACGTTTCGAGTCTGGATGCGACGGTAAACCAGATAGTGCAAAATAGTCAATATGCGTTAACATGAGAATCGTGACTACGCCCGATCTCAGACAGCGATCCGCTCCGACGAGCCGTAGCGAAGAGCGGCGACGTGAGGTGCAAGCGGCCGCCGCCCGGCTAATCAGACGGCGGGGGTTCGACGGTGTCGGTATTGACGATATCGGTGCAGAGATCGGGGTGAGCGGGCCAGCCGTTTATCGCTACTTTCCGAGCAAACAAGCAATTCTGACGCGGATCATCACAGATTTCCGCAGCGCGGTGGCGGCGGGAGCGACCAGCATGTCGCCGTACGCCGCTCTCGCCGGCGCGGTGTTCGACGACCCCGACAGCGCTGTCGTCGCACTTCGCCAGTTGCGCAGCCTGGACGACCCCGCGTCGATTCCCATCCTGACGGGTGACGTCCGCACGCTCATGGACACGCTGGCAGCCAGTCCGGATATCGACACTCGGTTAAGCAGTGAGGCACTCCGCGTGCGCGGTGCCATGGGTGCGCTTGTGCATACCGGGCTCGCCCGCGCCGGTACCCAGGCCGCCAGGGCCAGGATCGCCCGCGCCATCACGCCGGTGCTGGGCAGCGTCGTACTCGGTCCTCCTGACCACACACTTCTCAAGCCGGACCCCGAGGTCATGACGCATGCGACGCGGCGCGAGGCGATTCTTGCCGCTGCGCTGCGACTGTTCCGGGTTCGCAGCTTCCACGGCGTATCACTGCGTGACATCGGAGCCGAGGTCGGCATCACGGCCTCCGCGGTGAGCCGCCACTTCGACAGCAAGGAGTCGTTGCTGGCGGTCATGTATGACCGGGCCGCGGCGCAGATCGCCGGCGGTGTCGCGACGGCGCTGCGTCGTTCAAGCAATGCCGAGGAGGCGGTCGTTGAGCTGGTACGCCGATACGTCGATATGGCGATCGACTATCGCGATCTGATCGCTATCTACTCGACGGAGATGCATTTCCTGGCGGCGGAATACTTGGACCTTCGCCGCCGCAACCAGCGCATGTATATCGACGAACTCGCGCACGTCGTGCGCATCGCACAATCTCAGATGAGCCAGGCGGAGGCGCGAATCCGGGCTGGCGCGTCGTTCGCCGTCGTCAACGAGGTGATCATGCACGACGGCCTGGTACGCCGCCGCAACCTGCCGCAGGAGTTAGCTACGTTGGCCTTGTGCGTCGTACGCGAGCCAACTGCCGGATAGCCGATCCGGAACGACGATCGGATCAAGAAACATCGACACAAGGACAGTGCGTCAGTGAGTAGTCCCAACAACACCACATTTCCAATCAAGGACTTTCTGGAGTTCACGATCGAGCGTGGTGAATCCAGCGCGACGGCCAGCCTCGAACTCAGTGAGCGCCACATGAATCCGAATGCTGTTGCCCATGGATCAGTCGCGTTCGCGCTAATGGACACGGCGATGGGCGCGGCCGCGATGGCGGTTGTCCCCGATGGCAGCATATGCACCACGATCGAGATCCAAACACGTTTTCACCGAGCCGCGCAGAGTGGCTCGCTCACAGCAGAAGCGACCATCCTCACCGCCGGGCGCCGGATTGTGCACCTCCAGGCAAGAACCGTCGATTCCGACGATCGGCTCGTTGCCAGCGCGACCGGAAGTTTCGCTGTGATCGCTCGCGCGAGGGAATGATTGCGAAGACTTCCACCGGCGCTTGCCTGAAACATCATGGTCACTGACTCGCCGCCATAGATCCCAGCGTCGGTCGGCAGGCATTGACAGCGAACGGTAAACGGCTTCAAGTGGAGCGTCGGTGTTGAACGGCACGATCGGCGCAGACCGCATTAGTTGTTCAGCGCGTTCCTGGCAGGCGTTTGCAGCATGGCGGGGGCGAACGACGGATTGT
Organism: Antricoccus suffuscus; assembly: GCF_003003235.1. NCBI lineage: Bacteria > Bacillati > Actinomycetota > Actinomycetes > Geodermatophilales > Antricoccaceae > Antricoccus > Antricoccus suffuscus. Next base: position 49,668 of record NZ_PVUE01000001.1, read on the forward strand.
TGCCGAGCGGCGGGATATGCTCGAGTCCTTGGGCCTCCATCTGCGTTGCTACAGCACCGGTCCGCCCTCTGAGATGGTGGCTTCACGCCCGCGCTCTTGAGGCTCGCCACGGCCGCGGACATGTCCGCCTCATCGGCGGGAGTATTTGCTTCCACACTGGTCATGTCGTGGTCCTTGGCGTAGGCCTTCGAACCGAGAAGCCCGTCGTCGCCGTACTCACTGTTGATGTAAACGTGACCGTTCTTGTCGCCGTCCTGGATCAAACCCTGCTTCTGCAGGTACGCCAGGCCGTTGAGTATCTCGATCGAGTGCGTCGATCCGACGGTGAGGATGGCCGGCGCCGCGAAATCGCTGCTCGCCCACGAGCCGGGGATGGACAGCATGTCGTTGGAGATGATCGAGGACTTCAGCGCCGCGACCATCGGCGCGCCCAGCACGTGAACCATTCCTCCCACGTTGTCTTCATCGCACCGAGGTGATCGTGGAATCCGTGACGCCGTAGCCGGTCCTTGCCGTCCCGCTGCCGATCCTTCACCGGTACATGCTCGCGGCTATGTCAGACCCGTCGTTTACGCTGTCCGCATCGTACCTAAAACCCGTACCGCAAATGATCCCGTTGAGGGTGCTCTATTCGGCGCGGTTCAGGCAGGTTGTCACTGCGCGGTTCCCGCGCCCCGAATACCACATAGACCTCGCCAGCTACGCAGACACCAGTCAGCACGTCGCCGTTTGAGCGGCAACCCTTTAGCCGCCGAAGGGCGCGGCGCGCGGCATCCCTGAGCTCAGGTATTCGTCCCGAGCGTTTCAGATCATCAAGTTCCCCGAGAACCACTGGAGGGACGTGAACCAGGTAACGCGACCCAACCGTGCGGTGTACGCCGCGGCGTCGGGGTTGTCGATTAGGGCGTTCGTGTCGATCACGAGCCGAACGTCGTAGTCGTCGGTCGGCAGTAGTTCCTTTGCCGAGTGCAGCACCTCGAACGTTTGCCGAAGTTGGTCAACCATGTTCTGGGTGCTTGCCGTCAGGGAGTGATCATTGCGCGCTTCGCGCAGCAGCCAGCGTTCGATGTGGGCGAATGCGTCTCTATGCCGTCCGGCGACCTCGGGAGTCGGATGCAGAAAGAGTAACTCGAACCTCACTTGCCAGCCACGGATGTCACGAAGCAGTGACATCCGGTCGCCTCCAACGCGGGGTCGCTTGCCTTCCACGAATAATCGGCCGCACCGATGAAGTAGGTGCCGACGGGGCGGTTCGGGTTGCTGTAGTACGTCTCGGAGTGTTCGACGACATCCACATAGCGTTCCTCTATCTGGCCGAGCTCGCCGAGCAAGGCTTCGATATACGATGATTCGGGAACCACAGTCATAGCAGTGAGATTACGTTCAGACGCAGATCCTGCTGGCAGGCGTGCCTGTAACGGTCGGCGGCTCGAGGTTCAATTGGGCAGTTCGTTCGAGCTTGGTGTGCCCGGGGCAGCAGACTGGGTGGTTCTGGCGCGGCAGGCGCTGTCTGTCGTGAGTGGGGAGGTAGATGAGAACAAGTCCGGTGTTATGGACATGGATGTCCGGGGTGGTGCATGGGGTTGCGGGACGTCAGGCCATGGTCGTCGCTTCGCCACGGAGGCACCGGCAGAACTCCCGGGGTTCGACCTTGCCAATAACGTACGACATAGCGTACGCTTTGTCGTGAGGTGGAAGATATGACTGCGGTGAGTGCGACATCGGCTCGGTCGAACCTGTACCGGCTGATCGACCAGGTCAATGATGAGTCTGAGCCGCTGACCATCACGGGGCAGCGAGGCAATGCGGTGCTGATTGGTGAGGCGGACTGGCGGGCGATCCAAGAGACCCTGTTCTTGGAGTCGGTGCCGGGGTTTGCAGGGTCGATCCGTCAGGCGCGGGCCGAGGGTGTTGAGGACGCCTCGACGAGTCTCGACTGGTGAGTGACTGGACGCTGGTCTATTCACGTCAAGCGCAAAAGGACGCGAAAAAACTTGCCTCGTCGGGCTTGAAGTCGCGAGCTCAGAGACTTCTGGACGTACTGGCTGCGGATCCGTTCGGTGTGCCTCCGCGGCACGAGAAGCTGGTGGGCGATCTGGCGGGCTGCTATTCGCGGCGGATCAACATTCAGCACCGGCTGGTGTACGAGGTTTTCCCCGATCGCCGTGTGGTGCATGTGTTGCGCATGTGGACCCACTACTAGTGACTGTCCTCAGGCGATCCGCGCGCCCGTGACTCCGCACTCGCCATACGTCACTGTGACAAAATAGGGCGACAAAGGTTACTACTGACTGCGCGGCGCGGCGCAGTCAATTCCCGGAACGACCGAACTGGACCTCGCGGCATAGCTGATCCGCGATCGGAACGCCGCCTCTGGTGCCGGGATAGTTGCTTGTCGCAGAAGTGGCCGGTAGTGTTCAAAACGAACTTGAGGTCGGCTCATTTATATGCTCTGACCTGCTATGATGACAGAATACAAATTATTCAGCGTCGGCCATGGAAGGTCTGAGTACGCGGGAATTTGCTGGCTGGCGCGGTCATTGTTTACGCGGTAAGTCATGTACGACTTGGTGGAGGGGGAGCGCGTTGGCGGCGGCGCGGACGTGCCGACCGGCGGCTTTGGTGTAGATCTGAGTAGAGCTCAGTGAGGCGTGTCCGAGGAGGTCTTGGACGACTGTGGCACTTTCGCCGATATCGTCAGACTCAGGGCCCTAATCAACAGCAACTCCACAAGCCCGAGTTGGCCGAATGCGGCCATCAGCGACATCAGCACAACGATCGCAAGTATGAAAGCCAACACGCCAATCATCGGCGTCGGCCACGATTTCAACCGCGTCGCAAGCAACATACCTCTGCGCGCTGGCTGCAGGTTTAATGTCGACGGCGGCGACATCGTGGTCCGTTCCACGATCCGAGCGATCGCCGCAAGAAGCTGCGACAACGAAGCGTTCGCGGAACGGGCAGCATGTCAAACATGACCCATCCAGGCCGAGCAGCTAGATAGCCCACGACCGCGACGACTACCCGCCGCCGCCCAACTCATCGACCGTGGCCGGACGGCGCGGCGGCGACACCGTCCTCGATTACAAACGCTGGCACCTGCTAGCTGGCGTGGGTGTCCCAGATAGGGGAATTGACGACACCGTGCCATCGCCGCCATACCGGCGCGAGTTGATTCCATGCGGTGTGCGCATCCGTCGCGATGCAGCGTGCTAGCGCACCTGGGCCTGCGAGGGACGTCTCGTGCACGCACTCCGATGGCGGCCGACAAACGCCCAGCAGGGCAACGGTGCCCAATACCCGCGCCGACCCCAGAATTCCGGGCGCACTCCGGCGTAACGGCTCGCGCAGGTCCAAGTCCTCCACGAGCAGCGGTACGCTGGCCAGCGACGCCTCCAGCATCGACCGAACGCAGCCGCCGACCTCGTTGTGTCGGCCGAGCACGAGCAGTTCGCGCAGCAGCATCGAGGCCCCGTCGGCGAGCTCGATCTCGGTACGCCGCAAAACGTCCGCTCCGCCGGCAACCACAAACGGCGCTGCCGCCCAGGTGACGTGCGCGTCGTCGCCGACCCGGACGCACGCGGACCATGACGCCTGCCCGCCACGGGCGTTGTAGGCGACCATCCCGGACGGTTCGACCAGTTCCAGACTCACGCCGGGCCCGACGTCGATATCGATGCGCAGGTCGTCACCGGCGAGCAGGGTCGCGCTGGAACTCACGAAGGCGACGCTCACGTGATGACCGTCGGCACGCAGCAGACGCGGTCGCACGAAGTCGCTGCCGTCGAGCGCCACGATGCGCACCCGATCGCTATCGCGCTCGACCGCAATCCGGGCCGCGCGCGGTCGGCTCATCCGGTCGCGTGTTCGTGGCCGTGCGAATGCGGCGCCATCGGCCCGGGGTCCTGCGGCACGCTGCGACCCTCGCCGTACGCCGTCCGCACCGAGCGGACCCAGTCACAAAGCGCGTCGACGGACTCCGGCACGTGCCGTGACAGTGCGATGACCGGCAGGCCCGCTCGGACGTCGCCGGCGTCGCGGAGCATCTGCTCGACGTCGACCTCGACGTACGGCGCGAGGTCGGTCTTGTTGATGATCAGCAGGTCGGCTCGTTCGATCCCGGGACCGCCTTTGCGCGCGACGTCCCCACCGCCGGCGACATCGATGCAGAAGATCTGCGCGTCGACGAGGGCCGGGCTGAACGTCGCGGTCAGGTTGTCCCCGCCGCTCTCGATGAGCATCAGATCGAGCGGCGCGAACTGCTCCTCGAGGTCTTCAACCGCGATCAGGTTGGCGGTGACGTCGTCGCGGATCGCGGTGTGCGGGCAGGCGCCCGTCTCGACGGCCTTGATGCGGTCGACCGGGAGTACGCCGGCCGCCTTGAGCAGGCGCGCGTCCTCGTCGGTGTAGATGTCGTTGGTGACGACCGCGATCTGCAGTTCTTCGGACAACCGCGTGCACAGAGTCGCGATGAGCGTGCTCTTGCCGGTACCGACGGGGCCCGCGATCCCCAGCCGCAAGGGCCGGCTCGGCGCTGGATGGGTGTGCGTGTGGTCAGGCAACGAAGATCCTCCTTGTGCGGGCGGAATGGTCCAACGACCATTGTTCGATCAACGGCGCGGTGAGCGCCGGCAGCTGCTGCGGCCTGCTGGTGGCGACGGCCAGCAAGACCGATTCCTCGACAATCGGCGCGGATTCGAGCACCCAACGGGCGGCATCAGCGGGATCGACCGGCAGCAGTTTGAGCGCCGCCGCGGCCACGGTCTGCGCGTCGTCGTACAGGCTGATCCGGGCGATCTGCCGCTCCTCAAGCTCGAGAATGGCACCGATCGCGCCGAGCGCAATCGGCCTCAGCGGCGCGGATGGAAGCGCCTCGAGCATGTGAGTGGCGTGGTGTTCTGGCCACAACCGTCGCGCCAGCCGAGTCAGCCCGCGACCGAGCGAGGTCGAGGCGGCCCGCAGCGGCTCGCTGGGGATGCGGGCGAGCAGTGCCGCCTGGAGGTCCGCCAGACCGTCCGAGCGTCGCGCGAGTACGGCGGCGGAAGCGTCGACCAGCCCAACGGTCTGCAGGCGTGCCCGCATGTACGCCGGCACGTCACCGAGGTCGAGTCCCGCGGCTAATGCCGGCTCAAGGCCGCCGGAGTGTGCGTAACCGCCGGTGGGCAGGCGACCGTCGGCAAGCAGCAGCGCCCCGATCCCGGCGTACATCAGGCCCCGATCAAAACAGCGTGTAGCGCTGAGCCAGCGGCACGGTGTCGACCGGATCGGGATTCACCGTCTCGCCGTCGATGCTGATCGCGAACGTCTCGGGGTCGACCTCGATCTGCGGCAGCGCGGTGTTGTTGGGCATGTCGGCCTTGGTCAGGTCGCGGGTGGGCCGTACGGCGGTGAGCCGCCTAGTCAGCCCGAGCCGGCCGGCCAGGCCGTCCTCGATGGCCATCGGAGAGACGAAACTCGTTGACAGGTGCGGCGCCGACCCCACCGAACCGGGCAATGCCGGTCGCAGCAGCACCGGCTGCGGCATGGGCACCGCCCCGTTGGGATCACCGAGTGGCGCGAAAACGATAGCGCCGCCCTTGATCACCGCGGACGGGCGAATGCCGAAGAACGCCGGATCCCACAGCACCAGGTCGGCCAGCTTGCCCGGTTCGACCGAGCCGACCTCGTGGTCGATGCCGTGTGCTACCGCGGGACAGATCGTGTATTTCGCGACGTACCTGCGGGCCCGCTCGTTATCGGCCGGCAGGCTGGAATCGAGCGATCCGCGGCGCGCCTTCATCACGTGCGCGACCTGCCAGGTCCGGCAGACCAGCTCACCGATCCGACCCATGGCCTGGGCGTCCGAGGACGTGATCGACAGCGCGCCGATGTCCTGCAGGATGTCCTCGGCGGCGATCGTCGTCGACCGGATCCGGGACTCGGCAAAGGCGAGATCTTCCGGGACGCGGGGATTGAGATGATGTACGACGAGCAGCATGTCCAAGTGCTCGGCCACGGTGTTGACCGTGTGCGGCAACGTAGGGTTCGTCGAGGCGGGTAGCACATTCGGCTCGCTGGCGACGACGATGATGTCCGGCGCGTGCCCGCCGCCCGCGCCCTCCGAATGGAAGACGTGGATCCCGCGGCCGGCGATCGCATCGAGCGTGTGCTGCACGTAGCCAGTCTCGTTGAGGCTGTCGGCGTGCAGCGCCACTTGCAGTCCGAATTCATCGGCCGCCCGCAGCGCCGTGTCAATAGCCGCAGGAGTTGCGCCCCAGTCCTCGTGCACCTTGTAGCCGCCAGCCCCGGCCAGTGCCTCTTGCCGGAGCGCCTCGTCGCTGACCGTGCTTCCCTTGCCGAACAAAATGACGTTCAACGGGAGGTGATCCAGCGCCCGGTGCATCATCGTCAGGGACCACTCTCCGGGCGTCACTGTGGTCGCCTTCGAGCCCTCCGTCGGCCCGGTGCCGCCGCCGGCCACCGTCGTCGTACCGGTCGCCAATGCCTCATGCATCTCGATCTCGCTGAGGAAGTGGACGTGCGTGTCGATCGCGCCAGCGGTGAGAATCCGACCCTCTCCGGCGATGACGTCGGTGCTGGGCCCGATGTGCATATCGGGGTGTACGCCGTCCATCACGTCGGGGTTGCCGGACTTGCCGACGGCAACGATCCGGCCGTCCCGAACACCCACGTCCCCGCGCACGATGCCCCAGTGATCCAGTACCACCACGTTGGTGATGACCAGGTCAAGCGCGCCTTGGTCGCGGGTCGTCAGGCCCTGCCCCATCGACTCGCGGATGCTCTTTCCGCCACCGAAGACGGACTCGTTGCCGCCGATAGTCAGGTCCTGCTCGACCTGGATCCACAGGTCGGTATCCCCGAGCCTGACCTGGTCGCCGACCGTCGGACCGTACAGTTGGACATATTCGCGATGCGAAATCGGGCTCATGACGATCTCCCGTGGTCGGGGTCGTGGTCGGCGGGCGCCGTGGCGTCCGGGTCATTATGTGGGCGTTCATCGCTGAGCCGGGCGCGCACGGTCGATGCTCGCGACGGGTCGCTGACCGTCGTACCGGGCGTGCCGAACGGCACCACCGGCTTGGGTTCACGTTGATACGTCGCCAGGTTACGGCCGCGCACCTGCAAGCCCGGCACCAGACCGCGCCCGCCTAGGGCGACTAGGTCGACGGTCCGGCTGACACCTGGCTCGAAGCGCACCGACGTACCGGCCGGAACAGCAAGCCGGAAACCCTGACATTGTTCACGGTCGAAGCTCAACGCCGGGTTCGCGTCCGGCAGGTGCAGGTGTGAGCCGATTTGGATCGGGCGGTCACCGGCATTGACGATGACCAGTGAGCGGTGCTCATGTTCGGTGTTCAACTCGAGTGGCTCGTCGCTGGAGCGCACCTCTCCCGGGATCATTGGATCGGCGCCGTGATCGTGACGAGCTTGCGCCCATCCGGGAAGGTGGCCTCTACCTGGACGTCGGAAATCATCTCCGGCACTCCTTCCATGACTTCGGCACGGCTGAGTACGCGCCGGCCATCGTTCATCAGGTCGGCGACCCGTGCACCTTCGCGGGCGCGTTCGAGCACCCAGCACGACAGCAAGGCGACTGCCTCGGGATAGTTCAGTACAACGCCGCGCTCTCGCCGATCCCGTGCGACCATACCGGCGACACTCAGCAGCAATTTTTCAGTGTCGGAAGGGGTCAGGTACATGGCGGAACCTCCCGTTCGATCAAACGTTGTTTCAGGACTCTATCGCCTTGCGTGTACCGAACGCGCCCGTCCCCGGGTCAGATGGGTGGAACGGGCCGCTCATTAGCCGGTCTGCTGGATCTGCCCGAGCATGTCCTGGAGTCGCTGCTCGTCCTCGGTGCCGGTGAGCGGCGCGGAGCCGATGGTGACCCGGCGACATCGCCCCAGTCATGGGTGTTTCACCGAACTCCTACCCATGAACCGGATCTCAAAGAACCTGCCGGTAAGGGCATCAAGTCGCCGGCGCATGGTGTGGTGTGCCTATAGCGCCGCGTCTCCTCGGAGCAGTTGCAGTGCAATTGCTCGTCGTTGAATCTCGGCAGTTCCGTCCGGTATGCGCACGATGCGGGCAAGCCGCCAGGCCTCTTCGATCCGCAGTTCGTTGGTAAGCCCCATCGCCCCATGTATCTGAATGGCTGAATCGGTGACCCGGCCAAGCATTTCCGTCGTGAGTGCCTTGACGATGGAGGTCTCCTTACGGGTCGGCTGTCCCGATTCGACCATCCATGCTGTCCGGGCGACGGCGGATTTGGCGGCGTAGATGTCGATTGCCATTTCTGCAAGCTTGGCTTGAATCATCTGATGCTGGGCGATCGGTACGTCGAACGTTTCGCGCTGCTGCGCATAATCGAGCGAGAGGTCGAGTGCCCACTGTGCGAGCCCGACGCACATCCCAGACATCGACAGCCGTCCCTTGCTTATTCCTAGCAATGCAAGGGTTAGTCCGCGATTGGGCGTACCGATTATGTGGTCGTCAGGGACCCGGAGTTCGTCGATGCTGACTATTCCCACGTTCGAACCCGCTTGCCCTAGCAGCGGGATGATGCCGGTGCATTCGAAGCCTTCCGATCGGGTGTCGACGAAGAATGCTGTGATTCCGCCGCGTCGCGCCCGTGCGGCCTCGGGATCCGTTATCGCGAACAGGATACAGAAGTCGGCGTAGGCAGCGTTCGTGATCCATTGCTTCGAGCCATTGATGACCCACTCGTCGCCGTCCTTGACGGCGGTCGTTCTCATGCGCTGCGGGTCCGAACCCGCGCCGGCCTCGGACAGCCCAAAACACAAGGTGGACTCTCCGGAAACGATCGCTGCGATGTGCCGATCGCGCAGATGGGGCTGCAGTTCGAGGAGCAGGGGGGTCGCGCCGTTGGTGAACACCGACGGGATGACGACCTCGTGGATCAGTGTTCGGGGCGGACCGTAGGTGTGATTCAGGCGCTCCTGGATATGCGCGAGCGCACCTTCGCCGAGTCCGCCACCACCGAGAGAGGGGTCGCCGAACAGAGTATAGAACCCAGCATCGGCGGAGGCTTTGCGCACCGTCCTTTGGAGATCTCGCACCGCGGGAACGAGAATTCCGCGCTCGTCGGTGCGGGTGCGTTCGGTAGCTAGTAGGTCGGAGTGTGCGTTTTCCAGTGGCACGACAAATCGATCGATAAAGCTGATCAGACCGTCGGCGATATCTCGTGTATCAGCGGGTATTTCGAAGTTCACGTACGTCTCTTCTCTGGTTTCGTTGGAACATACGGGCGCCCTTGTCCTCGTACGTGTAGCGCGCTTCGGTGCGCTCTACTTTCTCCGGTCCGGTTATGACGCCCGCCGCTGGCTAATCCGCATACCGGTGACCTCGGCACCGATCATGTTGCGAAGAATGTCGACGGACCCGCCCGCGATCGCCATTCCCCGCACGTCGCGGAAGTTCCGCTCGAGGGGATGCTCGGTGAGGTATCCCTTGTGACCGAGCATGCCGATTGCTTCGTTGCAGACCTTGATGGCCGTTTCGTTACAGAGCAGTTTTGCCATAGCGGTTTCTCGAATCGGCGGAAACCCGTCGACGTCCGATCCCGCTGCGCGCCACAGCATCAATCTTGCGGCATCGAGCGAGACCGCCATATCGGCAATCCGCCATTGCATTCCCTGGAACTCGGCAATGGGTCGACCGAATTGCTCGCGGTTCTTTGCATACTCGACGGCGTACTCGAAGGCCGATTGGGCGACGCCGAGCGTCATTGCGGCATTGCCGCACCTCTCCGGATTGAACTGCTTGACCAGGAAGGCGGCGCCGTTGTTGGATTCTGGGTCTGGCGCCAGAACGACGTCATCGTTGTCGATGAAGATGTCGCTGAATCGCAGCACGGTCTCGTTGATGCCTCGGCTTCCCATCTTCTTCTCGATGGAAACTACCTCGAAACCTGGGTCGTCTTTCTCAACGAGAACCGCGCCGATTCCGCGTGGCCCCACGGTGCCGGGAGCGCGACAGAAGACCAGGATCGTGTCAGAGTGGTCGCCGCTGGTGATATGCGACTTCTCGCCGGAGAGTTGAAAACCTCCGTCGACCGGCGTCAGCGTCGTCTGTAGCGCGAGACCGTCAGAACCGGCTTGCGGCTCGGTCATGGCGATAGCGAATGAGTGAGATCCGTCGGCTACTCCGGGTAGGTACTTCGCGCGTTGCTGCGGCGTGCCGATCTCGGCGATCACTCGGGACGGTCCGTTGAGATTCCCTTGCAGCATCATCGCCGTGGCCATGCACCCGTGCGCGACTCCCTCGATCGCCAGACTTGCTTCAAGCACGCCCTTACCTTGGCCGCCGTACTCTTCCGATACGCACATTCCGATAAACCCGTGTTCTTTGAGCACGGCCAGGGAACGTTCGGGGTAGGTCGCAGTCTCATCCCATTGCGCGGCGTACGGCGCGAACTCGGTACGCCCGAGCTCAATAGCCCGCTCGCGCAACTCGAGTTGTTCTACGGTGAGCGTCGTTGCGTTGGTGGTCATACTTCCCTTTCACTAGATCTGCGGGCGGGTGCGTCATCGGACGGCGCGAGAATCGCCAGCGCGTCAACCGCGCAGGTTCGGCCGCTGGAGGTATCGACGAGGACAGGATTGATGTCGACATCGGCCAGTCGATCGCCAAAATCGTTTGCCAGCCACGAGAGACGACTCACCAGGTCTCCCAAGGCCGGAAGATCAGCGCCAGGTCGTCCGCGTCCCGGGGTGAGTGCCGCGGCGACCTTCAGTGAGCGAATCATTGATTCGGCGTACTCGCCGCTGATGGGGGCGAGCGCCGCACAGCTGTCTTGCACTGATTCGACCAGCACTCCACCACTACCGACGACCACGGATGGTCCGAAACTCGGGTCGTTGGTGAACCCGACGATCAGCTCGACATCTCCGTGCACCATCGGCTGCAGTAGCACCGCGACGTCTGACAGTCCGTGTTCCTCGCCGAGCGCCAGCACCCGTCGCGCCGAGTCCTGAACCTCATCGGCGGCCACGTTGAGTTCGACCGCCCCGATGTCGGACTTGTGCACGAGCTGATGCGAAACCAGCTTGATCGCGAACGGTCCATCAAACGCGGCCGCTGCCGATGCCGCATCCTCCGCGTTCTTAGCCTTTCTAGCTGCCGCAGTCGGGATGCCGTACATCGAGATGATCTGGCTGGATTCCCATTCGCTGAGCTGGGTGCGCCCCCGTGCCACTGCCTTGTCGATAATTGCCGCGACACCAACCTGATCGATCCCGTCCGGCCGAGTTGGTGGTGGCGCGCTACGCCACTGTGAATAGTCACATAGACGGGCAAGCGCGGCAGCTGCTCGATGCGGATCGCTAAAGCACGGAATTCCGCGTTCGTCGAGAATTTGTTGTGATCGTCCAGATCCTCCAGTCCAGACCACGATGATGAGTTTGTCCGCATCGGCGTGCACGCGGGTGATTGACTCGATCAGCGCGTCCGCGACCGATTCGCCGCATCCGAGTAGGACAGCAATGTGGTCAGTCCCGGGATGCTCCAGCGCAATTCTCATGCCGGCTTCGAGCATCGGAGGATTCAGGTACATCTGAGCGCCCAGATCGACGGGATTGTGCACCGACGCCGGTCTGGGTTCGATTGCCGCCAGACGCTCCGACCACTCGTCCTCCCACTCGGCCATTGTGAGGCCGAGTTCGGCTACTGCATCGGCCATCACTACTCCGCAACCGCCAGAGATCGAGAAACTGGTGACGCGCCGCCCGGCAGGTCGCGCGCCGGTGCCGAATATCTTCGCGGCATCGAGCATTTCCTCGACACCGTTCACCCGCACGACGCCGAGTTCACGAACGACCCCGTCGAAGATCTGATCCGAGCCAGACAACGATGCCGTATGCGTGGCCGCCGCACGTGCTCCCACGAGCGATCGGCCCGACTTGACCGCGATGATCGGCTTGTCGAGTTCGCGCGCTGTCGTGAACGCGCTGATGAGCTCGGAGCCATTCGAAACGCCTTCGAGGTAGGTCAGCAGGATCTGCACGTCGTCGCTGTGAGCGAGTGCTGTCAGGATCTCGCCGGTACTAAGCTCGAGCTCATTTCCAGTAGCGATGTAATGACTCCAGCCGATGCCATGGCGCGTTCCGGCGTTAAAAATGAAGCTTCCAAACGCTCCACTTTGGCTGACGAACGCCGTGGGACCGTACCGGAGTTCGTCGAGGTCATCTAGGGCAGAGGTGAATGTGGCTGTCACGCGGTCTCGGGTGCTGATCATGCCAAGGCAGTTGGGGCCGAGGACGGTCATCTCGCTCTCCCGAATCGCTGCCCGAAGCCGCTGCTCGGTGAGTCGTCCTAGGTCGGTGCCGGTTTCAGAAAAGCCGCTCGCCGCGACGATCGCCGTGTCGATGCCGATTGCCGCACATTCTCGAATCGCATCAGGAACGGCTTCGGCCGGGAGCACAATCATCGCCAGATCAACGGGGCCGGGGATGCCCGCGATACGCGCGATAGCGGGGATGCCCTGAACTTCGGTGCGCGTTGGGTTGATCGGATACACCGGACCGCGAAATCCGAAGCGTTTCAGGTAGTCCAGCGGGCGACCAGACATCTTTAGCGGATCATTTGACGCTCCGACCACCGCCACCGAGCCTGGGTACAGCAGATGGCGAAGACTTGCTCGCACCGCGTCGGACGCGCCCTGTCGATTGCCATTCGTCCCCAGCGTCACCGGCCAGCTCCCTCAAGTGATGGTCTTCGTTATTGGATCCATCCCAGAGTAGAGGCGTGGATTATCACGCGTCCAATACTGAAGCGCAGCGCGACTATGTATGATCAGCGACATAATGGAAGGGAGTGGTAGGTGGAACTTCGCCACCTCGTGGCCTTCGTGGCAGTTGCCGAGGAACTAAGCTTTCGCAAAGCCGCTGAGCGGCTCCAGGTCTCACAACCACCGCTTTCCCAACAGATCAAACGACTGGAGAGGGATGTCGGCGCGCGCCTGTTGGATCGCGACACTCGTCGGGTCGAACTTACCGCCGCCGGCAGCGCATTCCTGATCGAGGCCAACCGCGCTCTCGACGCGGCGCGGGCGGCGAAGATGCGCGCGCGCCAAGCCGCTCAAGGCGATATCGGATCCATCGATCTCGGGTTCAACGGCCCCGGCAACTCGCACGCGCTCATCCACCTCACGCAGCGGGTACGTACGCGCCTACCCGGTGTTGCCATCGAACTGGTTGGGCCGTACTACAGCGGCGAGATCGTCGACCTTCTGCGCCGTCGCCGCATCGATTGCGGCTTTGTTCGACTGCCGATCGACCTTCACGACTTGCAAGTCCTCGAAGTGGCCCGAGACCAGCTGTATCTCGCCGTCCCGGCGGATCATCGACTTGCCAATCGCGACGAGGTGTCGATCGAAGATATCGCCGACGAAGCTGTTGTGAGCGTGCCGCACGATCGGGGGTCGGCCGCGGCAGTCGCGATCGACAACGCCTACCTCGCGCACGGAGTGACGGCGCGCCTCAAACGGATCGCTCCAGACATGCACACTCTCATGTTGCTCGTCGCATCGGGCGTCGGGTCCGGTTTCATCCTCGGCACTGCCGCACACCTCATGCTTCCTGGTGTCAAACTGATACGGGTACCCGACATCCCGCCTATTCCGCTGCTTATCGCCTGGCACGCTGAAAACACCAACCCAACGCTCGCACGTGTGATCGACCTGATCGACGGGTCAATCGGAACCCCGCTCCAGACCGATCCCGCTTCGCTGAGCTATCAATCGGAATGAAGAATTACCGCACGACGGTTGAAATTCCGGGTCTTGATCTGTGCATGTCTACTGGATGGAGGGCCCAGCGATGGAGCTGCGTCATCTTCGCTACTTCCTGGCTGTAGCCGAGGAACTACATTTCAACCGTGCCGCGCAACGCCTGCAAATCCAGCAGCCGCCGTTGAGTCAGCAGATCCGCCAGCTTGAGACCGAGCTCGGTGTGGATCTTTTTGTGCGTACGACGCGAAGCGTCCGGCTTACTGAGGCGGGCAGGACATTCATGGAACATGCGTATGAGGCGATTGAGGTAGTCGAGCGGGCTCGTAAGGCGGCGGTGATGGCGGCGCAGGGTCTGACCGGGAAGCTTCGAGTCGGGTTTACGGGATCGGCGACGTACGCGCTGCTCCCGTTGGTCGCCAAGAGGTTCAAGGAGGCCTACCCGAACGCCGCGTTGGAGGCGCGGGGTGAACTGATCACCTCCGCGCAGGTGGCCGCGCTACTGTCCCGGCAGCTCGACGTCGCGTTTGGCCGACTCCTCGCCCCGGTCCCGGAGTTGGAGTTGCGTGTGGTCCGCCGCGAGCGGCTCGAAGTCGCGCTTCCGGCAGATCATCCACTCACGGCTTGCGAGTCCGTCCGGGTCGCGGACCTGGCCGATCAGAATTTCGTCACGTTGCCGGGCAGGTGGGGGTCGACGACGTATGAGCTGACCATCCGAGCATGTGCCGACGCCGGCTTCTCGCCGCACGTCCTTCAGGAGGTATCGCAGACGTCCACGGTGATTGGACTGGTGGCGGCCGGCTTCGGGGTGGCGCTCGTACCGGAGTCGTGTCGGCATATCAATGTGACCGGTGCCGTGTACCGGCCGATCGCCGGTGAGGCGCCACGCAGTGACGTGGTGATGGCGTGGCGCCGGAACAATGAGATGCCGCTGCTCCGGCAGTTTCTCGCGCTTTTCGACCACGAAATCTAGAGCAGTGAAGCACCTATTATGACGTAAAACATTCTAATAACCATTAGATTACACATTTGTCGTACTAGTTTCGGTCGCTCTACGCTCGGCTCGCTCAATAAACTCGCCGAGGCAATCAATCTTCAACGGACGGTCTTCTATGCCCGATTCGCCTTGCCCTCGGCCGAAAGGGAGGTAAATCGTGCATAAGGTCAACCGTGCCATTGTTATCGGGGCGCTCACATTGACACTTGCCGCGGCCGCATGCAGTACCAAGGGCGGCGACAGCGGGACGGCGAAGACCGGTGCCGGCGGGGTCAAGACCGACTACGGCGTCACGGACTCGAATATCACGCTCGGCGTGATGACCGACCAGTCCGGCGTCGACAAGACCGACGGTATCGCGGTCACTCAGGGGAACCAGCTGTGGGCGGATCAACTTAACGCGAACGGCGGCGTGTGTGGGCGGAAGATCAAGCTCAATGTGCGTGATACCGGTTACGACGCGCAGAAGGCGGTCACGTTATACGGGCCGATGAAAGACGACGTCGCCGGAATGGTGCAGTTGCTGGGCTCGCCGATTGTCGCGGCGCTGAAAAGTTCCCTCACGTCGGACAGCATGCTGTCGTTGCCGGTGTCTTGGGCCGCCGGGAACCTCGCAGTGCCGGTGACTATGAACGTCGGTGCCACGTATTCGATCGAGATCCTCAACGGACTGGCCTACTTGCAGGGGCAGGGTTTGATCAAGGACGGCGACGCGATCGGTCATATCTATATCGCGAGCGAGTACGGTGATGACGCCCTGGCCGGTTCGAAGGCTTACGCGAAGGATCACGACATGACTATCGTGGGCGCCAAGATTTCCGCTCAGGATACCGATATGACCGCAGCGGTGACGAGTCTGAAGAGTCAAAACGTGAAGGCCGTGGTAATCACGACCGCGTCGGGCCAGACCGGTGGCGTGGCAACCCAGATGGCGGCCCAAGGCCTGGGTAGTCTTCCACTGCTTGGGAATAACCCGACGTTCGCGCCCACGATTCTGCAGACGCCTGCTAAGGATGCGATGGCCAACTATTACCGGTCCGCGCCGATCGCGCCGTTCAACTCCGATATCCCGATAGCGCAGAAGATCGCGGCGGCGTACGACGCGAAATTTCAGGAGCCACCGATGGACAAGGTAGACATCGGCTACGTATTCGGGATGGCGTTCGAGACCGTCCTTCAGAAGGCGTGCAAGAACAAGGACATGACTCGGGCGGGTCTGGTTAAAGCATCACACGAGGTCAAAGTGGATACCAAGGGATTGACCGCACCGCTGGACTACTCCACCGAGGGCGAGCCCCCGACGCGCGCGACGTATATCGAGAAGGTGGATCCTTCGGCAAAGGGCGGATTAATGGTAGTTGACGGGCCGACCGCATCGACCGAAGCGAAGAAATACGAGGTCCAGTCAAAGTAGCCCGGCTGGTCGTGTCACCGATCGCGTACTTGTATCGCCGAGGACCGGGACACGGGTGGACAGATGATGGCAGACCTGAGAGGTGATCCGGTAGCCGCTACACGGCTACCGGATCCCGTACGACGCGCAGCGCGAGGGTCGTCAACTCGTGCGGCAGTTTGCGGCGACGTACCAGCCCGTCGTGCATGATCACCTCGTTGACGACGGCAAACGATGCACCGGCCCGGGTTCGGCTCTCTGGGGCCAATCGCTTCCCGACCGTGACGAGCTCATTCGATCCGCACCACCAGGGCCGGCTTGTCCGCGGAGTCAGGGTCCTCGCCGAGTTGATCCCACATCGAGTCGATCATCGGCTGGAGCAGCAGCTGACCCAGTTGCCGGGTCATCGTTCGGATCACCGTGTGTGCGTCGGACCTGAACGGTGGGACCAAGCCGGCCGCGCGGGCCCGAGCAGTCTCATCGATGGCCAGTTGGGTCAGCCGTCTCATGAGGTCGCTGTCGGGACCATTGAGCCCTAGTGCCGCACGGCGCACGTAGGTGACCACGAGGGGCTGGTCCGCGAGCATCTCGGCGACTGCTCGATCACGGCGCTGGCCGACGTCGCGTGGGGCGCTGTCCGTCGGCACCGACGCGATCGCCTCGGCGAACTGTTCGACAACGTGCAGCTCGACCTCCTCGCGCAGACGGTTCTTCGTGCCGAAGTGGTGCACGATGAGACCGACCGTTACCCCGGCATCCGCGGCGATACGCCGCATCGAGGTGCCCTCCTCACCGAGCAGCGCGAACAGCTCGAGCGCCGAGTTGCGGATGCGAGCCTTCGCCGTCAGGTCCTGCTGCCGCGCTGCCACCGTCATGGCTCATTCCCTTCGTTCAGCCTCAAGTCTCGCACCCGTCACAAGACCCTGTACATCCAAGCCAGAATGCTATACAAACATATAGTCATTGCAACTCGAGGACGAGAGGCATCATCGATGCACCAAGCAGCGCTCTGTCGGCCTACCTGCATGTGCGGCCGTGACCACCAAGGAGAACCGATGCCTGAGCTGGTCCGCGGCGGCGACTCGACGCCTGCTCTGCCTCCCCGAGAGCGACTACATCAGCGGCCAGGTGCTCCTCTGCGTCGGCGGCTTCGACGCCTGATACCTCCACCCCTCGCAGACAAAGGATGACCCGACATGGCAACTCTCGCAGGACAGCTCGCCCGATGCAGCAGCGCCTACCCCACGAAGAGCGCACTGGTCTTCGGGGAGACCGAGCGCACCTACCGACAGCTTGACGAGGAGGTGAACCAGTACGCCCACGCCCTGGCCGCTCTCGGCGTGACAAAGGGGGACCGCGTCGCCCTGATGTCCGGCAACTCGGATGTCTTTGTCATCGCGATGTATGCCACCTTCCGCCTCGGGGCGATCTTCGTCCCGCTCAACCCACGGGCCACGTCGCACGAGCTGCGGCACCTGCTCACCGACTCGGGCGCGTCCGTGCTGCTTCTTGGCGCCGGGATGATGTCGGCCGTCGAGGGCTTGGCCGACCGCGACCCGATCGACCCCGGCCCGCAGATGCTCGGACTGGACGCGCCCATGGGTCTGGTGAGCCTGCCCGAGCTAGCGACCGGCCAGCCGACCACGGCCCCCGATGTCGAGGTCGCCGAGGACGACGACTGCATGATCCTCTACACCTCTGGCACGACCGGGCTGGCCAAGGGCGCACTCTTCGATCACCACCGCCTGCTCTGGGTGGGTCACTCGGTGGCGAGCCTCGGCACGACCGGCGCCGACCGGCACCTGCACGTCGCCCCGCTCTATCACTGCGCGCAGCTGGTGCTACTTCTCCTCAACGGCATGTCGGTCGGCGCGAGCCACGTGATCTTGCCAGGCTTCGAGCCCACTGCTGTGGCCGACGCCATCGAGCGGCACCGGATCACCGTCTTCCTCGGCGTGCCGACGATGTACCAGCTTATGCTGCGCCTGCCCGCCCTCGCCGACCGCGACTTCTCGGCCTGGCGAATCGGCTTCTTCGGCGCCGCCCCGATGCCCCCGAGCGCTGTCGAACAACTGGTCACGACCCTGCCGCACGTCGACTTCTACCAGCTCTGCGGCCAGACCGAAGGTGGGCCCACCGGCATCTACCTCACACCGGACGAGGTTCGCGCGCGTCCGGACGCCACCGGCCGCTGGCCCCTTCCCAACTGCGAGGTCGGCGTTGTCGACCTCGACGGCAACGACGTCGAGGTCGGTGTCGCCGGTGAGCTCGTCTATCGGGGCGAGACGCTGATGAAGGAGTACTGGAAGCAGCCCGAGGCGACCGCCGCGACCATCCGCGACGGGTGGCTGCATAGCGGTGACCTCGCGGTCGTCGACGAGCAGGGCTACATGACGATCGTCGACCGCCTCAAGGACATGATCATCACCGGCGGCCGCAATGTGTACTCCGTGGAGGTGGAGAACGCTCTGGCGGCGCACCCCGACGTCGCCGACGTGGCCGTCGTCGGTCGCCCCGACGACACGTACGGCGAGCGGATCGTCGCCGTGGTCACCCCGCACGAAGGCCGTGAGGTCACCCTCGAGGGCATCCGCGAGTTCGCGGCGACGTACGTCGCCGACTACAAGCTGCCACGCGAGATCGTTGTGCGGGAGATCCCGCGCAACCCCTCAGGCAAGATCCTCAAGCACGTCATCCGCAAGGACCTCACCTCCGCCTGATGACCAACGATGCACTTCTGGAGACGTACGAGATGACTTCCACGAACCACGAGTTTCCGGTGGCCACCGAGGCCGCCCGAGGCACCACCTACGACCGTCTGATCATCGAGGCCTTGGCGAGGTATCCCGAGCGTGAGGCCTTCGTCCTCGGTGACGTGAGGATGACCTACGCCGAGGCGGCCGTGTCGATGAGCCGCATCCAGCAGGTCCTCGAGGACCGCGGCATCGTGTACGGCTCCGGAGTGGGGGCGCTCAGCGTCAACATCCCCGAGGTGTGGTTGACCCAGGCCGCGTCCTACGCGCTGGGTGCTCACTACAGCGGCCTGCATCCCCTCGGCGCCGTCGATGACCATGTGTGGATCTGCGACGACGCCGAGATCGAGGTGCTCGTCGTCCACCCGATGTTTGCCAAGGTCGGTCTCGAGGTCGCCGAACGATCGAGCTCCGTGCGCCACCTCCTCGTCTTTGGCGAGGCCGAGGGCACCGAGGACCTCTTCGAGGCCATGCAGTGTTTCGAGGCAAAGCCCCTCGTCCCCGGCCCCGCGGGCGAGGAAGACCTCGCCTGGCTGCAGTACACGGGCGGCACCACCGGCCGGCCGAAGGGCGTCATGCTCCCGCACCGCTCCATGGTCGAGCTGGCCCGGGCGGCCCTGACGAGCTGGCAGATGCCGGAGACGCCGCGCTATCTCGTGGCGCCGCCCATCACCCACGCCGGCGTACTCCCGCTCTTCTCGACCCTTGCTCGTGGCGGCACCGTGATTCTCCTGCAGGGCTTCGAGCCGAAGTCCTTCGTCGCGGCCATCGAGCGGGAGCGGGCCAACTGCACCTTCGGCGTGCCGACGATGATCAACGCGTTGCTCGACCACACGACGCCCGAGGACGGCGACCTGAGCACTCTCGAGTCCTTCTTCTACGGAGCGGCTCCGATCACCCCGGACCGGCTGGCCCAGGCGCTCGAGCGATTCGGCCCCAGGCTCGTGCAGATCTACGGACAGACCGAGTGCGTGGGCGTGACCGCGAGCCTGCACCGCGAGGAGCACGACCCCATCGGTCGTCCAGAACTGCTCAGCTCGTGCGGTCGTCCCGTTATAGGCACCGCGGTCCGGGTGATCGACGAGCAGGGGCACGAGGTGCCGGACGGGACCCCGGGAGAACTGTGCGTGCGCTCACGAGCGGTGATGACCGGCTACTGGAAGTTGCCCGACCTCACCCGGGAGACGCTCCGCGATGGCTGGCTGCATACCGGCGACGTCGCCATGCGTGATGCGCAGGGCTATCTGCACATCGTCGACCGGACCAAGGACATGATCATCACCGGCGGTTTCAACGTCTATCCCAAGGAGGTCGAGGACGCGATCGCGACCCATCCCGACGTGACCGCCGTTGCCGTGGTCGGGCTGCCCGACGACACCTGGGGCGAGGCCGTCACCGCCTTCGTCGTCGTCCGCGAGGGTGCACAGGTCGATGCGGCCGAGATCCAGCAGGTCGTGCGTGACGCCAAGGGAGCCCACCAGTCGCCCAAGGTGGTGCATGTCATCGATGAACTGCCCACGACACTCGTGGGCAAGATCGACAAGAAGAAGCTGCGTGAGCTCGGACGTGGGGAGCGCGACCGGTGAGCGGCGCGGAGCCGATGGTGACCCGGCAGGATCGAGGACCTGTCACCTGGCTGACCCTCAACCGACCGGACGCGATGAATGCGCTCGACACGAACCTGCTCGGCGAGCTGGATGTCCACGCCCGGTCGGTGGCGGACGACCCGGCCGTGCGCGTCGTGGTCATCACCGCGACCGGTCGCGCCTTCTGCGCCGGCGCCGACCTGAAGGCGGTCCTCGGCGCCGGAGACACCCTGGATCCGGCCCGGATGCTCGGCTTCGAGCGGCAGGCCCAGGCGACTTTCGCCCGGGTAGCCGCCCTGCCCAAGCCGACCATCGCCGCACTCAACGGCATCACGATGGCCGGTGGCCTGGAACTCGCACTGCACTGCGACCTCGTCATCGCCTCGTCGCAGGCGAGGATCGGCGACGGCCACACGAACTACGGTCTGCTGCCCGGTGCCGGTGGGGCGGCGCGTCTGCCACGGGTGATCGGTCCGACGCGTGCCAAGTACCTCGCCTTCACCGGTGAGCTACTCGCTGCCGAGCAGGCGATGTCGATGGGTCTGGTCGTCGAGGTCGTCCCACCGGACGAGCTCGAGCCACGGGTCGAAAAGTTGTCCCAGGCGATCGCCCGGCGCAGCCCGAGCGCACTACGACTCTTCAAGCAGGTCATCGACGACGGCCTGGACCAGCCACTGCCTAGCGCCATGCGGCTCGAGCTCCTGGCGACGGCGGAGCACCTGCACAGCGGCGACGTGGACGAGGGCCTGCGGGCCTTCGCCGAGAAGCGTGAACCGCGATTCACGACCACCGAGGCGAACCATGAATGACACCGCCGAGCTGTCCGACTTCCGGGCCACGGTGCGCGCCCTGGCCCGCAAGGCCTTCCTCGACGGATACCTCGAGCGGGCGAAGGGGGGGTCCTACCCCCGCGACACCCTCAAGGTCCTTGGCGACAACGGCCTGCTCGGGGTGTGCCTACCCGAGCAGCACGGTGGCCAGGGGGCCGGGTTGCGGGCACTAGGGATCGCCTGCGAGGAGGTGGCCTACGCCGACTCGGCGTGCGCCTACCAGGTCTTCGCCAGCAATGTCGCGGCCGAACTGTTCCTCACGACGGGTTCGCCGGAGGTCATCGACGACTGGCTGGCCTCGACGGTCGAGGGGCGGGCGGTGTGCGCGATCGCGCTCACCGAGCCCGGGTCGGGGTCGGATGCCCAGCGGCTCACGGCCAAGGCCGTGCCCGTCGACGGCGGTTGGGAGCTGTCGGGGGAGAAGACCTCGATCACCCAGGCGCCTGACGCCGACGTCGCGATCGTCGTCGCGCGGGAGAGCGACTCCGGCCGGATCAGTGCCTTCGTCATGCCGATGGACGCCCCGGGCATCTCGCGGCAGCGTTTCGATGACCCCGGCTTCCGGGCTGTCGGCCGCGGCTCGATCATGATGGACCGCGTCCTCGTGCCCGGCTCACATCGTTTGGGGGAGGGCGGTCGGGGCTTCGCGCTGATTATGCAGGAGTTCGACCTGACTCGGACGCTTATCGCCTACATGACACTGGGCATCGCCCAGCGCGCCATCGACCTGACGATCGAGCACGTGCGCAACCGCACGAGCTTCGGCAAGCCGCTCAGCCACTACCAGGGCGTTACCTTCCCGATCGCCGAACACCTCACCCACCTCGCGGCGGTGCGTGCACTGGCGGACTCCACGCTCGATGCGCGCTCCGCCGGCCGGCCGCACACGGTCGAGGCCGCAATGCTCAAGTGGTGGGCGCCACAGGTCGGCTTCAAGGCCGTCCAGGAGTGCGTCGTCCTCCACGGACACATCGGGTGGTCGGAGGAGATGCCGCTCCAGGCGCTGCTGCGTGACGTCTCCGGCTTCCAGATCGGCGACGGCACGCCCCAGATCCAAAAGCTCATCATCGCCCGCGCGGCCATCGGCCCAGAGGTTATGGACCGCTGACCGACCCCGTCACCACGAAGGAGACAGCATGCACTTCGACACCACCGCCGTCGTCACCGGCGGCGCCTCCGGTCTCGGGGAGGCCGCCGCCCGGCGGCTCATCGACCTCGGCGCCACCGTGGCCGCCTTCGACCTCGACGACGCGAAGGGAGGACAGTTGGAGTCCGAGCTCGGCGAGCGGTACCGGCACCACAAGGTCGACGTCAGCCAGCTTGACCAGGTCGAGACCGCTGTCGCCGCCGTCGAGGCCGAGCACGGACCCGTCCGGGTCGTCGTCAACGCCGCGGCCGTGCCCGCTCCTGCCAAGCTCTTCAGCAGTCGGGGCCCTCTGCCGATGGACGTCTTCGACAGGGGGATCAGGGTCAACCTCTACGGTCCGATCCACGTCATGCGCAGCGTGGTCCCGGGGATGGCCGGCAGCGACCCCGGTGAGGACGGCGAGCGGGGCGTCATCATCAACATCGCATCGGGCGCCGCCTACGAGGGCCAGGTCGGACAGGTGGCCTACAGCGCGTCGAAGGGTGCGCTCGTGGGCCTGACGATGCCGCTCTTCCGGGAGCTCGCCGCCCACGGCATCCGCGTCATGACCGTGGCCCCCGGCGCCTTCGACACCCCGATCTACGACCACGTGCCACCGGCGCTGAAGGAGGAGTTGGCCGCCCAGTCGCTCTTCCCGAAGCGGATGGGCCGACCCGAGGAGTTCGGCCTGCTCATCGAGGAGATCGTCCGCAACCCCATGCACAACGGCCGCACGATCCGACTCGACGCCGGCATGATTCTCGGCCCGAGCTGACCATAAGCATGCAGCACAGCCGCGCACGGGAACAGGAGAAACGACGATGACCGACACCATCTCCGTACGGGAGGGTCTCTTCCGGGAGACCAACGATGGACCGACCCTGCTCGCGGGGCGGTGTGCCCAGTGCGCGCGCACCGTCTTCCCGGCGACCGAGCGCTGTCTCGAGTGCGGGGACGACAGCATCGAGAGCGTCGAGCTCGGCGCGGAGGGGGAATTGCTCTGCGCCACCGTCGTGCACATGGGCAACGGGCGCTTCGACGCCGGGCACAGCGTCGGCTACGTGAGGATGCCGCATGACATCCGGGTCTTCAGCCAGATCACCACGAGCGGTGAGCAGCCGCTTCCCTCGGGCACGCCGATGCGGCTCGAGATCGCGCCCCTGTGGCGTGAGGGGGAGCAGGACGTGCTCGCCTACCGATTCGTCCCGACCACGACCAAGGAGGCCGACGATGCGTGAGGTCTTCGTCATCGGTACCGGGCAGAGCGATTTCGGCAAGACCCCGGAGCGCAGCGCCGCGCAGTTGGGCCGCGAGGCGGCGCTCGAGGCGATCGAGGACGCAGGGATACGGCCCGCCGACCTGCAGGGCGTCTTCTCGTCGCGGGTCTTCGACGCCATGGTCACGAGCCAGAGCATCATGAAGGACATCGGTGTCGCCCGAATCGAGATGGTCAACGTGGAGAATGCCTGCTCCGGAGGCGCCACCGCCGTCCGCAGCCTGTACAAGGACGTCGCTGCCGGGTTCATCGATATCGGCATCGCTATCGGTGTCGAATCGATGACCACCAGCCCGGTCGCCGGCAAGCTCATCCCGCCGGACAAGGACGACCTCGACGGCCAGATGGGCTTGACGATGCCGGTGCTCTTCGCCTTGCAGGCCCGGCGCCTGATGGAGACCCACGGGGCCACTCCTGAGGACTTCGCTCAGGTCTCGGTCAAGGCGCACGACTTCGGCGCGCTCAACCCGCGGGCGCAGTACCGCAAGCGATTCACCGTCGAGGAGGTTCTCGGCTCACGGATGATCGCCGACCCGATCACGCTCCTGCAGTGCTGTCCCAACACCGACGGCGCGGCCGCTGTCGTGCTGGCCTCCGCCGAGGTGGCTCAGAGGTACTCCGACCTGCCGATCCGCATCGCGGGCTCGGCACTGGTCTCCGGGGAACAGGACTTCCGGCGTCCGGACGTCACCTCGATGCCGGCTGGACAGCGGGCCGCGCAGCTGGCGTATGAGCAGGCGGGTGTCTCGCCCTCCGACGTCGACGTCGTCGAGTTGCACGATGCCTTCGCCAGTGAGGAGATCGTTCACTACGAGGATCTCGGGCTGTGCGAGCGCGGCGAAGGCGTGGACCTGCTGCGCTCCGGGGCGACCTCCCTCGGTGGTCGGATCCCCGTCAACCCCAGCGGCGGTCTACTCTCCCTGGGCCACCCCCTGGCCGCATCGGGCGTGCGCACCATCGCCGACATCACCAACCAGTTGCGCGGTCGCGCCGGCGACGTACAGGTGCCGGACGCCCGGGTGGGTCTCGCCCAGATGCTCGGGGGTGTCGTCAACGGCATGGACGTGGCCGCCGCGAGCGTGCACGTCCTCACACGCTGATCGTGACTCGTGCCCCATGACCACCAAAGGAACCAGACCATGAAATCGCCTGTCATCGCAGGGGTCGGCATGAACCCTTCACCAAGCCCGGCGCGTCCGCCACGTATGACCTCATGGCCGCCGACGCGGTCCGACGTGCCCTGACCGCTGCGGGTCTCGAACTGACTGACGTCGACCAGGCGTATGCCGCCTACGTCTATGGGGACTCGACTTCCGGGCAGCGTGGCCTGTACCACGTCGACAAGACCGGGATGCCGATCGTCAATGTCAACAACACCTGCTCGTCCGCGGTGGATGCGCTGTCGGAGAAGTTCGACCTGAAGGCGCAAGCACGCAGCAGAGTGCAGGATGCAAAGACGACAGCCGCGCACACCGGGCACGACGCGAAAGGTCTTGCGGCGACTCAAATCCAGGCCGCGCCCACTCGCGTGGAACGGGCTGTCGCCCAGGCGAAGGACGCGGTCACCGACGAGCAGGGCCGCGTGAATTTCGTCAACGCGCGAATCGCCGCGGTGGGCGTTTCCGCCGGCGGCGATGATCGTGATGTGGAGCAGGCGGCGGCGATAAACCGGCCCGCCGCCGAACCCGCGCACCTTCACCGGGCGCCCGACACCGACGATACGGAGAAACCGACGCGCCATCGGAGATCACTATGCCGTCGTGGCGCTACGTCGCCGGCCGCACGCGCTCTTGGACCTTGCCAACGATATTGCTCAAGCAGGTGAGGGAGCCTGGATCAGACTGGCCGAGTTATCGCTTGACGGCGAATCGGACACAGTGAGGCGACTGTTCGAAGAGCTCTCCACGATTCAGCCGAGGCAAGAGTTTATACTGCAACTCGAGGCGATGCGCCCCGCGCCATGCCAAGCGTTGCCAGCATCAGTCGAGCGGGATCGCGCGAGGCCGAGGAGCGATGGTCGTAGCCGATGATGGTCCCCGAAGCAACGAGCGGTGAGGCGCCTAAGAGTGATGCCGCATTTTTCCTGGCGGAATGACCTACGTCTCGGGCCGCGCTACCGGGAGAGCTGTCCGGAAGAAGCCTGAGCGGGCATCAGCACCACGAGCTATCAGAACCACGCGGGCTGCGGAAATTCGTGTCCCGATTCCGGAAGTCCCGTTCGGAACTGGCCCCGCTAGTCGGGCATCAACGGGCGGCCTGACCGTAGTCATCGACAACGTCGCGCCGCCGACAGTATCCGACTCAACGGCGTTCTTTGCCAGCCACTGGTGTCGAGTAGAGCGTTGACAGGTGTGAGGCGTAGTCCTCTCGCAGGCTCCGTAGTGTCGCCGCAGTGCGGCCTCCGTGCGACTCGATCTTCCCCGTCAAGTCGTTCCAGCCCGATGAATGTTGCCCAGCGCGGCAGGCGTCCGGGTCGCGACCGGGCCACATCGTGATCCGGTCCTGGAACCCCGGCAGGGTGCGGTCGTAAAAGTAGGCCGCGTCCGCTGGTGTTGCCTCGAACCCGTGAAAGGCACTGGCCCACGAGGAATACACGGACGCGATCTCCCGCGCGAGGCCGGGGTGTGCGGCCAGCAGTACGGCACTAGCTGCGCTTGTTTCACTACGAACGTGGCGTTGTAGTCGCGGACGAAGTCGACCAGCGTCATCGACAGACTCTCTACATAGCTGCTCGTCGTTGGAGTCCCACGACCACGGCAGGTCCGTTCCGCCTTTGACGCGTAGCCGGCCCCAGATGTGTTCTGGACTTGGTGTGCTCAAAACGTGCCTCCGTCAGTGTGCGTAGCGTTTTGCGCAACCTGGTCGCGGTACTGCGCCGCGTGCTGCGCCCGGTTTCTGGTGCGCTGATCGTGACTGAGGATCGTCATCGCGGTCACCGCGACTCGTTCTTTGCGCGTGCGGGTAGTGGTCTGTTGCTGCGGGCTCGTGCGCCTGGTCGCCATCGTTCGCTCCGTGGGTTTTCTAGAGGTCTGTGTAGTCGAAGGTGGAGACCAGCCAGCGGCCATCGCTTTGCTGCGTCACGGTCAGATACATGGTGCGGGTCCGCGGATCGGTGCTCACCGTGCCGCTGGCGCTGACCCAGTCCCACGTCGCGTTATACGCCCGGTACACGGCGGCGGCGGTGTCCGGCGGCGCGCCGTGGGTGTCTTCGGCGGTGTAGACGTGCGGCGAGTTGTAGGACTTCATCGACGCGGCGTCGGCCCACTCGGGGCCGGGGGCCGGATGTTCGACCCGCGGCCAGGGCGGGCGTCAATAACGCGCTCACGCGGCGGATCCTGTCGAAGTCGCTGACATCGACGGTGGTGTCCCAGGTGACCGGCGCGGTCGCGACGGCCTCGGCGACCGCTTCCGGATTCGTCGCGTTCACCGCGGCCGGGTCGATCGGCGCGGGTTTCGGTGGCGGCGCGACCGTGTCCGGCGATCGCGGTGCCATGCTAGTGCCGGTCGTGCGGTCGCGAGTCGGCGAGTCGGTATTGCCGTTGGTGGTCGTGCACGCGGCGGTCAGCATCACCAGCAGGCCCGCAGCCGCTGCCGTGAAACGGGAACGATGCCGGCTCATCCGACCTTCACCCCTTTACTGGTCAGGATCGGCAGCGGATCGATCGGCGTGCCGTTACTGGCGTACGCGTTGGTCGGTGAGCCGGGTGAGTAGATCTCGAAATGCAGATGCACCCCGGTCACATCACCGGTCGGTCCCGGCTTTGACGGTGTCGCCTGCTGTGACTTTCAGGCTGCCGGTGGCCATGTGCCCGAACCGCATCTGAAACCCGGTGCCGTCCTTGAACGCACCGACGACCGAGCAGCCGTACCCGTCAGTGCCGCACGTGGCGTACGTGATGAATAGGTCGACCGGGGCGGTGACCGTGCCGGCCGGCTGACCGCGCGGCGTGGCGAGGTCGATACCGGCATGTAGTACGCCCCACCGCATCCCGAACGGCGAGGTGAGCACGGCTCCGGGCAGCGGCATCACCCATTCGCCGGGGCCGACCGGCGGCAGCGCCGGATCCAGTGCGCCGGGCGTGGTGCAGTTCCCGGAATTGGTCTGCTGCGCCGGTTCCGGGATTTTCTGCACGTACTTCTGTGTCTCGGCGAACGGCGGCACGCCTTGGTACTGCTCGATCCTCGCCGGGCCGGCGTTATAGGCCGCCAGAGCCAGCACCACCGGGTCCGAGCTGGTCGAGGTCGCGATCGGCGTGACACTTGTCAGCAGCGCGCCTATGTACGCCCCTAGCGCGGCGATCGCGGCCTTCGGGTCGAACGGATCGCCGGTGCCGTAGGCATTCCAGGTCGCGGGCATGAACTGTGCCAGGCCTTGCGCGCTGGCGGGGCTGGTCGCTTTCGGGTTCCACCCGGACTCGGCTTCCAGCAGCCCCGCCAGGATCGACGC
Organism: Antricoccus suffuscus; assembly: GCF_003003235.1. NCBI lineage: Bacteria > Bacillati > Actinomycetota > Actinomycetes > Geodermatophilales > Antricoccaceae > Antricoccus > Antricoccus suffuscus. The sequence goes on from NZ_PVUE01000001.1 coordinate 77,823, forward strand.
GGGCACCCCCGGACGCGGCCGCTGCGGCCGTCACGAGGGTGTTCCACCCGTTCGGGACGGCACCCGCGCGCAGGCCACGGCCCGGCGTGCAGGTGATCGCCGACGACGCGGACGACCCGGAGTCGTCTTGCCGACCGAACAAGTGCGAGCGTGGCCGTGATCGTCACGACCAGGACGACTGCGAGGCCCGCGGCGTGGATCTTTAGACCCGTGTTACGGCGGCGGATCGCGGTGGTGTGCATTTACCCGCTTACCACCTGAGTGCCGTCGCTGCCCACGCTCAGCACCGGCGTGATGCGCCACCGGTACGCGACCAGATCCGCCTCACCGCCGGCGTCGTACCTGGACCGCGGTAACCACCACTCACGCCCTAGTCGGTGGCCTTCGCGGTGGCGGTCTCGTCGCTGCTGGTGGCGTTCACGACGATCAGGACCACCAACACCACGACTGCGGCTAACGCAAACGGGAGATCGAACGAGCCGGTCAGTGCATCGAATGCGCGGCGCTGTGTTACCGCTCGATGGCGACGGCACGACACCGGGCGCGGCGTCCAGAGGTGCGCAGCGGCTTCGAGCCGTTGGTATCGACCGCTGTGTCCGCCGTTTCGCGGGCGACGGTGATAGCCAATCGCGCGAGGCCGGGCGCCGACGGACGATGGTGGCAGTTAACGAACGTTCACGCGTTGTCTGTAGATTCGCGTGTGTTACTGACGGGAGTCAGCGCCCCATCGATTTAGTCGCTGGTCACTGGTGGCGATCGTCAACCCACGGCGGGCGGCTTGGGCAACGATCATGCGATCGAACGGATCCTTGTGATCCCAACTGAGGCGTCCAGCCTGGCTGCGTCTACGGAATCGATTGCAAGTTCGGTGGCGTTCATCGAGTCGAGAGTGTCATTCCATACCGACGAGAGCGCTTCGCCGTCCAGACGGCCGATCTGGGTCTTGATCGCGATCTCCCGTGCTGAGGCTGCACACACGACAAGTTCGTCGAACGATTCTGGAACGCCAAGGTTAGGTAGTTGCCCGAAGAACCGAGGCCGGGCGTGTACAGGGGAAAGAATGGCGACCGGCCGGCCGTGCTTAGTGATGGTGACCGACGCCCGACCGCTCAACTTCAGCGAGCACTGCGTTGAGGCGTCTGTTGGCCTCCTGTGCTGGAAATCGTCTTCATAGCCCTTGAACTAGATCAACGGGACGAGTCCTACTAGTTCGAAACGAACTAGTTGCGTGGAACCGTTCCCAGCCGGCGTCGGTCCCGAAGGGCATCTGGTTGAGCCGTCCCGAAGTTAACGATGCTTTCGTTATGTGCGCGATAAGACAAGCATGACGAGCAAGACAATCGCCCAAATATTGCGGCGATGCATTGTCAGGACGTTAACGATCATGTACTAATGAGGGTAACAACTGTAATTCGGAGGACCTATGACATCTCGTGTCGGAATCGCCGCCTACGGCAGCTATATCCCTTACTGGCGGCTCGGCCGCCAGACCGTCAACACCGCGCTGGGTAAACCCGGTGGCAAGGGCACGCGGGCGGTCGCGTCGTACGACGAGGACACCACGACCATGGCGGTCGAGGCGGCCCGCCGAGCGGTCGCCGGACTCGATTCCGTCGCGATGTTGGGCGGCGTCATCAGCTCGACCGCCACCCCGATCTATGCCGACAAGACCAACGCGACGACCGTGCACGCGGCACTGGAGTTGGACCTCGACGTACGCGTCTCGGACCAAGGCGGTGCGGCGAGGTCCGGGATTGCCGCGCTGATAGGCGGCTTCTACCAGCCTGGCGGCACGCTAGTGACACTCGCGGACACCCGCACCGGCGCCAGCGGCGGCGCGGACGAGGTCGGCACCGGCGACGCGGCGGCGGCGTTCGTCGTCGGCGACGGCCAGAGCCTCGACCTCATCGCCGACCTCGCAGGCACCGGATCGGGGTCCGCGGAGTTCCTCGACCGGTGGCGCGCACCAGGCGAGCCGTGGGCGGCTACCTGGGAGGAACGTTTTGGTGAAAGCGTGTACGTCGAACTCGCCGGCCGTTCCTTCGAAAACGCGCTGAAGTCCTCCGGTCTCACGGCGGGTGAGATCAACAAGTTCGCTGTCACGGGCATGTCACCGCGTGCGGCGAAGGCGTTCGCGAAGGGAAGCGGCGTACCGGCCGAAGCCATCGTGCCGGACCTCGAAGCGCAGATCGGCAACACCGGTACGGCGCACCCCGGCGTACTGCTCGCGGCGATGCTGGACGAGGCCAAGGCAGGGGAGCTCATCGCGGTGACGATGCTCGCGGATGGCGCTGACACTGTATTACTGCGGGTGACCGAGGCGATCGATAGCTACCGACGGCCACCGTCAGTCCAGCAGCAAATCGCTCAGGGCAACGAAACGCTGTCCTACCTGGACTTCCTGAGTTGGAAGGGCGCGATCCGCAACCAGACACCGCGTCGCCCGGATCCGGATCGGGCAGTCGCGCCGGCGACGTACCGGGACTCGTCGTGGAAATACGGATTCTCCGGCAGCAAGTGCACCGAGTGCGGCACCCGGCACATGCCACCGCAGCGGGTCTGCCTCAAGTGCGGTGCCAATGACCACATGGTGCACGACAAGCTGTCGGATGTCGGCGCCAAGATCGCGACGTACACGATCGACCACCTTGCCTTCTCGCTGGCGCCGCCAGTGGTCGGCGTCGTGCTCGACTTCGACGGCGGTGGCCGGTTCTCCTGCGAGATGACCGACTGCGACCCGGAGAAGGTCGCCATAGGACAACGCGCCGAGATGACCTTCAGGAAGATCTCGACGGCAAGCGGAATTCACAACTATTTCTGGAAAGCTCGCCCAGCGGGCGAAGGGACGACATCATGAGCTCACATGGAATCAAGGACCGCGTCGCCATCATCGGGATGGGCTGCACCAAGTTCGGCGAACGGTGGGACGCCTCTACCTCAGACATGGTCGTCGACGCGACTAACGACGCGTTCGCGTCCGCAGGCATCAGCAAGGACGCGATCGACGCCTATTGGCTCGGCACTCTGGCCTCCGGTTTCTCGGGGATGACACTGTCCTCCGCGCTCAAGCTCGACTACAAACCGGTCACGCGGGTGGAGAACTTCTGCGCCAGCGGCTCGGAGTCGTTCCGCAACGCCTGCTACGCGGTGGCATCCGGCGCGTACGACGTGGTGATGGCCGTCGGCGTGGAGAAGCTTAAGGACTCCGGCTACTCGGGCCTGGCATACGGCGGCCCGCCGACCAACGGTACGGCGACCACCCTCACCGCACCCGCGCGCTTCTCGATGCTCGGCCCGGCGTACGCCAACAAGTACGACGTCAAGCGTGAGGACTTCAAGCAGGCGATGACCCACGTGGCCTGGAAGAACCACTTCAACGGCGCCCGCAACGAACGCGCGCAGTTCCAGGCCGAAGTGCCCGAATCGAAGATCGCAGCTGCGCCTCCGATCGCCGGCGACCTGGGCGTATTCGACTGCTCCGGTGTCAGCGATGGCGCCGCCGCGGCGATTATCGTGCGTGCCGAAGATGCGCACAACTACACCGACAATCCGTTGTATGTGAAGGCGCTGTCGTTCGCGGCTGGGCCGGGCACTGGCACCTACGATCAGTCCTACGACTACACGACGTTCGAAGAAGTCGTCCGGTCGGCGAAGGACGCCTATCAGCAGGCGGGCGTAACCTCGCCGAGCGATGACCTGATGATGGCCGAGGTGCACGACTGCTTCACGCCGACCGAGTTGGTGCTGATGGAAGATCTCGGGTTCTCCACCCGTGGCGCGACGGTCAAGGACACGATGAACGACCGGTTCACGCTCACCGGCGACCTCCCGGTCAACCCGGACGGCGGGTTGAAGAGCTTCGGGCATCCGATCGGTGCTTCCGGCCTGCGGATGCTGTTCGAGTGCTGGCTGCAACTGCGCGGCGAGGCTCCCGAGAACCGTCAGATCAAGGAAAAGGGACTGCGCTACGGGCTTACCCACAACCTCGGCGGCGGCCCGGGCGAGTGCGTCTCGTTCGTGTCGGTCGTCGGCGCCGAGAAGGGCTGATCTTCGCCGCCTTTGATTTGCGCCGTACTTCGCGCTCCTCGTCACACCGATATCCCCCTTGTCATGCCTAAAGCGGCGTGACAAGGGGGATAATGCTGTGACAGGGGACCGTACCTGAGCGCCGCCTTTTTGCCCCAAACGCTTACGTACGCCGCGCGCCGCCGCCGAATACGCACGCCAATGCGGCGACCAGCGCTGCCACGCAGAATCCGTACATCGCGATCGACATTCCCCGCGCGAGGTCGGCGGCGCCCGCCGCGTAGCCGACGGCGAGGGTCGCGGCGGTGACGCCGAACGCCGTACCTAGGCCGCGGGTCATGTTGAGGATCCCGGACGCGGCACCGGACTGCCGACGCGGCGCGGACGCCATGATCGAGGCGTTGTTGGCAGGGGTGAAGACGCCGGACCCGATGCCGAGCACGACGAGCCCAACGATGAGCCCCCACAGCGAGGATCCGAGCGCGCCGATCAACGCTAGTCCGATAGCGGCGATCAGCATGCCGATCGAGGTGACGAGCCGCGGTCCATTGCGGTCGCCGAGGTAGCCGGCGATCGGCGCGACGAGGGCGAGCGTGACCGGCAGGATGGTGAGGACGAGCCCGGTGGTCGCGGCCGATTGCAGGTGCGCCGAGGCCATCGGTACGGCGAAAAGGACACCGAACAGTACGGCGTAGGACAGCAGCCCGCTGACGATCCCGGTGCTGAACGTGCGTGAGGCGAATAGTCGCAGGTCGATCAGGGGATGCGGCGTACGCCGCGAACGGACGAGGAAGACGGCGCCGATTGTGAGGGCCAGAGCGCCACCGGCGATGGGCCATAGAGCCGCGATCCCCGGATGACCGACAAACGACAACGCGAGTACGAGTAGGACGATTGACGGGACGAAAAGTGCCAACCCGAGTCGGTCGAACCGGGTACGTTCGGCCAGAGACTGGCTCTGCGGCAGAAGGAACCAACCAGCCGTGATGCCGATTATCCCGAATGGGATGTTGACGGCGAAGATCAGGCGCCAGTCGCCGAGAGAGACCAGCAGTCCGCCGACTGTCGGACCGAGCGCGAGTCCGATGGCCTGGGCCGCTCCTTGTACGCCGATCGCCTTGCTTAGCGAGTCACGCGGCACCGCGGTCGCAATAAGGGCGACGCTGTTGGCTTGGAGCATTGCCGCGCCGACCGCCTGCAACACGCGAAAAATAATCAGTGTGGTGAGGTTCGGCGCGAGTGCGCAAAGAAGTGACGCGACGGTGAAGACGCCGAATCCGTAGACATAGACGCTCTTACGTCCTAGCCAGTCAGAGACCCGCCCGACGGGGGCGACGAGAGCGACGAGCGTGAGCAGGTAGCTGAGGGCGACCCACTGAACACTGCCGGCACTGGCACCGAACTCCTTCTGCATCGGAGGCAGTGCGAGTGACACGATGCTCGCGTCAAGCTGTCCCATAAAGGCGCCCGCGCACACGGTGGCAACCGCGATCCAGTGCGCCCTCGGGGATGCGCGCACCCATGACGCGGCGGGACGTTCCCGAAACGCGCGTAAGACCGCAGTTCCGAGGATAATGAGGGATACCGCCCAATCTCAGTGGAATGTACGTGTGCGGGGTGAACTACCTGCAAAAATCAAGGCCCTACGAGCGTATCAATAAATGTCTGTCACCGACAGACTGTGTGATGAATGCCGAGCGAACTTTTGGTCCGTCGCGCTAGCGGACCCACGCTCTGACGGTAAGGTACGCACATGCCGCGCCCTACTTCTAGCACCGCAGGTCTGACCGAGGTCATCACCAAACTTCGCCGAGCGCTGCGTACCAGCATTCGCACGGAGTATTCGTGGGAGTCGCTTCCGATGGCCCAGGTGGAGTTGATGCAGACCCTTGCCGAGGCGGGGGAGCTCAGAGTCGGCGATCTTGCCGACGTCATGCTTCTCGCGCCTAACACAGTCAGCAGCCTGGTGCGACAGGCGGTGACTTCAGGTCGCGCCGAGCGAATCAAGGATCCCGAAGACGGCAGGGTCGCGATAGTGCGTCTCACTAAAGATGGCAGCGCCCAGTTGCGGGCGTGGATGAAGGCGCACGAGTCGCGCCTCGGCGTCGCCCTTGCCGAACTCAGCGCAAAGGATCGTTCCGACGTACTCAAAGCGATCGGCGCGCTGGATCGACTGACTGCCAAGCTAAACGAACTCAAGTAGCACACACTCAATTCTGGAGATGGCACATGGGGCGAGAGCCGGCTGATCGATCACCGCGAAGCAGAAACGCCACCTCGCGGGAGCTCGAAAAGGCGGCGCTGACTCTGCTCAAAAAGGACGGCGTGCTTGCCGGGCTCAATCTGCGTGAGGTCGCCGATCTTGCGGGGGTCAATCGCGGCCTTGTCTATCACTACTTTGGTTCTCGTGGAGAACTTCTGAGGGCGGCCCTACGCCGTGACAGCGAACGCCGTTCCGACTCGTACCGTGTGGATCCGCCCGGGAGGACCGTGGTCAAACGGATCGAACTATGGACTCGGATGTCCATGAAGTACGCCGAGCAACTACGCCTCGTGGCGATACTGCTGCTCGATGGTGGTACGCGTGTGCGGTTGATGCCTCGGCGCGACGTAACTCAACATGAGTTACAGGACGATCAGGAGGCGGGGGCAATCGGGCCCAACGTCGATCTCATAGCGCTGCACGCGCTCCTACAGGCACATGGAATCGGGTATGCCATTACCCGTACTCAGCTCGCCAAGGAGTTCGGTATCGGCGTCCGCGACCTAGACGCGCGCATGGTGGAACTGATGGAGCGCATCGCGGTCGGGCTCGAATCGGACCGCGACTAGGTCCCGTCACTGCAATTAGTATCGGGGAATACGGGTTGGCGCGCTTCCGGCTTACCGGGAGGTGATGCCGGCAATCAATGATTTCGGCTAGAAGAAACTGTTGACGATATGCTAACGTGTCTGTCACAGACATTATCGCACGAAAGCGGACCGCTGCTAGATAGCCAATCGCGCTGACTAAAGGGACCAACCGTCCCCGCGTATACCTCCACTGAAGAACAAGGCAACAAACTAAACGGCAGTCTGCCATGCAAGTCCGATATACGCGATTGGGAGTCAACGTGTTAGCCCGGCCAGTTGAGAGTGGGCCAAGTGCGGTTGCCACGCTGGGCACCGACGATCTCTGCAATTGAAAGGCCTCATTAAATTGCTGTTTCCGATGTCGCCAAAGGCAGCCGACTTGCACAAACGATTGCTGGCCTTTATGAATGACCATGTGTATCCGGCGGAATCCGTGTCGGAGCACCGGAAACGTGTTGAGAAATCCGCAGCATGGGATGAACCTCCCGTACAGGCGGAGCTAAAGGACCAGGCTCGCGGTCAAGGGCTGTGGAACTTGTACATGGATGCGGGCGCAGGCCTAAGTCACCTCGACTACGCGCAACGCCCGACTCGGTCAACATGGTGATGCTGGAGGCGGTGGCCAACGACGATCAACGCAAGCGGTGGCTTGAGCCGATGCAGAACGACGAATTCAAGTCAGCCTTCGCGATGACTGAACCAGATGTCGCCAGCAGCGACGCGACGAACATTTCATGTTCGATCGCCCGCGATGGCGCCAACTACATCCTTAACGGGCGCAAGTGGTACATCAGCGGCACGATGAACCCGCGATGTGAGGTCCTGTTCGTCATGGGAGTGACCAACCCGGACGCGCCGCGCTATCAGCGGCAGTCGATAATCGGCGTGCCGATGAAGGCGCCGGGTGTTGAGGTTGTCCGCCCCATGACGGTGTTTGGCTACCCGGGCGACCAGGCCGAGATCGCTTTCACCGACGTCAAAGTTCCGGCTGCCAACCTGCTTGGGTCCGAGGGCCAGGGTTTCAAGATCGCGCAGACTCGGCTCGCGGCCGCTCGCCTGCATCATTCGATGCGTCTGGTCGGCCTTGCCGAGCGAGCGCTCGAGCTAGCCTGTGCCCGAGGCGCGCATCGGGTTGTCTTCGGTGCCCCGTTGAGTCAGGTGGGGACCTTCAGAAATCAGATTGCGGAGTGTCGGCTCCTAATAGACCAAGCCCGTTTGGTCACCCTGCAGGCGGCAAGCACGGCCGATGAACTTGGTACTGCGGCCGCCCAAAGCCACCTGGCGATATCGAAGGTCGCCGCTACCCGCATGGCGGTCGCGGTGATAGACCGAGCGGTCGGCATGCACGGCGCGAAGGGCGTTTCGCAGGACACGCCGCTGGCGCGGTGGTGGGCCCGCGCGCGCGGCCTGCATATTGCGGACGGGCCGGAAGAGGTCCACCTAGAACTGCTCGCCCGAGCCGAACTCGGTCGCCTGGCATGAACTCCGCGCCCTCGTACCATCCGATAACGAGCGAAAGACGATGAAGGAGACCGCGTGAGCCTGTCGTTCACCGAGGACCAGACTGCCTTCCGCACATCGGTGCGCGGCGTACTGGCCCGCCTAGCATCCGCCTCCGGCACGCGTGACTTCATCGAGGGCAGGGCGCCCAGCACCGTCCAGTCGTGGCAGCGTATCGACGAGGCACTCGGCCTGAGCGCGCTGCCGATCCCCGAGGAGTACGGCGGCCAAGGCGCGTCGTGGTCCGAGGTGGGGATCGTGTTCGAAGAGCTCGGGCGCACCCTCTTCCCGACCCCGTATCTGTCCGCGATGACCGCCACGCGGCTGTTGACGATGTGTCGAACCCCTGCGGCCGAGGCGAGGCTAGCGGCAATCGCCGAAAGTACGGCGCGACCCTTGGTTACCTTCTCCGGCAACCAGCGAACGCGTTTCGATGCCACAGATACCGACCCGCAAGTCGAGGTGCGAGTATCCGGGAAGAGCGGGCTGACTCCGCACCATGGCGACGCGGATGCGGTGATCATCGAAGCCACCCTCAACGAAAGAGCGGTCCTCGTCTGGATCCCGGTGAGTGAGGTACAGGTCGAGGTCGTCCCTACGGTCGACCTGACTCGGCCAATGTGCACGGTGACGGCAAATTCGGCCGCCGGGACGATCCTGACTGAGACGGATGTCGACGCAATAGTCACGGACGCCCGGGCGTTCATCGCCATGGCCGTGGCTCTGGAGTCGGTCGGCGGCGCGGATGTATGCCTGACGATGACCGCCGACTACGCGCGCGACCGGGTGCAGTTCGGGTCAGCGATCGGCTCGTTCCAAGGCGTCAAGCACCGGCTGGCCGACCTGCTGCGCGCGTACGAACCGGCCAAGTCAGCGGCGTACGCGGCACTCGATGCGGCTGGCGTCCCGGCGAGCCGGGAGTTCGAGCAAGTCAGCAGCATCGCCAAGCTCGTCGCCGACCAGATGTACGCCGGGGTCAGCATCGACTCGATCCAGCTGCACGGTGCCATCGGCTTCACGTGGGAGTTTGACGTGCATCTTCATTACAAACGAGCGGTCGCCAACCGAGCCCTCGGAGCAAGTGCGCGCGATCATCGCCGCGCCGTCAAGTCAATGATCGAAGCCCTCCTGCCGGCGCGCTCCGACTGCGAGGTGTCAGCATGAGTACGCCGAGCCCGTCTCGAGAACAGCACGATGAGCTGCGCGAGGAAGTGCGGCAGTGGCTATCGGCCAACACGGATTACGCGCCGCCGATCGGTGGCGCCCATGAAGCTATGGGATACAAGGTCGGCGATGGCCGCGACGCTTGGGTCGCGCGGCTCAGGGAAGGGCGATGGCTGTGCCTGTCCTGGCCGCAGCGGTTCGGTTGCCGCGAGCTCGACGTTTTCGGCTGCATGATCGTCAACGAAGAGTTTGCGCGGGCCGGCGTACCGCGGACCACGCTCGGGATGGGTGAGTCCCTGCTCGCGCCCGCGCTACTTCAACACGGCACCGTTAAGCAGCAGGACAAGCTGCTGCCGCGAATCCTGTCCGACGAAGATCGCTACTGTCAGGGCTTTTCCGAGCCCGAGCACGGATCGGACCTCGCGCACATCCAGACGCGGGCGTCGCTAGACGGTAATCGGCTGGTCGTCAACGGCGAGAAGATCTGGCAGTCAGGTGCGCACAACGCGAACCGGATCTTCATGCTCGTGCGCTCGGACCCCGACGCCAGCGCGCATCGCGGCATCTCCTACGTGCTCGCGGACATCGTCGACAACGGCGTACGAGTCGAACCGATCCGGATGATGCCCGGCGACTACGGGTTCAACCACCTGACATTAAACGACACCATCGTCTCGCTCGATGAGGTCGTCGGCGGGCTGCACAACGGATGGAAAGTCGCGATGACCACGCTCGGCGCCGAGCGCGCCGGGCAGGTGACTACTCAATATCTTGGCTATCAGCGCGAGTTCGTAGACCTGGTAGGTCGTCTCGACGAGCACGGTCTACTGGATGAGGAGAACCTGGCCCGGCTGGTCGACCCGTTCATCGAGATTCAGCTCATGAAGTACAACGGGCAGCGCGTCGCCGACGAGCTCCGCGACGGCGTCTCGTCGGCTGGCCTGTTGGCCGTGGACAAGATCAACTGGTCTGAGTTTCACGTCGGGTTCGGCCGGCTAGCAGCTGAACTTCTGCAGGACTCCGGAATTCGCCGACCCGACGGTGACGGCTACGAGCTCACGGGCTTGCAGCGGGCGATGCTGGAGAGCCCTGGCCGCCGCATCGCCCGCGGCACCAACCAGATCCAGAAAAACATCATCGGCGAACGCGTGTTAGGACTCCCCAAATGAGCAACGACAACTCGATTGTCATCACCAAGCTAAGCGGCCGTGCGGATATCGCGATCAACCGCCCGGAGCGGAAGAACGCACTTGTGCCGGCGACCGCAGAGGCGCTGCACGACGCATTTGCCGACGCCGAAAGCGATCCTGAAGTGCGCTGCGTCGTACTGCATGGGGCTGGCGGCGCGTTCTGTTCCGGTATCGACCTCAAAGACAGTGGGGTCGGGGCCGAGATGGGTGCGGCGATCGGCAAGGTGCACGACCTGCTAGCGAGCATGCGTACGCCGACGATCGCGGCCGTCGAACGCTACGCCATCAACGCCGGATCCGGGCTGGCGTTGGGCTGCGACCTTCTGGTGATTGGCGAGACCTCGTTCCTCCAGATCAGCGAAGCCTCGATGGGCGTCCTCGCTCCTGCCAACGTTGCCTGGCTGACGCAGAAGTTTAGTACCGCGACAGCGCTCCGTTTGACGTTGAGCGGCGAGCGTTACCCGGGCGCAGCCTTGCCGTCGCTCGGTGTGCCGGCCAAAGTCGTCGCCGACGCGGACGTCCTGACCACCGCGCAGGAGATGGCGGACCGGGTCGCCGGTTATCCCAATGACGGTGCCGCAAACATGAAGGCCAGCGTGGTGTCAACCGCTGCCGCAGCCGGCGACTTTGAATCCCGGATCGCGGCGGCCCGCGGCCCCCAGAAGTAATCACTGGGCCAGACAGACTTGAGAACTGGCTACATGAGACGGAACTTGCCCTCGGAGTTCTCGCGGATCAGATCCAGGGTGTCGCGGCCCTGGATCTTTGCCGTAGATTCGGCGACCGCCCAGGCGTAAACGCCCTTCGACATCGTCGAGGTGGCGCGCTTTCGGAGTTCGCCGAAGATCTCTGCGCGGATTGCGTGCACGTCGAGATTGTCCGGTTCGGCATCGGTAGCGAGCTGGATGAGCTTCGCCGCCACACGTTCGTCGCCGTCGTTGAGCTCGCGTCGCGCCGTCGCGGCAAGTGCGTCGGCGCCGCCAGCTAGCGTGGCTATCGATTCACCCAAAACCGACCGCCGAGCGGGCTTGAGATTAGATGGATCGCCGTCGTACCAGCCGCCGTAGAGCCGCCACGCGTTGCGTACAACGAATTCGGGTTCGTCATACGACGGCCGCAGGTATGGCTTGTCCAGGAACTTCTCCGGTACGTCGACCGAATGCAACGCCGTATCGAGGGTCGCGCCGCTGTTGAGAAGTTCCATCGTGCTGGCGTGCAGATGCTCGAGGTACTCCGCGGAAGTCGTCATCGCCTCGACGATCCGGTCCTTGCCGACTATGGGAAGTCCGTGTCCGGGCAGCAGGAACCCTGCACCGAGGCCGGCGATCTCGCGCAGCTTTTCAGCCCACTTCAAGGCATAGCGCTGCACCTTCTGTGGATTACCGGCGTTGGGGCTGGACCAGATGAAGAAATCACCTACGCAGACGACCTTCTTCTGCGGGAACCACGCAACCGTCGCGTCGTCAGTCTCGCCGTACCCGTGCGACAGCTCAGCTACCAGTCCACCTTGAGACAGCGTCATTCGCGTGTCGTAGGTGGTGTCTGGGTAGCGGTAAGTCTTCGGCCAGCGAAGGTCGGGGGCCTGGAACTGGCGCTGGTTGATGACCGTGTTGTAGCCGTTTGTCGATATATAGCGATCAAATCGGTCTTTGACCGCGGAGTGTGCCACTACTGTGGGTCGGTTCCAGCCGTTGGCGTCGGCCTCCTGGTCGAAGCCTTTCGTGCCCCAGATGTGATCGACGTGCCCGTGCGAATAGACCGCGTGCCGCAGCGGTTCGGCCGATAGTTTGCGTGTGGCGTCGAACAGAGCCCGGGCGGTGTCGGCCGAACCGGCGTCGAACATCAGCAGCCCGTCGTCGGTCTCGAAGACATACACGTTGCCGAACGCTGGCCACATGTGCACGCCGTCGGTGATCGCGTGTAGGCCATGCTCTCGTAGATCGCCATTGTGATAGGCCATCGCGTCGGACTCTTGGCGCCAGACTTTGTCGGCGTACTCAAGGATATCCATCGTCCTACTCCCTAATTGTCGTACGTCGGGTCAGTCGTTGATGATGATCAGCGCATCGACCGCCACGAGATGGCCCTCGTGCACGATGATCGGGTTGATGTCGATCTCGGCGTACTCCGGATGCGATTCGATGAGGTCACCGAGCCCTACGATCGCCGACTCTATCTCGTCACGGGGTACGTCGAGGGCGACTGAAGCCCAGGACGCGAGACTCCTCGCCTCGTCGCGGCTGGTCGGCAGGAGCAGGGCGCGGCGTGCAGCATGCGGGTTCTCCGCGTCGGCACCGCCCATTCCTACGATGAGCGATGCCCCGAAGATTTCGTCTCGGACGAAGCCGAGCGCGATCTCATGCGAATGGGCGAGCATGGGTTGTGCAACAAGCACGCAGTCTGGGTCGGTCGAGAGAGTGCCGGCGACTTCGCTAAGTGATTCCAGCCCCTCCTGGAGGATTTCGCGGGTGACGCCCAGGCGCAATGCGCCGGCTTTGGCGCGGTGTGGAATGTCCGAGGCATCGATCTTCAGGACGAACGGTCCTTCCCATCCTCGCTTCTCGACCTGCCGCACGACGTCAAGAGGATCGGCGGAACTTGCGGTGTCCACATGCCGGATTCCCGCTGCGGTCGTCAGCGCGGACGCCTTGACTTCGGTGAGCACGCTGGTGCCTTCACGTAGTCCGACCTTGCGAGACGCTGGTGCCTCGATGACGGCGGAGGGTGGGTGCGCGGCTGTCGCGACCTCGATGTGCCGAAGGAACCCAGCTGTGGTGGTGAAGACGACGCCCGGCATCCCAAGTTCCTCGACGGCGCCTTGCGGTGGGCAGGCCCAGATGAACCAGGACGGTTTGGTGGCGCCGCCAATTATCGTGGCGAGCTTCTGGTAGTGCTCCATCGCGCGGTCGCCGAAAGTGAGGTATAGAACGAGACCGTCGATGTCTTGCTGGGCGCAGATGAGCGCGATGAGGTCTGGCAGTTTGTCGATCAGGGTGATGAAGTTGCCGCCGAGATCAACCGGGTTGGAGACGCCGGCGTCTCGAATGCCCATGTCCCGAATTGCCTGGATCAGTTCGGGCCTGAGGGGGTCGACCCGGACGTTGAGGTTGGCGAAGCCATCTGCGAGTAAACCACCGGCGCCGCCGGACATGGTAAGGATGCAGATGTTCGGGTTGGGCGGAAGTGGCCGGTTGCGCAGCGCATCGAGGACACCGGTGACAACGTCTTCATCGCTGCCGACCAACGTGATGCCGTGCTGGCGGCACAGCGCCTCCAGAAGCAGGTGATCGCCGGCCGCGGCTGAGGTGTGCGATAAGGCAGCCCGCTGGCCCGCGGCCGAGCGGCCTACGCTGAGCGCCACTACGAATTTGCCCATTTCCCGTGCGCGATCCCCGAGCTCGGCGAGGCCGACCGCGTTGATACTGCCTTCGAGATAGACGACGACGACGCGGGTGCTCTCGTGAGTGAGTATTTCCGCGGCCGCCGCCGTAGCGTCGACCATGCTGCTGTTGCCCACGCTGGCGTAGCTGGAGTACCCGATGCCCGCGCCATCAAGAAGGTCGGCGAGAACGAATCCGAGCGCCCCACTCTGCGTCGCGATTGCGACCGGACCGGCAGGTTGGGCCGGCCGCACGACGTACACCGTCGTGGTGATGGAAAGGTCGATCTGTTTGTTGACGATCCCCAGACAGTTGGGGCCAAGGAACGGCATGTCGCCGGCGGCCTCGATCAGCGCCCGTTCGAGTGCGGCGCCTTCCTCCGTCCCCATTTCGGAGAAGCCCGAGCTGTAGACGATCGCGCCTCCCACCCCAAGGTCATGCGCTTCTTTGACGACGCCAACGGCTGCGCTCGCCGGGACCGCGACCACGATCAGATCAGGCACCTCCGGCATGTCGCTCAGGGAGAGAGCCCATTTTGCGCGGCTGTCCGGGGCGGCGCGCTTGCCGATGGCGGTGAGTTCGCCGGTGTACCGAGAGTTCAGGATCTGGTCGACGGTCCTACGACCCCAGCTAAGTTCGCGGTCGGGCGACACTCCGACGACCGCGATCGACCGCGGGTTGAAGATCTTGCTGAGTGCGCCGGAGCGCTGAGCTGTATCCAATGGACCATCGATTCGTGAGACGTAAACTGCGGGCAACGTCATATATATCTGGCACAGATAGAACGACCTGTGTCATGCTAGCGGTATCCGAACGCCTTGGCTATACCTAGTTTGCATGATTTGACGGTTCGCTAATAGCCGTCTACCAGTAGACAATTCGTTCCGTTCATCAAAGGAAGTGCATCCGTGGACAAATTCGAGTCGAACCCGCTGTGCCAGGAGCTCGGGTGCGAATACCCGATATTCGGTTTCAGTCACTCCGAGGCAGTGGTGGCCGCAGTCTCCAACGCGGGTGGCGTGGGTATTTGGGGCGCGACCCGTAGTACGCCGGAGGAAATCCGGGATGGACTCAGGCGGATCCGAAAGCAGGTAGGTGAGCGTCCCTTCGGTGTGGATCTGGTGCTGCCCAAGGGGATGCCGGCCACTGACGACCGCGCCGCGATGGAAGCGCAGATACCCGATGAGCATCGCGCCTTCATCAACGGTCTGCGGGAGAAGTACGACGTGCCCGATGACGGTCAGACCGGCATGCGTAGCCGGTTCGTGCGCTCCGAGGACATGGCCGAGCTTCAGCTGCGCGAGATCCTCAACTCGGACGTCGATGTGTTCGCGATGGGCGTCGGGAGCCCGGAAGCGGCGATCACCAGGGCAAAACAGCGGGGCAAGCGTGTCGTTGCGCTCGTCGGCACACCCGTGCACGCCCAGCGCGCGATCGATGCGGGAGCTGAACTCATCGTCGCCCAGGGGTACGACGCCGGCGCGCATACCGGCGATATCGGCACGTTCTCTCTTGTCCCGCAGGTCGTCGACGCGGCCGGGACGGTGCCGGTGATTGCCGCTGGCGGGGTAGCGACCGGGAGGCACATTGCCGCGTCCCTCGCTCTCGGCGCGGTGGGCGTCTGGATGGGTACGGCATGGCTGTTCTCCGAGGAGGAGGCCGTGCACCCTGTTATCTTCGAGAAACTGCAGGCCGCCGGTTCAGGGGACACCATGCGTTCGCGGGCGGACAGCGGTAAGACGTTACGTCAGATCCGTACCTCGTGGAC
The DNA here is from genome assembly GCF_003003235.1 of Antricoccus suffuscus. NCBI lineage: Bacteria > Bacillati > Actinomycetota > Actinomycetes > Geodermatophilales > Antricoccaceae > Antricoccus > Antricoccus suffuscus. The sequence continues at coordinate 93,704 of NZ_PVUE01000001.1, forward strand.
CGCCGAGTGGGAGGCGGATGGCGCGCCAACGCCGCTGCGGATGCCGCTGCAGGACATCGTCGTCGGCGACTTCCTCGGTGCCGTTGACCGGGCCGAGGTCCAAGAGCTCATGCACACGCCGGCCGGCCAAAGTGTTGCCTACTTCAACGAGCGCACCACGGTCGCGGACATCATGCGCGACCTAGTGGCCCAGACCCGCGAGGCTCTGGGCTGATCCAAACCATTCGACGCCCTCTCTGACATTGCCGGCGCACGCTGTCAAATTCCTCGAGCCGACATAGCCAGTTCGCCTTGCCACAGTCGTTTCTTGCTAGTACTGCATGTTGCTCACTCAACCAACATCTCAAAATGGTTACAAGATCAATAGATCTGTATACGACAGATCAATATTAGCGTTTCATCAATGCGCAACCGGCGGGCGCTCGAGTATCGATGGGTAGCACGCCTGCGAAATGGAATGATCTGCCTAGCAGAAGGAGTCCAATGTTCACGCGCACAGGAGAACAACGTCATTCGTACAGGGCGACCATCGCCCTCGCGATTATGTCCGTGAGCGTCGCGGGGCTTGCCGCGTGCAGCTCGGACGACTCATCGGGCGGCGACAATCATGTTGTACTTCAGGAGTACACCGGCGGTTCCGAGTACCTCAACTACTTGACGAAGGAACTGGGGAATTTCAAGAAAGCCGGCATCGATGCGGAAATCAAAGACGTCTCGAATGGTCCGCAGGCTGTAAACGCCATACTCGCCGGCTCGGTCGATGTTGCGGCCCTGAATCCCACGCTGACCGGACCGGTGCTCGTCAAGGGCAAGAAGCTTGAGGTGATCAGCGGATACAAGGCCGCCTACCCCGCGCTGACGGGAACCGCCGACATGGCCGGCAAAGAATGGCCGGACTCGCTGCTTCAACTCAAAGGCAAGACCGTCGGGGTCATCGCGTTGGGTGGCGCCGATCAGGCGATGTGCCAGATTGCGCTTCGGGCCGCCGGGGTGAAGGACAAGGACATCAACTGGGTCGCCACCGGATCCGGGCAAGGAACCGCAGCGGCCATGTCGAGCGGCAAGGTCGCTGGTAGCTGTGCAAGTGATTCACCCACCGCGTCACTCGTGGCGAGTGGTCTGCCCGAGCTGTTCAGCTTCGTCAACCCCGTACAACCCCAGGACATTTACCCATCCGAACTACAGGACTACATGGGGACCTTCTCGTATTTGCAAGCGTGGGTCGACAGCAGCTGGGCCGAGAAGAATCCCAAGGCCGTCACCGGAGTCCAGAAGGCCTTCGCGCTGACGATCGACTGGATGAATGAGCCGGGGAATTTCGACAAGCTCGTCAGTATCCTCAAGAAATCCCCGTACTACATCAAAACGCTTTCTGACGAACAGTTCACTGGCTATGTCAAGCGATCCATACCGATGTACAACATCCAGTTCACGGACAAGGACGCCAAAACTTGGACGGCAATGGAAAAGGAGTTCCGTGATACGACGATGCCGAAGTCATCTGCATGGGTGAGCTCCGCGGTCGTGAAATCGACGGACGATGTCCAGAAGCTACTGAAGTAGGAGATCCCGTGCCAGCAATCAAAGTCACTAAAGCATCACATTGGTTCCCCACTCCCAAATCCGGTGTCGTGCACGCACTTCAGGACATCGATCTGACGGTCGAAAAGGGCGAGTTTCTCGCGATCGTAGGGCCGTCCGGCTGTGGGAAGACGACGCTGCTCAACGCCATGGCGGGCCTGGACAAGCCGCTCGAGGGCGACGTAAGCGTGCTTGGTCATCAGCCGCGGGCCGGCGACCCTGAAGTCGGCTACGTTCTGGCCAAAGACTCGCTACTACCGTGGCGCACTGCGCTAGGAAACGCAGCGCTCGGACTGGAGATCCAAGGCGTCTCGGTGCATGAACGCGAAACGCGCGCTACTGAGGCCCTCGGCGTTATGGGACTCGGCGATTTCACTGGTGCGTACGGCGCGCAACTCTCGCACGGCATGCGTCAGCGGGTGGCGCTGGCCCGCTCGTTCGCGACGAAGCCCGAGATTCTGCTCATGGACGAGCCGTTCTCGGCGCTCGACGCGCAAACACGGATTCAGGTGCACGACGCGTTTCTCGAGGCTTGGGAACGACGGCGGATGACCGTCGTACTGATCACCCACGATCTGACTGAAGCTGTAGGTCTGGCCGATCGGGTGGTGATCATGACGCGCCGACCGGGGCGGATCAAGTCGATTCACGAGATCGACCTCCCACGGCCGCGCTCCATGCTCGATCTGCAGGGTAACGACCGGTTCCATCAGATCTTCGAGACGATCTGGAGCGACCTTCGTGAAGAGGTTATTGAGGACAGCGCATTCGTGAAGGTGGCGGCATCATGATGATGCAAACAGAGGCGAAACCTACCTCGAGCGCCGCCACTCCCGATGACCGTCCGACACCCACGCGCTCGTTCACCAAGCCAAGGCGCCGACTTCACGAACAGCGACGGATCGTATTTCCGTTGCAGATAGCGGTGTTTGTGCTGATCGTGGCGGTCTGGGAGATCGCCGCGCGCACCGGAATCGTCGAGGAGCTCTACGTCTCCAAACCGTCGTCGATCGCAGCGGCCTTCTGGCACTCGATGATTTCCGGAGAACTCGTTGGCGAGCTGGGAACCACTCTGTACGAAACGCTTGTCGGGTTTGCGATCGCCGCCATTCTCGGGATCGGTGCTGGGCTCCTGATGTATCAGATCCCGTTGTTGAACGCCGTAGTCCAGCCGTATCTCACGGCGTTCAACAACCTTCCCAGGCTGGCGCTTGCACCATTGTTTGTTTTGTGGTTCGGTCTGGCATCGATGTCCAAGATCGTGCTCGTCGTGTCACTATGCTTCTTCATCGTCACCTTCAACACTTACGCCGGTCTCCAAAACGCCAACCGCGATCACTTGCTGCTGGCGAAGACTCTCGGGGCAAAGCGCTTCACGCTGTTCCGCAAGTTCGTCCTTCCGTCCGCCGTACCGACTACCTTCGCCGGTCTCCAGCTCGCGCTGACTTATGCGTTTCTTTCGGCCGTCGTGGGCGAGATGCTGTCCGGTTCGTCCGGGCTTGGTGCGGTGCTCCAGCTGGCACTCACGTCGTACCGGACCGAGGACTTCTTCGCGACTCTGCTGCTCCTGGTGGTCGTGGCAACGATCTTCTCGGGTGTGATGCGGTTGGTTGAACGCCGGATCCTACGGTGGAAGCAATACGAACTGCAGGGTGTCGAGAACTAACGCAATCAGAGTCTCTGCTTCTGGTCGAACTTTAAGGAGTCACATGAAGGCATGGCAGGTATCAGGACTTGGCGTCCCGTCGGAAGTTCTCACGCTGGCGGAGGTCGAGCAACCCACGATCTTGGACTCGCAGACTTTGGTGCGCATGGAGGCGGCGTGCGTCGGGTTTCCGGATTACCTGATGGCGCAGGGCCTCTACCACGAGAAGCCGCCGCTTCCGTTTGTGATCGGCGGCGAAGGAGCCGGCCGGGTCGAGGCCGTCGGCCAAGATGCAGGTCCATGGAAGGTGGGCGATCGGGTCATCGTCGTGTCCGGGCACGCGCACAAGGGGCATCTCGCGGAGTATGTAGCGGCCGACTCCGATCAGATACTTCCGGTTCCGCCAGATATGGACGCCAACCACGCAGCCGCGCTCTTTGTTGCCTACCAGACGTCGTACGTCGGCATGTTCCGCCGCGCGGGGCTCGAGGCAGGCGAGACACTCCTCGTGCACGGCGCGAGTGGTGGCATCGGTTCCGCCGCGGTACAACTGGGCAAATCCGCTGGCGCGACGGTCATCGCGGTGGCGGGCGGTGCGCGCAAGGTCGCGATCTGTGCAGAACTCGGCGCGGACCACGTTATCGACCACACCGCGGAAGACTTCGTGGCGCGGGTCAAAGAACTCACCGGCGGCCGCGGTGCGGACGTTATTTACGACTCGATCGGCGGCGACGTCTTCGACCGGTCCCGCCGCTGCATCGCGGTGGAAGGCCGCTTGCTCGTCGTCGGATTCGCAAGTGGTGACATCCCGCAGGCGCCGGTGAACCACGCGCTGCTCAAGAACTATTCGATCATCGGATTCCGGATGCGGCCGTTTCGCGACGACCTCGACTACCGCCTCAAAGTGCACAACACCCTGCTTGACCTGTATGCGAAGGGCGAGATCAAACCGTTGACGACGAGATACGACTTCGCCGATGCGCCGAAAGCTCTCGCGTCGATCGGGGACCGCACGGTGATCGGCCGACCCGTCATCAGAATCGGTTAATCCCCGTCGAATTGTCGGGACTCTCGGCTTGCGTGGAAGAAATCGGTACGCCAGCGTACATTTTCACTCCACACAGTCGATTTTAAGCACGGTTCATCGTTCGATCGTGGGCGTAGCATCCGAAATATGACCCTGTCTAACTCGCCGAACCCGTGGCCGCTCGCCTCCGCGTTACCGATTATCCAAGCGCCGATGGGCCCGGTCAGTCAGCCCAGCCTCATTGCCGCCGTGATCGGCGCCGGAGGTCTCGGCATGCTGGCCGCCTCCGAACTCAATCCCGATCGGCTGCCGCGCACGATCGAGCAGGTCCGCAGACTCTCGTCGGGGCCGGCCGAAGCGCTGGGCTGCAACTTCATCCTCGACTTCGACGTCGCCGCCGGGGTTGAGGTCGCTCAGGACCAGGGTGTTCGCATCATCTCGACGTTCTACGGCGATCCGGCACGGATCCGGCCGCACATCCGTCACGACGTGATCCACCTGCACACAGTCGGTGATGTTGCCGACGCGCTCGCCGCGCGGGACGCGGGCGTCGACGTACTCGTCGCGCAAGGCATCGAGGCCGGCGGCCACATTCGCGGCACCACCCCATTAAACGAGTTGGTGCCTGCGGTCCGCGAAGCGACTGGTCTGCCGGTCGTCGCTGCCGGCGGGATCGCCACCGCCGACGACGTACGTCACGCGTTCGAGCTCGGCGCCTGTGGCGTGTGGGTCGGCACGCGGTTCGCGGCATCGGAGGAGTCCCGCGCGCATCAGGACTACAAGGACGCGATCGTCGCCGCGAAGGTCGGCGACACGGTCTACACGACGGACTGTTTCGATGCCGGCTGGGTCGGGGCGCCGCACCGGACATTGAGCAACAGCACGACCGCGATGTATGAGTCGCTCGGCGCGACGTCCGAACGCAATCGAGACATCATCGCGCACACGGCGTCGGGCGTGCCGATTCGCCGTTTCGACTACACGCCGCCGTTGATCGGCATGACCGGGGATCTGCTGGCGCTGGCGACGTACGCCGGAGTGAGCGCGGAGCGGGTGCGTCAGGTCGAACCGGCGGCGGCCATCGTGGCCGACCTCGCCACCGGCGTACCGACAGCCTGAGCCACCGCAGCCCGGGCGATTGGACGACACGTCGTCGAGCGTCTTGGCATGCGACCCTTCAACGGCGACTAATCTGGTGTGATGAGCAACGGCGACCCGACGTACGACGAGTCCCGGATCGCTGACCGTCTCGATGAGCAGCGGGCCGCCACCGAGCAACGGATCGCGGAGATGCGCGCGGGATTTGACGGGATGGTCGCGGCGTCCGAAGGATCGAATGCCGATGACGAACACGATCCCGAGGGCGCGACGATCGCGTTCGAACGTTCGCAACTGGGTGCCTTAATCGACCAGGCCGAGCTTCAGCTGAGGGAGATCGCGCACGCCGCACAGAAGATCAGTGACGGCAAGTACGGCGTGTGCGAATCCTGCGGCGCGCAGATCGCGCCGGCGCGACTCGACGCGCGCCCGATTGCCCGCACGTGTATCAACTGCGCGACTAAACGGTGACCGCAAGCGCAGTCACCCGCCGTATTCGATGAGCCCGTCAGAGATAGCCCGGTCGCCTGCGGTGTTGAGAACCTCAAACGTGACCGTGTCGGCACCGTCGGCTCCGACAAAACGCGAGTAGGTCAGCGTCAGTGAGGTGGGCACGACGACCATGCCCTTGAAGTCGCCCGCGATCCGGGTGATCGTCGACGGATCGCCGCCGTAAAGTACGCCGGTAATCGCGGCCACGGAGCGCGCGAGGGTGGCGGTGCCGTGCAGGATCAGCCCATCGAGACCGACCTCATGAGCGACCCGCAGGTCGGTGTGAAACGGGTTGTAGATCCGGGCGCACTCGCTGTAGACGTGGCAGGCGTTCGCCGGAATGGACAGTTCGAGAGCGGGTCCAGTCGCAGCGTCCGGCGGCGTCGATGGGCGTTCCTCGAGCGCGGGAATCACGTCGTCGCCGACGGTATCGGTGCCGCGGTGAATGCTGCCATAAAACGTCGTCGCCACTGGTTCGCCTGCGAGAGTGTGAGTCTGGTGTTGCAGCGCGAGGTAGGCCCCGGCCCGGTGCCGGTACGCGCCGACGATCTCGGGGGTCGTCGTCAGTTCCAGTCCCGCCCGCAGCGGTTGATGGAGCCGGATGTCGTGCCGGACGTGTACGCCGCGGCGGTGTTCTTCGGGCGTCAGCGAGGCGAGCTCGCGTCCGCGCTTTGTCGCCTCCCACTCCGGGTAGCCCAGCACCATCGGGTGGATCGGCAGCGCGTCGGAGGTCGTGTCGTAGAGGATCGGCGTGACGTCATCGATGCCGGCGGCGAAGTTCATCGCCCATCGCGCGTCGATGGTGCTGGAGAACGGGGCGCCGGTAGTGCCGACGAGATCTGAGGAGAGCGGCATACGTTCATCCTTACACCCGGCCTGGGCGCTCCGCGGGCGCGCCCAGGCCGCATCGCAAGGGTTTAGGTAAGGGCCGGCACAAATGAAGAACAAGTACGCCGGAGCCGCTAACGCGAGTTGTACTGCATGAATAGGTAGTCGTCCTCTTCGAGCACATGCGCAAGATGCAGGGTCGCGGGCACCTGAAGCGCAGGTCCGGCGGTGACGCGTAAACGTTGTTCGCCAGCGGCAAGCGGGGCGATGGCGAGGCAGAGTTCGTCGAGCAGCCCCGCCGCAAGCAACTGCGCGAGCAGGTGCGGGCCACCTTCGGACAGCACCCGCGTCAGGCCGCGGTCCTTCAGGGCATCGATCGCTGCCATCAGGTCAACCGTCTCTTCGCCGGCGATGACGACGTCCGCGACCTCGGCCGCAGCGTCACGTTGTTCCTGCGGAGCGCTCTTGGCGGTCAGGATGATGGGGCGAGTCGTGGCCTCGGTGAACAGCGGCGCAGCGAGATCAAGTCTCAGGGTGCCTGTGACGATTGCTAGTGGCGGGCAGGCGGCCTGTCCGGCGGCGATACGGGCCTGCTGCGTTTCCTCCGACAGCTCGATCGGGCCGTATCCCTCGGCGCGTACCGTGCCGGCGCCGACGAGTACGACGTCGGCGATCTCGCGAAGCCGGTGCAGCAGTGCCTGATCCGCGGCACTGGTGAGTGCGCCGACCCGGCCATCGACGGTGGCTGCACCGTCGACACTGGAGACCATGTTGACGCGCACATAGCGACCCTCGCTGGAGGGAACCGGGTAAATGTCCGCCAGATCGATCTCGTCGGCGGGGGCGGGGTAAAGACGACGCATTGGCGCTCCTCATTGCTCGGGTGCCACGCTATCGAAGCGTGAAAGTGCGTAGCGACGCGGACGCGGCCGTTGCTACCCGGAGCGCGATGCACTGCGGCGCTTCCAAGCTCCGCTGAGGTCTGCGTGACAGACTGTCCGGACGGTCGTCATGTCACTACTGCACGAACTAGCGTGGCGGGTGCCGATCGGCGAGCGGGGCGTGGTGCGCGATCAACTTCAGCGGCTGCGCTCCACGGTGCGCGCGCAAGACTTCGATTCCACCGAACCAGCCCAACTGCAGCAGGCTGCGCGGCGGGTGGAGCACGCGTTGGCTCGCGGCTAGTTATTGGTACCGATCGCCGTCGGTACGCCGATCCCTTGCGAGACAGCGCATTCGCGACCGCTCTGGATCTTCTGGCTGCCGAGAGTGATCGTGACCGCCGAGACGTTTTGGCTGGTGGCATTCGCGGTCGGTTCCGCGGTGTCGCTTCCAGATCGATTGATCTGAAAGCGGACGAGCTTGGTGAATTGACAGTTCACCGCGACGGACTCGATGCTGAACTCGACCGGCGGGGGCGCGGTGCCGGTATTGATCGCGTCGAGACCGCCGGCGCCGGTCGATCCTTCGACCAGCGTGATCGGGTGGCCCTTTTGCTGGACCTCGCTGTCCTTGTTTTGCGCGTGAAGATGCCCGGCGTTCGTCTGCCGGATCTGACCGGGTAGGTCCGCGTCCAGCTGGGCGGCGGCGACCGGCTCGTGGGTCGCGAAGATGTCGAAGACGGACGAGTGCGCGACGTCTTTGACGGCGCCGTTGACGGCGTGCTGCTCGAGCGGCGTCACCACGCTCGGTTTGTCCGACCCGTATGCGCCCGATCCGCCGTAGACCCGCGGATCCGGAAGCGCAGCGATAGTGAGGCCGAATGCGTTGAGTTTCTGCGCGCCTACCCCAAACCCGCTGCCGTCTGCGCTCTTCGTCCCCACCACGGTTACGCCGGGAATCGAGCGCATTATCTGGACGGTGGCCGGTGAGTCGTGGTTGCCGGCGAGCCAGATCATCGGGACCTTGGCGGTGAGGGTTTTGAGCTGATCGAGGTACGTCGGCGTCATCTCGGCAGCCGTGCCGAACTCGGATTCGTCCCCGGTATTGATGATGAGTTTGACCGCGAAGTTGGCGGCGTACTGCTGCACGAGTGGGTACGTCGCGGCGAGGTGCATGTCCGAGATGAACATGATGTTGTACGACGTCTCGGCGCTCGCGGCCGCGTCGATATTCTGCTGCAGGCTTTGCTCGATGCCGGCGATGGCGTGGACGACGTCGGTGGCCTTGCTCTGCTGGTTGTAGTAGTCCTGCAGCTTTCCGGGAAACAGTTGGAGAGCGGCGAGTGTCCCGGTGACCTGCGAGGTGTCGAGCCAGCGGCGGTTGTAGGTGATCGCGCCGTATCCGGCGACGAGCGCGATCACCAGCGTGGCGACCGCGAACTGCAAGGAGCGGATCCGTAGTTCGTTGGTGCGGTGTGCCTGCCGGCGTAGATAACGCACGGACAAGCTCACCGACACGGCCACAGCTAGTCCGACAAGGACGCCGATCAGCATTTCTCCTAACAGCCACACCGCGATTGTCGGAATCTGCCGCTGAATGTCCGCCTGCAAACCTTGGACGTACGACGGTCCGTTCCGCGTGGCGGCCCCGGCGAGGCGTACGACGTCGACCGCTTCGGGACTGATGTGCACGCCGATGGGCAGCCCGTCGACGTGCGGGAATGACCAGTTGCCGATTGTGGTGTCGGCGCTGAGCCCGGGCCGGGTGAGCAGCGTTCCTTGGACGCTGAAGTGCACGCCGCCGGCGACCGCGCGATACGGGAAGAGGTGCAGCATCGCGGCGGCGCCGGCGAGGGGCAGTGCGAGGCGCAGGGCCCACCGCATCACGAAACCGACGACTACTTCGAGCACGTGCCATGGTCGGTGTCGCACGCTCGTGAGTACGCCGGTCAGCCGCCTCCGCACGCTCGCCCGGATCTGGGTGCTGAGCGATGACGGCGGGGTGCTCGCCTCTGTCCTGTGGACATTGGACGAGTCCTCGCCGGAACTGGGTTCTTGCGCGTCGTTTTCGATACTTCGAGTATGCGACCCGTGGGTAGTCTGCTGATCCGGGCGCTCAGCAAAACAAAACACCGAATATATACATGCGATACAGGCGTTACGGTTGACGATGAGCGTCGACCCACGCGAGGGCACGGCGAGTGGCTTCCTGAGAGTTGGTTCAGTTTCGGACCTCACTGTGAGCCATCACCGCTGGTGGTAAGCGTTATCCCATGCGGTCCTCACATGGCGCGGCGTATTTTCGCTTAAGTGACACAGTCCCCGAAGCCGTTAGCTCTCGTTAAGCTCGTCGTTGCAATCGCCTGTGGCGGGGTCGTTGTTGCGTTAATGCTTTTTCCTGCGGTCGGTGGCGCCGGCCTCGCCACGAAGAGCGGCGCGACCGTGGTGGCCGATGTGTCCGCCAATTTCGACGCGCAGACGCCATCAACGGTGAGCACCGTGCTCGCCGCCGATGGCAGTGTGCTGACGAGCTACTACAACCAGTACCGCACGCCGATCCCGCTGGCCCAGATGGGCAAGTGGGTGCCCAAGGCCATCGTCGCGATCGAGGACCGACGGTTCTACCAGCACGGCGGTATCGACACCGCGGGAACACTCCGGGCGGGGCTCCAGGACATCATGACCGGGGGCGTGTCGCAGGGCGGCTCTACGATCACGCAGCAGTTGGTCAAAAACACACTTCTGTACCAGGCGAAGACGCCGGCCGAGCAGAAGGCAGCGACCGCGGACACCATCGCCCGGAAGCTCAAGGAGGCCAAGATCGCGATTGAGCTCGAGAAGAAGCTGTCGAAGGATCAGATCCTCGAGAAGTACCTCAACTTGATGAACATGGGCGCCGGTGCGTACGGCGTACGGGCGGCCGCGATCACCTACTTCGGCGTCGAGCCGGCGCAGTTGACCCTCGACCAGGCGGCGCTGCTGGCCGGGATCGTGCAGAACCCGACGAAATTCGATCCCTTCAACAATCCCAAGGCCGCGAAGGTACGCCGCGACACCGTCCTGGCCGCGATGGCGAAGAACGGCGATGTGAGCGAGCAAGACGCCGACGACGCGATGAAGAAGCCGATCGTCCTCAACCCCGGATCCAAGCCGGCGCGTTCGTGCTCCGAGGCGCCAAGCAATGGCGGGTTTTTCTGCGACTACCTGTGGACCTACTTGACCAAGACGCTCGGCATCCCCGATACCGTGCTCAAGGAACAAGGGCTGACGATCAAGACGTCGTTCCAGCCGTCGTTCCAGGAGTCCGCGACCAACGGCATCCTCGGCGCGAGTTCGGCGCTGGGCCGCAACTCCAGTATTTTCGGGCTCGACGATCAGCGGCTGGCGATGATGGACGTCCTGGACGCCACGAATGGCCAGGTCCTCGCGCTGGCGGTGAATCGGCGGTTCGGCAACAACGCCAACGATCCGAGCCAGACATCGGTTAACTATCCGACGGTGCCGGGCGAGGGCGCGGGTTCGACGTACAAGCTGTTCACCGCTGTCACCGGGCTCGAAGAGGGTGTTGGGACCAACTTCGTCACCGGGGCGAATGCGCCGTACACCTCGAAGAAGTTCAAGAACAACGGCAAACCGTACGTCGTCAATAACGCCGGCAAGTACGGCGACAACCTGCCGCTGTGGAAGGCGCTCTATCAGTCGGAGAACACCTACTTCGTCGGGCTCGAAGACCAGATCGGCAATATGGACCCGATCGTGAACACGGCGACCGCGATGGGCTTGTGGGCGCCCGGCGATACGACGATCGCCAATCAGGTGAAGTCGCAGCAGCAGGCGTCGTTCACTCTCGGCCCGGGCTCGGCCAACCCGCTGCGGCTCGCGGTCGCCTACGCGACCAGCGCCAACCGCGGCACCAGGTGTGAACCGGTGCCGGTCACCGACATCCTCGGCCCGGACGGTCAGCCGCTGGTCAACCCGAAGACTAAGAAGCCCTACTTCACGCCGGGTACCAACTGCACCGCCGACGTCATTCCCTCGGGCGTGGCGGACACGATCAACAACATCCTGCAAAAGGACGTCATGCCTGGCAACCCGGGGCAGACCGCGGCTCGGGCGTACACCGGTGACGGCCGGCAGATTGCCGGCAAATCCGGTACGGCGCAGGGCAATGCGTCGTATACGTTCGTCGGCTTCACCCCGCAGGTCGTCGCGTCGGTGATGGCGTACAACCCCGCCAACAACGATCCGCTGCCCTCGCCGGGCGCCGGCGAGGAAGGCTTCGGCGGCGGCTATCCCGCGGAGATGTGGCACCTGGCCATGCAAAACATCCTGAACAGCTATCCGAAGGTCGACTTCCCCCCGCCGGATCCGCAGGTGGAGGCCGGGACGAGTGCGACGAACTCGTCCGGTGGCAACAACAGCAACGGCAGCGGCAACAGCAGTGGCAGCAGCGCCAGCAGTGGCAACAACGGCAACTGACGCATCGCCGTTTTCCTACTGCCATTAGGAAAACAAGAGGATATTAGGACAAGCCTTTTCGGATACGTGCACCGCGCAGCACGAGCGCGGCACGCCCGAGCGCCAGTACGACGAACGCGACCTCCGACGCTGCGCTAGCGATCTTCTCGGTGAACCACACAGGTTCGTAGATACTGGGAAACGGGCCAATTGCCGGGAGCTTGGTCACGACGCTGAGCAGGACCGCGGCAGCACTAGCGACCATGACTACCGTGGCCACTGCCCACGCCGCGGTGCTATCTCGCAGGAGTAGCCACACGGCGACCAACGACGTGACAATCGCCTGAGCAATGAACAATTGCCCCAAAGTGATGGCCGGTCCGACGTCGTACTGCGAGGCCAGGTGCGCGTGGGTGTACGCCGACACCACCAGCAGCCCGGTCCCTATTCCGCGCGCCGCGAGACGTGCGATACGTCGTGGTCGGCGATGCGGCCGCCGGCCGGCCCGGTGAAGTTGGCTTGCGGTGTCGGCCATGAGCTCCGTCCCATTTTTCTTTTCTCTGGGTTTGCCCGTAACACGGTCTGGGGAGCGGAATCGTTCAGGAGCAGGTTTCTGCCGTCATGGGCCAGATTTGAACCGTGGCCCGTTGAGGCACGTATTACCCGTTGAGCACCGTACGTGGCGCTTGACAGGTCCGCACCGCGAACCGCCTCTCGGTAGGCAAATTCGCCAGGATGCGGGCATCACCGCTGAAAATCGGAGTAGAGATGCACACACAAACCAAGAGACTCGTCGTTGCCGTCCTCGGCGCCAGCTCATTCGCATTGGCCGCTTGCGGCGCGCCGTCCCAACCGGCGTCGAGATCGCAGACGGGGCAGCATGTTTCAGTAAGTGCGACCGCGGTGGTCTCGTCCAGATCAATACCCGGAGTCGGCTCCGTCCTGGTCGACGGCAAGGGCTTCACGATGTATACCTACGACCCGGATACGACAAGCACGATCGCGTGTACCGGGCAGTGCGCCGTGAACTGGCCACCGTTGATGGGCCAGCCAACCAGCACCGACGCGGCTATACCGTCGACGAAGCTGAGCACCGAGAAGCGGCCCGACGGTACGGCGCAGGCTACCTACGGCGGCCACGCGCTCTACCTGTTCAGTGGCGACAAGGCGCCCGGTCAGGACAATGGAGATGGCTTAATGGGGGTTTGGCACGTCGTAAAAGTGCCCGCGGGGTCGGCCGCGCCCTCCACAGCGCCATCGACCATGGCACCGTCAACCAACTCGGGCGGCGGCTACAACTACTGACAGGTATGGATTGCCGAGTGAGTGCGACCGCATCGGTTTCGCGTCGAACTGCGGCGGTAGGTAGAAAGCGGTGCCCTGAGGTCTGCTAGTAGCACCGGTGTGAGCAGCGGGCGCGTCGGCGGATCGGGTCGTAGGACGGCTGAGACCGTGCTGAGGACAGCGGCCCGATCACATCGAATCCACATGATCGGTCAGCGATCCTCATCGTGCGAGCGCAACGCTGCGCTGCATGATCGAAGGGTGAGTCGGTGAACAGACCATCAGGCCGGAAGTCGCGCCTATTAGTCCTAAGCGGTGTAGTCGCCGTGTCCGTTGGCGTCCTGGGCGCGTGCAGCGGCAGCACGAAGACCGCGGGGGCGGAATCGCCGTCGGCGGCCCACACCAGCACCGGCGCCCACGCCACAGAGAGCAATCCCCCGGGCGATATTCCCGACACAATCGCGTACGTCGACTACAAGTCCGCGGACGGGGCGGTGCAGTTCGTCCATCCCGAAGGCTGGTCATCGACGAAATTGCCGAATGGTGTGATGTTCACCGACAAGCTCAACAGTGTCAGCGTCAGCACGACGTCAGGATCCGCCCCCACCGTGGACTCGGTAAAGAGCACCGTAGTTCCGAAGCTCGGTACGCCGTCCTCGAATGTGAAGGTCAACAAGGTGACCGCGGCGACGCTTCCGGCCGGTCCCGCGATCAAGGTTCTGTGGCAGACCGATAGTGCACCTGACCCAGTTACCGGAAAGGTCTACCGCAATGACGTCGTGACCTACGTGGTCGGTGCCAAGGGGTCCGTTACGCGGATGGATTTGTCCGGCCCGGTGGGCGCCGACAACGTCGATCCGTACAAGAAGATGAGCGACAGCTTGAAAATCAAATGAGCGCTGTCCTCGATGCTACAAACCTGTACCGCTTCTATCACGCCGGTGGTGAAGAAACGCTTGCCCTGCAAGGGGTCTCGCTAAATGTTGACGCCGGGGAGATGGTTGCCGTGGTCGGCCCGTCCGGGTCAGGCAAGAGCACGTTGCTCGCCTGTCTCGCGGGATTGGACGATCCCGACGGAGGTATGGTCCGCGTGGTCGGGCAGCGGATAACGCGGACCGGCGAACCGGTCCGTGCTGTGCTCAGATCGCGGCACATCGGCGTACTCCTACAGGGCCATAACCTCATCGATCACTTGACCGTCCGTGACAACATCGTGCTCGCGCAGACGATCCGGGGCCGGGCGAAGCAGCCGCCTGCGGGCGAGATCCTCGCCCAACTCGGAATCGCAGAGCTCGCGTCGGCCATGCCAGGAACCCTGTCCGGCGGCGAAGTTGCCCGTGCCGGCCTCGCGGTCGCCCTCGCAAACGGGCCGGAGTTGCTTCTTGCCGATGAGCCGACCGGCGAGTTGGACGAGACGAGCGAACGGACCGTGATCGACTTGCTGACCGACTTAACCGGCGCGGGGACCGCCGTCCTCGTCGTCACGCATTCGGATGCGGTCGCTGCTGCGGCCGGACGCGTCGTAGTGCTCCGCGATGGACGGATCGAACCATGACCGTGACTGAAGTACGCACCGATCCGCTTGTGCAGTGTCAAAATTTGACTCTCACCTACGACGGCCAGACCGCCGCGCGAACGGTGCTCAAAGACATCTCTTGCGCGGTCATGCCAGGCGCGCAGATCGCGCTGGTGGGTCCGAGTGGATCGGGTAAAAGCAGCTTGATCCACGTGATGGCGGGCCTTATCGCGCCGGACACCGGAGTAATCACGTGGCCCGCGCTCCGCGCGCACCCGACCGAACGGCCAGGCAAGGTCGTCGTGGCGTTCCAAGCGCCGAGCCTGATCAGCGCACTAGACGTGACCGAGAACATCGAGTTACCACTAGTGCTTGCGGGCGTGAGCGCATCAGATGCGCGCGTCCAGGCCACGGCGATGCTTGAGTCGCTCGGCCTGGGCCAACTGAGCACCCAACTTCCCGAAGAACTTTCCGGAGGCCAAGCCCAGCGAGTCGCCCTCGCGCGCGCCCTCGCGACAAAACCTTCGGTGCTTCTCGCGGACGAGCCGACAGGGCAGGTGGATCACCGCACTGCCGCGCAACTGCTCGACGTCGTTTTCGAACACGCGGCGCGGTCCGGCATGGCAGTCGTCATAGCAACCCACGATCAAAGTGTCGCGGCACGATGCACTACGCGATGGGAAATTCACGACGGATCCCTGCAGAACCGAGGTATAGGTAGATGATCGGCAGTTGGTGCATCGGACTCGTCCGCCGCGAACGCGGAAGGCTGCTCGGTACGGCGGTCGGTATCGCCGTGGCGGTCGCGCTTTTGGCGAGCCTAGGCAGCTTTATGTCCTCGGCTAAGGCCACCATGACGAAGCAGGCCACCACCGGGATCGGCGTCGATTGGCAGGTCGAGGTTGCGCCTGGCGCGAACGCCACCGACGTACTGACGAAGGTGCGCGCGGAGCCGGGAACGGTGAGGGCCGCCGAGGTCGGCTATGCCACCAGCCCGGGACTCAGCGCCACGACGATCGCGCCCGGCGCTGCCTCGGCGACCGCCCAGTCGACGAGTGTCGCCCGTGTCCTCGGCGTACCGCATGGTTACGCGACGTTGTTTCCCGGTCAGGTACGGCTCCTGAGCGGAAGCCTTAATCTGCCGAGCAATGGCGCACCCGTGGGCTTGCTCGCGCAACAGACGGCGAGCAATCTCGCCGCGCGCGTGGGTGACACAGTGCGAGTCGCCCGGCCAGGAAGCGCCCCGCTGGACGTGACGGTCGGCGGTATCGTGGACCTACCGCATCTGGACAGCATGTTTCAGAAGGTCGGCGCGCCACCGTCGGCGCAGGCCTCCGCGCCGCCGGACAACGTCGTCATCCTGTCGCACGATCAGTGGGCAGCCAGCTACCAAGGGGCGCATGCGTCGGCAGCGGAGAATGTGACGACCCAAATCCATGTCGCTCGCGATCGCAATCTTTCCCATGACCCGGCGGCTGCCTACGCAATCGTGCTTAGCCAGGCCCACCATCTCGAGTCAAAACTTGCCGGAGCGGGGCAGGTGGGCAACAATCTGGCGGCGAGCCTCGACTCCGCGCGTTCGGACGCTCTCTACGCGCAAGTGCTGTTCGTCTTCCTCGCGCTACCCGGCGCGGCGCTCGCTATCGCGCTTACCTTCGTCGTGACGGCATCCGGCGAGCCGCGCCGTCGCCGTGCCCGGTCTCTGCTGCGGTTGCGCGGAGCGCAGACAGGGCACATCATGCGTCTCGCAGCCGTTGAAGGCACGCTTATCGGAGTCGTCGGCAGCCTGATCGGGTGTCTCGCGGCACTGGTGATCGGCAAGTTCGTCTTCGGCGCCGCCACGTTTGGTTCGACTGTCGGATCGTGGTGGACTGCGATCGCTGGCATTGTTATCGCGCTAATCGTCATCTTGGTCCCTGCCTACCGAGATCTGCGACGCTCTAACGTTCTTTCGGCCGGTCAGCAAGTGTCGGAGGTAGCCCGCTCGACCAAGGTTGCGCTTCCACTACGGCTCGGTCTCGACATCGTGCTCACTGTCGGTGGGATCGTGGTGTACCTGATTACTAGCCGCGCCGGATATAACCTCGTGCTCGCGCCGGAGGGCGTGCCCTCGATCTCGGTCGACTACTGGGCCTTTGTCGGGCCGGCAATGCTGTGGGTCGGGCTGGGTCTGCTTGCCTGGCGGATCATCGACTTACTACTGCGACGCGGTCGGCGCGCGATCACGACTATGGTCCGTCCGATGTCCGGAACACTTGCTGGCTTCGCGACGACGAGTGCCGTGCGCCGTCGTGGCACCCTCGCGCGGGCTGGTGTACTTGCCGGCCTCGCGCTCGCGTTCGCGACCAGTACGGCGGCCTTCAACGCGACGTACCACGCTCAGGCCGAGGTCGACGCCAGGTTAACCAATGGGTCTGATGTCGCAGTGACCGTGCCCCCCGGTACGACGTTGCCCGCCGACACAGGACAGAAGCTGGCGAAGGTATCGGGGGTCGCCACAGTTGAGCCGCTGATGCATCGCTATGCGTTTATCGGCAGCGACTTGCAGGACCTGTACGGCGTACAGCCCGGGTCGATTGCGAGCGCTACTAAACTCCAGGACGCGTATTTCACTGGCGGAACGGCGAGTCAGTTGATGGCTAAACTGGCGCGGCATCCGGACAGCATCTTGGTCAGCCAGGAGACTGTCAAGGACTACCAGCTCCACCTCGGCGACCAGATCACGTTGCGCCTACAGGACGCGCACAGTCAGCAGACAGTGCCGGTAAAATTCCACTACATCGGGGTGGCCAAGGAATTTCCTACGGCGCCAAAAGACAGCTTCTTCGTCACTAATTCGTCCTATGTCGCTCAACAGACGAACGACGCCGCGGTGGCGACCTACCTGATCAACACCTCCGGGAATCCGCACACGGTTGCGGGGAAGGTGCGTGCCGCGCTTGGCTCCTCCGGCCCGGCGGTCACCGATATCACGACCACTCGTACGGCGGTCGGATCAAGCCTGACGGCGGTCGACCTCAACGGGTTGACGAGAGTCGAGCTCGGCTTCGGGCTGCTGCTAGCGGTCGCGTGTGGTGGTCTGGTCCTAGGGCTAGGACTGACCGAACGTCGACGTGACTTCTCGATCCTCAGCGTGTTGGGTGCCACTTCAAAACAGGTCAGGGCCTTCATCCACGTCGACACGGTGATTGTCACAGTCAGCGCGCTTGTCATCGGAGGAGCCGTCGGCGCGGCCCTGACGCAGACACTGGTCAAAATGCTCAATGGCGTTTTCGATCCGCCTCCCGAGGGGCTGACCGCGCCCTGGCTGTATCTGTCTGCCATCGCCGGGCTGTTGGTCGTAGGCGTGGTTGTGGCGAGTGGCATGCTAGCCAAACGGGCCGCGCGCAGACCAGTCGACGCGCTCAGAGAGATGTGACGGTGCCGATGCGACTTGACGGGTTCGACGCGCGATGCGATTGCTGATCGTCGAGGATGAGCCGCGCCTCGCCGTACTGCTGCGCCGCGGTTTCCAAGGCGAGGGGTACGCCGTCGATCTCGCGGACGCCGGCGACGAAGGACTGTGGCGGGCGAGCGAGACCGACTACGACGGGGTCATTCTTGACGTGATGTTGCCTGCCATGAATGGCATCGAGGTGTGCCGTCGCTTGCGGTCAGCGGGCCGCTGGGTGCCAATCATCATGCTGACCGCTCGGGACCAAGTCGCCGATCGGATCGCCGGTCTCGATGCAGGCGCGGACGACTATCTCGCTAAGCCGTTCTCGTTCGCTGAGCTTGCGGCCCGAATGCGAGCATTGATCCGGCGGGGTGAGGTCGACCGGCCCGTAGTGATGGAGATCGGGACACTCACTCTCGATCCGGCGGCTCACACGGCGTACCGCGGACAGGATCTGCTTGAGTTGACGGCTACGGAGTTCGCCGTCCTCGAACTCCTGATGCGGTATCCGGGCGAGGCGCTCACGCGGACTCGGATTCTTCATCATGTATGGGATGTCGCGTACGACGCGACGAGCAATGTGGTGGATCAGCACATAGGACTACTACGTAAGAAGATCGACCGGCCATATGGGCGCGAGGACATCCAGACGGTCCGCGGTGTCGGGTATCGCCTTGCGGTGGACACTCAGCAGTGACCACCGCCGAGCACCAGGCGGCCGCACCACTGGCCGGTGAGCGACGTGCGGGATCGCGCATCGTCTGGCCACGCAGCCTTCGAGGTCGACTGTCGTCGGCGTACACCGTCGTCGCGGCGATCGTGCTCTTATTGATGGTGCTCATCTTTCTGCACCAGTTCCGCAGTGCTCTACTGACCACGCTCGATCGCAGTCTTGCTGTGCGGGCAGCTTCGTCGGTCGCGGCGCTGCGCGAGGCGGCAACACCTGACTTCCCGGATACGCAATCGTCTGGGTCGGCGACGAAAGGGACTGACGCTTTCACCGTCGTTTATGACACAACTGGCGCGGTTGCCTCAGCCGAGCCGGTGGGTCTGACGACCGATCTGATCCCAAAGGCGCAACGGGCCGCCGCGCTCAAAAGTCCGGTGCATGGCGATACGACCGTCATGGGCGCGCGGTTCCGTTTCTACGCCGTGCCGGTGAGCCGGGCAGACGGGACGTGGCTGGTCGTCGCGGGCGCGAGCTACCGTTCGACGGACCAGGCGGTAGACGCAGTTACTCGGGTGTTGATGTTCGGCGTACCGATCCTGCTGGTATTGGCCGGTTTTGGGGCGTGGGTTCTCAGCGGACTGTCGTTACGCGGCGTCGGCCGGATGCGGGCAGAGGCCGCCGATCTCGGCGCGAATGACGCGTCGGGGCGGGTTAGCGAACCGTCCGCGGAAGAACTTAAGGAGCTGGCTCGCACGTTCAACCGACTGCTGGATCGGCTGTACCAGAGCCTTGTTCATCAGCGGGCGCTGGTTGCTGACGCCGGTCACGAACTGCGCACACCGCTCACGGTCCTGCGCACGGAGCTTGAACTTGCCGACAAGCCGGGACGCAGCCGCGAAGCGCTCGCCGATTCGGTGAACCACGCGAGAGGGGAAGTAGATCGGCTGATCGAGCTCGCTGACGGCCTGTTGTTCCTGGCCCAGGCCGATCGGGGTGACACGGCGGGGGTGGCCGACCCCGTCAAACCCTTTGACATTGTCGGTGCGGCGGTTCGCGCCTATGAGTCGCGGTTCGCTATTGCGAAGATCAACCTGGAACAGCGATGTGCGGTGGACCTGATCGTTACCGCCGATGGCAATGCGCTGCGGCGCGCGATCGACAACCTGCTAAGCAACGCGCTCAACAACACGCCGGACTACGGCACCATCCGGATTGACGTCGACCTGGTTAATGAGGGCTCTGATATCGAGGTCGCCGTGTCGGACACGGGACCGGGGTTTCCCGCAGAGTTTTTGCCGTACGCGTTTGAGCGGTTTCGCAAGGCGGACGATGCACGCACTCGCGCGCCGGGCGGTGGAAGTGGTTTGGGTTTGGCGATCGTCCAGCAGATTGCGGCATGGCATGGCGGATCGGTTACGGCAATGAACCTGCCCGCGGGTGGCGCCCGGGTAGTGATCCGGATCCCGATAAAGTCGCCGCTCCGATAACTGACCGGTGATGAACGGTCCCGGCGCGTCGATTTCTGATGAGCAGCTAGTTGCCAGCGGCGGCCAGCAACGCGGCGGTAATCATCTTGCTGCCGGCGGCGTTCGGGTGATCGCCATCAGAGGCGAGCAGCCGCGTCGGATCCTTTTCACCGGTCCCTTTGAAGGCGGAATATAGGTCCACGCACACCGCGCCAGCGAGGTCGGCGGCGCTGCACAGAGCGGTATTGGCCTGCCGGGTCACCGCGTCGCTCCAGGCGAGCTGTTGCTGCCCACTATCCGCTATCGCGACATCGCCATCAGCAAACACGTTCCAGTAGTTGGTGACGAATACTTTGGTCGGCTGCCCGCCCCGCAGTGCCCGGATTTGCTGCAGGATATGGCCGACGCGTGTTCTTACCTCGGCGATATCGGGGCCATAGCAGGACTCATCGCAGGCACCGGCTTGCTCGTCTTGCAGGTCCGTGTTCAGATCATTGGCGCCGATGGTGATGATGACCGTGCCGGCTTCGCGGACGTCGTTACGTACCTTGTCGGAGTTGTCCAGGTCGGATTCAAGATCCGCGCTCGTCGAACCGGGGACGCCGAGATTGATCCCCACCGAGCGGTGGCCGCTGGAAGTGGAGATCGCATCGGCAAAGCGGGTGATGAAGTCCTCACAGTTGCAGGCCGTCCCGGCAGTGACAGAGTCACCGAGACCGAGTACTACCGGATAGTGCTGAACGGTAGTGCTGCCCGCTGTCTGACCGGGTACTGCTGCTGTGGGGCTGGTTACCGTTACCGCTCCGAGCAGAGCGAACGTGAGCAGCATTAGGAGCGGGCGCATGAGTCGGCGGCCCGCGCGCCGCCGTATCGCCGCTCTGGTCACCAGGACACCGTAGTCCCATCGCGCCGCACTTGGCCGAGTCCGGGCTGCCGCTCCACCGTCGCCGCGACCGTCTCACAGTCGCACGACGTACCTCCGCGGACGTCACAGAACAAGATCAATAAACCGGCGCATGACGGCCGGCCGTACGCGACGTACGGGACCGCTGCGTCGCAATGACGATCCACCCGAGGACGACCACGCTCCCCGTGGACAGCACCCGGTACAGCAACACCCCCGCCAAGGCCGGCGCGGCCACCGCGCCGGCCACGGTCAAGGCGAGCGTCATCGTTGTCTCTACCGCACCGAGGCCGCCGGGGAGGGGCAGCAGACTCCCGGCGGCCATGCCGGCGGTATAGGTCAGCAACAGGACCGCGAAGCTCACGTGGATCCCGACCGCGGCGAGGCACGCGGCCAAGCAGGCAAGGTCGAGGAACCAGTTGGTGAGCGCCAGGGTCAGCGCAACCAGCCAGTCCCGTCCCGATGACCGTACGGCGTTGAGGTCGGTCAGAATCTCGGCCAGCCGTACATGTCCGGTTTGGACAGGACGTTGCCTGAGGGTGTTAAACCGCGTCAACACCGAATGCGCCAGCCGGGCCAACGCCTCCGGCTTGCGAGCCACCCGCACCAGTCCGGCGATCACCAATGCCGTCACCAACAGCTGGGTGATCGCGGTCGGCGCCGAGCTGCTTATCCCGCCGCTGAGGGCCACCCCAAGCAGCCCGATGGCACCCAACGTGAGAGTCGACAGCAGGCCGGTGATCGTCAACGACCAGGTGATCCCCGACATTGAGGCGCCCGCGGCGCGGAGCCGCCGAAATGCGTAGGTGGTCGAGAAGACCGCACCCGCCGGCAGGGTGGTGTGAACAGCGCCGGCGGCGTAGCTAATCGGTACCGTCTGCCGGAGTGAGATTCGGCAGCCGCCGACCGCCAACGTCCAGCCGCGTAGCGCGGAGAAGGCAACCATTGAAGCAACGGTGCAGGCGAGCCCGGTCAGCAGCCACCACGGAGACGCCGTGGTGGTACTCCGGATCGTGGACACCACCGTCGGCGCGGCGCTCGCCATGAAATCGACCACCATGGCTAGTACGAAGACGCCGAACGCGACCCGCCGAGCGGTGGCGAACCGATCGCTTCTGCGGCCCTGTTGTGCCCTGGGCGCCAGCGGATCTGCACTCGGCGCCTCGGCCGGGTAAGTGCTGATAGCCAGCAGATCTGTCATGGTCAAATAATGGGCGGGTCGTCCTCATCTTTCGTTGGCGGACGGTTGGAATTGGGTAAGAGCGTCTCGGGACCAAAAGTGAACCCAATCCGGGCGCCGCCACCGGATCGGGACGCGGCCGTGGGCACACCTCCGTGCGCGGCGGCGACCTCGGCGACGATCGCCAGCCCAAGGCCCGATCCGGGCATACTCCGCGCGCCGTCAGTTCGATAGAAGCGATCGAAAATCCTGGCCGAGTCGCCGTCGCCGAGCCCCGGCCCTCGGTCGCAGACCTCGACACCGGTGTCGGCGATGGTCACCTCGATCGGGGTCTGCCCGGTGTCGAATTTCATCGCGTTGTCCAACAGATTCGAGATAGCTCGGGTTAGCGCTTGGGGACGACCGTTCAGCAGCACCGTGTCGGGCCCGTGCACTATGACTTCGCGTTGGCTGCGGTGTTCAAACCTCGCTGCCAGCGGCCGGGTGAGCGCAGCGAGGTCGACCGGTTCGGCGGCTTCGCTTTCACGACGGTCCATCGCAAGTTCGATGAGTTCGTTGACTAAGTTGGTCAGTTCCTTGCTCTCGCCGTCGACATCGTCGAGCAATCGTTGCTGGGACTGCGGCGACAGTTCGCTGAATCGTCGCAGCACGCTCACGTTGGTGCGGAGGCTGGTCAGCGGTGTGCGCAACTCGTGGCCGGCATTCTGCACCAATCGCTGCTGCGCCAGTTTTGAGGCCGACAGCTGATTGACCATCGACTGCAGCGATGAACCTAATCGACCCACCTCGTCGCGGCCCTGCATGGCGAAATCGGTGCCCTCGGCGCCATCCCAGCTCACTGTCTCGGCCTTGGCGGCGAGCAGCGTCAGCCGCCGAGTGATACGCCGCGCCAGCAGCCACCCCGCCGCCGCGGCTAGGAACAGGACCCCGAGTCCTACGAGCAGGGTGACGATGGCGAGGTGGTCGAGCACGCGTGCCGATTCGTTGAGGTCTCGCCCGACTTGCACGGCGCCCTTGTCGCCGCCGAGCGACTGGGTCAAGACCAAATAGTCCACGTCTCCAACGGTTACCCGGTCTTCGACTCTCAGCCCCGCGGGCGATCCCTGCGCGATCGCCAGCGCCTTTTTGCTGACCGGCAGGCTGACGGTTACCCCGGCCAGGTGAGTGATGGACCCGTCAGTTGCGATCGACTGTGCCGTCTCGACCACCGCGTCGTCGTGGTGTTCTCCGGGCCCCCGGCCAGTTTCGCTGGTCGCGGTGTTGTCCAGCGTGCCACCGGTGGCTACCGTGTTGACCGCCGCGGAGAGCGAAACGTTGATCTCGTTGTACATGGCATGTTGGGTTGTCCGGTACGCCGACCAGCCGACGATGATCGCCACGACGGCCGCGATGATCGCGAACGCGGAGACAAACTTCTGGCGCAGACTCATCGGTCGCCCGTCTCGCCGAGGCGATAGCCGACACCGCGCACTGTCCGGATGAGTTGCGGTGCCCCTGCCAGGTCCAGCTTGCGGCGGAGGTAACTGATGTACACCGCCAAGTTCTTGGAGTCCGGGCCGAAGTCGTATCCCCAGATTCGGTCGTAAATCGTGGCATGCGTCAACACAATCCCGACGTTGCGGCCCAACAACTCGAGCAGATCGAACTCGGTCTTCGACAGCTCGAGCTCGGAGCGATCCCACCAGGCTCTCCGGCTGGCCGGGTCGATCCTTAGGTCGCCGATCACCAACTGCTCGGAGGCCGCCGAGGATTCGACTGGCGCGCGCCGCAACAGCGCGCGTAGTCGAGCGAAAAGCTCCTCCAGCTCGAACGGCTTGGCCAGATAGTCGTCGGCTCCGGCGTCCAGACCGGCTACTCGAGCGCCGAGTTCAACCTGGGCGGTCAGCATCAGGATCGGCAGTCGCAGCCCGTCGGCCCGGGCCACTCGGCATACCCCGAGACCGTCCACCCCGGGCATCATCACGTCCAAAATCACCAGATCATGCGACTGCCGGCGTAGCGCGCTGATCGCCTCGACGCCGTCGGCCACCGAGGTGACGTGATACCCCTCAAGTTCCATGGCCCGTTCCAAGGATTGCCGGATTGCCCGGTCATCATCGGCTAGCAATAAACGGAGCGCCATTGTCACATTGTGACCGATGAATCGGGTCGCGCGCCGACACAGTCGCGTTCACTACCGAACTCGCGACGGACTCTTACCCGTTACTTAACGTGTACGACGTCGACGGTGGGAACCGCCGCCGGCAGATCGCCTCGCTACGGTCCGCCAGTTCGCCCGCAGGACGAAGATCGTTGCGGCGTTCAGGCATCGTCATGGTGCCTGGCTGTCTGCGGTCTTGGCTCTTCAATGCCGTGGAGCACGACCTTGAGCATTTCTTCCAGAGCCGGACCGAGAGGGAACTCGTGCGGGTCGACCTTGATCCAATGATTCAAGGTGGCGAAGTAGCCTGTGGCCAGCAGTACGCCGACTTGCTCCGCGTCGATCCCCTTCCGTGTCTCTCCGGCGTTTTGGCCCCGGCGGACGTAACCGGCGATCTCTTGCACCAGATACGGACTGTCGAGGATGTTGGTCGCGTGGATGGTCGCAGTCATCAACGCCACGGTCTCTCGACGAGTCTCCTCATTCAGAATCGCCAGTTCGTGCATATATCTGGCAAGTATGTCGCGTGTTGAGTGAGATTGGAGATTCTCGCGCCTAATGGCATCCTGGGCGCGCTGCCGCCGTCGTGCGCTCCATTCGTGAAGAAATTCCACCTTGCGCTGGAAGTGGTTGAAAACGGTGGCCCGGGCGACATCCGCCCTCTCGGCGATCTCGTCCATGGTGATGTTGTCGTAACCACGCGCGATGAATAATTCTACCGCGGCCTCGTACACGCGGTTCGAGCGTTGTTGTCGGTGACGGGTACGCCGATCAGTCACGATGGGGCGCTGGATGATTGTGGCGATGTTTGATTCATGACTGGACTCCTTGCTGAGAATGCGCTATCGGTTTGCGCCAGAGTATTGACCAAGGGCAAATCGGAGTTCTAACTTTAAATCAGTTCGACGCAAGTCCAAGATTAGATTGCAGTCCGACCCGGCACTTCACGTGTTCCGAAAGGCGGATAGTCATATGCGACTAGTGACGTTTGTGGCGGGCGTGCAGACGCCCAGGTTCGGCATCTTGCACGACGACGTGATCATCGACCCCCACGCGGTGCTGTATGCCGATGCGGGACTGCGCGGCGTGGACACCCAGTCGGCGGGCCTTCACGATGTCCCGCGCGAAATGGTCGCGTTCTTCGAAAGTGGGGACCTCGGGCGAGCGGCGGCGCAGCGTGCCATCGATGTGGTTGTCGCTCGGGACGGCTCCGGCGATGCGCTTATTGGACCAAACGGTGAGCCGGCGGTGGTTTCTAGCGCCGATGCACGGCTGCTGGCGCCCGTGCCCCGTCCCCGGCGGATTCGGGACTATTTGACCTACACCGAACATGCGGCCGGATCGGGATTGGCCGTCCCCGAGGCATTCGCGGCAATGCCTATCTGTTACAAGTGCAACGTTGAGACGATTATCGGTCCCGACGAACCGCTGCTGTGGCCGGGATACACCGAGCAATTGGATTTCGAGCTGGAGCTAGGTTTCTTCACGAATGGTCATGGGCGCAATCTGAGCCCAGACGAGGCGTCGGGATTGATTGCCGGCGTCACGATCTTCAACGACGTCAGTGCTCGCGATATTCAGATGTTCGAGATGAGCCTGACCATCGGTCCATCAAAAGGCAAGGACTTCTGTACGGCGATGGGTCCGTGCGTACTGACAATGGACGAGGTCGACGAGTGGGACATCACGATGACCGCGCGCATCAACGACGAGGTATGGGCCTCAGGCACGACTGAGCACCGTCAGTTCTCGTTCGCTGAGGTCTTGGCGTGGGCGTCGCTTTCTGAAGACGTCTACCCGGGTGAGTTTCTGGCGCTAGGCACGGTCGGTGGCGGCTGCGGACTCGAGCTCGACCGCTGGATCCAGCCGGGAGATGTCGTGGAGCTGGAGGCATCCGGGATTGGCACCCTTCGTAACACCGTGGGGCCCAAGGAGACCTATCCACCCGGCGCCGGAATAGCCAGTTACAAAGGATCACCGCCGGTGCACGTACACCACTGATCGTGCGGGAGCGTCTTTCATAGCCACTCCTGCGCCGAGCACGCTTGAGAGCTTCAACTCGGAGCCCAGGGAGAGAGGAACCGAGATGGCAATCGACGCCATTCCGTACACAAAAGGTAGTCATCGACTTACTGAGCGCTGCCACGCCTGGCTCGTTCCGGACGGGACCTGGGGGTGGAGCAACGCGGGTTTGGTCACCGGCCACGGGCAGTCGCTGCTGGTTGACACCTTGTTCGACTTACCGATGACCAGGGAGATGTTGGCCGGCCTCCGGCCGATCACCGATGAGGCGCCGATCCGGACCGTCGTCAACACACACGCCAACGGCGATCACTGGTTCGGTAACGAACTCGTGGCCGACGCGGAGATAATCGCCTCGAAGAGCACCGCCGAAGAGATGGCGGCCAACGGCCCCGACTTGATTCTCGGTCTCTTCGAGCAGCCGGGGGCGACCGGACGATTCGCGCGTCACGCTATGGGGCAGTTCGAGTTCAAGGGCATCACGCCGACTCCTGCAACACGCACCTTCGAGAAGGAGTTGCAACTGGATGTCGGCGGAACCGAGGTGCGCGTCTACGAGCTCGGTCCCGCGCACACAGCCGGCGATAGCGTCGTCGTCGTGCCAGCCGAGAAGACTTTGTACGCCGGGGATCTGCTGTTCATCGGAGGCACGCCGATCAGCTGGGCCGGCCCCGTCAGTAACTGGGTCGCGGCCTGCAAGTTCATGCTCGATCTCGATGTGGACTTCATCGTGCCCGGGCACGGGCCGGTCACTGATAAAGGCGGGGTCCAAGACGTGATGGACTACCTGGTCTTCGTAGAAAAGGAAGCAACCGCGCGCCACGATGCTGGGATGAGCCCTGAGGACGCGATGCGCGATATCAACCTGGGTAGGTTCGACCAACTCGACGAGCGTGGTCGGCTGGCGCAGAACGTCCTGGCGGTCTACTACGAACTCGATCCCTCGCTCGAGCGCCAGGACACCCTTGAAGTTTTCCGCAGGATCGCGGAGCTGGAGGGGTTCACTGACTGATGTTTCCCGTCCGTTTGCCGATCATATTTTCGCTATCTCAAGGGGGAGGCGGCTATCAAAATGGGTGTTCGCATAAGGGGTTATCGAGCGGGGTACACGGGGGCTCTATTGGCCATCGCGTGCGCAGTTCTTATGGCGGCGTCCGGCTGTAGCAGCAGTCCGACTACATCTCAAAAATCCGGATCGACGGCAGGGGGCGGGGCCGGCGTGGCAGCGGCGAAGGCAGATGTCGCTAAGTATTCGAAGAAGGTGACCGACTATCCGGCGATCACAACAGTTTCTGGTGGCGTCGCGAGTCTGAAGGGCAAGTCCATCTGGTATGTACCGCTCGGAGGGTCATTGCCGATCTTCCAGGGATTCGGCGTCGGGGTGAAGCAAGCAGCGGAAGCCGCGGGAATGACGGTCCACGTCTGTGACGGACAATTGGTCCCAACTACCGAGGCCTCTTGTCTGAATCAGGCCGCTACACAGGGTGCGTCTGCCGTTATAGGTGGGTACATCGACTATGTCGACGTGCCGACCGCGTATGACAGTTTGATAACCCATCAGATTCCTGCGCTTATCGCCGGCGAGCCACCTTCTGGCGGCAAAACCAGTTCGGCGCAGATTGCATTTTATGATGCGACTAAAGCCAGTACTCAGGCGAGCGAGTTGGCGATAAATTCCGTGATCGCAGATAGTGCTGGAAATGCCCACATTCTGTATATGGGGATCACGGACACGAAGTCGACGGCAGCCACCGCAAATGCTGCGAAATCCTTCACCGCCAAGAGCTGTCCTGGTTGCACCTTCGACCTGGTGATGTATAATACCGCAAACCTCAATAAGGTGGCGTCACTGGCCAGCGCTGCCCTAATTTCGCATCCAAACACTAATTACGTGGTTGTAGAGGTGGACTCCGGTGAGCCGGCCGTCATCCAGGGGATCCAGTCGGCGGGATTCGCCAACAAGGTGAAGCTGACCGCTATCAGCGGGACTCTTCCGACCCTGCAAAAGATCGCGTCGGGGCAGCCGCCGGTGCAGCTATCAGACGTCGGTTCTAGCCCTGTCTACACAGGGTGGCAATGGGTTGATGCCGTCATCCGCATGATGAAAGGGCAGACGCCAGATTTCACGCCGCCAGTAACGCGTCTGTTTACCAAAGACAACGTCGCTGGGCTGACTCTCACCCCGGATGCGTATGCGTCTAACGCCTGGTACGGGCCAGATACATTCCAGAGCACCTTCAAGAAGGCTTGGGGAGTCGGGTAGGCGCCCGAATGGACAACGCGGCGATGGCCGGCGACGCAGCGCGTCTCGATGTCCAGTCATTGTCCAAGACCTTCGGTACCGCGAAGGTCTTGGACAATGTGGCGTTGAGCGTCTCGGCCGGCGAGATTCACGGAGTGGCCGGCCAGAACGGGTCGGGAAAATCGACGCTGGTAAAGATCCTCACGGGCTTTCACCAGCCCGATCCAGGTGGTGTCTACGTCGTGGACGGGGTAGCGATGCGGCATCCGGTGCGGTGGCGCGAGGTGCACGCGGCAGGCGTGTCGGTGGTACACCAGGATCTTGGGCTACTCGATCAACTGACGGTCGCAGAGAACGTCTGCGTCGGTGGATTTCCGACGTCCCGCTTTGGATACATCGACCGGACCGCGCGTGATCGAGTCACGCGCGAGACGCTCGCGCGGCTCGGCGTCGATCTGGCCCCGCACAAGTCAGTCGGCTCCTTGACGGCCGCTGAGCGGGCCGAAGTGGCGATCGCTCGCGCGATGCGTGACCACGACGGTGGGTCGGGGCTCATCATCTTAGATGAATCAACCCGAGCGCTGACCGGTGAAGACCTAGCCCGAATACACGCGTTGCTCGGGAGGATCGCGACGGCCGGCAGTGCGGTGCTGATCATCAGCCACAACCTGCCCGAGTTGTTGGCCATCACGGACCGGATGACCATTCTGCGGGATGGCCGAGTAGCTGGTGCAGGGTTGGTCACGCGCGATCTGTCCGAAGCCGAGATAGCGCGACGCATGTTGGGCGCGGAAGTGGCCGCTATCGCGCCACGTTCGACCAGGGTTGTGCGCCCAACCGCCGCAGCGGTCGAGGTGAGCGCCTTGAGGAGTCCCCGTATCGGTCCACTCGAGTTCAGCATCGCCGCCGGCGAGGTGTTGGGACTGACCGGGGTGCCAGGCAACGGCTACGAAGAGATCCCATACCTTATGACCGGCGCGACACGGGCCGAGTCCGGACAGCTACGAGTTGGCGGCAAGACAGTGAACCTGTCCAATTCCTCAGTGTCCCGGTGTATCCGCGCAGGGGTAGTACTCGTGCCCGAACGACGAGACCGCGACGGGCTGGCCTACGAACTCAGCGTGCGCGACAACATCAGCCTTCCGGCCTTGCGTAGTCGCGGGCGTCCTTGGTACGTCGCGCAGCGGTGGCAGCGCGAGGAGGCTAAAGAAGCCGGCGACCTCTTCGACATCCGTCCGCGAAACCCACTGTTGTTGGTGAAGCAGCTCAGCGGCGGCAACCAACAGAAGGTCCTGCTGGCCAAATGGATGGCGCTGGCCCCAGCCCTCGTCGTGCTCCACGAGCCCACGCAGGCCGTGGACGTCGGAGCCCGTCAAGACATCCTCGCGAGCGTTGAACGCGCCGCCGACAACGGCGCGAGTGTTCTGCTGGTCAGCAGCGAGCCGGAGGACCTGGCGCTCGCCTGCGACCGCGTCCTGATCCTCGACGAGCAGGGACTATCCCCGGCCAAGGCGCTGACCACCGACACCATCCTGGAACAGATCTACGCCCAAAAGCCCGAGTCGGCAGGGAGCCATCCATGACTATGACGAAGCGGACGGACAAGAACGAGGACGCCCGCCCTCCCGCACCGGGTGAGCGTCGTGGCAGGGTTGGCGGCTTTGTCAGGGAGCGGCTCAACGGGCTGGGCGCTCGGTACGCCTTGCTGCTGGTGTGGCTGGCCATGGCGGTGGTCTACGGCATCCTCATGCCGGACAAGTTCCTGAATGTGTCGACTGTCCAGGCGATTTTCGGTTCTCAGTCGGCCTTACTGCTCCTCGCGGTCGCATCGCTGTGCACCATGGTCGTCGGCGAGTTTGACTTGTCGTTCGCCGGCGTAATGGGCGTCTCGGCAACACTCGTCCCTGTCCTGGTCGGGCTGCACCACATGAACATCGTGCTGGCCTGTCTCATTGCCCTCGCCGCCGCGGTCGTATGCGGTGCCATCAACGCATTCTTCATCGTCAAGCTTGGTATTTCGTCGCTGATTGTCACGCTCGGAACGGCCAGCCTGTATGTGGGTATCGCAGAGAACATTGCGCACTCCAACACCGTCTCAGTTTTCAACCAGACGTTCTCCAATCTGGCGCTGACCCAGTTTCTCGGGCTGCCGCTGTCGTTCTACTACGGTCTCGTCGCGTGCTTGGTCTTTGCCTACGTGTTGACGTGGACACCGATGGGGCGGCACATCGTCTTTGTTGGGGCGAACCGAGAAGTGGCGCGGCTGGCCGGGATCAGGGTCGATCGCGTGCGGGCGACGAGCTACATCGTCGCCGGATTTGTCGCGGGTCTCGCCGGCATCCTTCTCGTCGCCTCTGTCGGCGGCTTCGACCCGACTGCGTCGGCGAACTATCTACTTCCGGCGCTCGCGGCGGTCTTCCTCGGAACTGCGATTGTCAAACCGGGACAGTTCAACCCGATGGGCACCTTCCTGGGAATTTACTTCCTTGAGACGGGCATCATTGGGCTCCAATTGCTTGGGTACGCGGGCTGGGTCGAGGACGTCTTTTACGGCGCCGGACTCGTGCTCGCGGTCACCGCCGCGGTGCTGATTCGCAGTCGTACCAAGACGGCCTGACCTAATTCGTGGTGGAGAGATTAGAGACCTCGTCGTACCCGACAGATGCACGACCGCCTAGTTAATCTTGTCCGGGCTGTCGAGCTGAGCGGGCTTGTACTGCTGGATGTACTTCTGCATCTCGTCTTTCTTCATCGCCGCGAACAGCAGCGCGTCCTGCTCGGCGTTGAGGTGTACGACGCTCTGGTCGCCGACCATGCCGGTGCCGGTGTACGGCGCGGTCATGAAGTGGATGTTGGAGGACTTGACGCCACGCATCTCCCAGGCCAGATCGCGCATCAACGACGGCGTGAAGGCGGAGTCAACGGTCGTATTGCTGGTGAAGATGCCCAGGATGTTGGTCAGCATGCCGATATTGGTGATCGACACCGAGTCGAAGGTTTGCTTCATGACCTGGCGCAGGAAGTTCTGCTGCCGCTTGACCCGGTCGAAGTCGCCGTTCGGCAGCGTCTTGCGGGTGCGTACGTAGTCGAGCGCGGCCTGGCCCTGCAGCTTCTGCACGCCTTCGCCGGGGATGTTGACCTCGACGCCGCCGAGCGCGTTGGTCAGGTCCTTGAAGCCGTTCCAATCGATCATCACGACGTGGTCGATGTGCATGTTGGTGAGCTGTTCGACGGTCTGGACGGCGAGGTCGGGCCCGCCGTACGAGAAGGCAGCGTTGATCTTGTTGGTGCCGTAGCCGGGCACCGGGACCCACGAGTCGCGGGGCAGCGATACGACGTACGCGGCGGAACGGTCGGACGGGATGTGCACGATCATGATGGTGTCCGAACGCATGGAACCCTTGTCCCACTTGCCGCTGGCGAGCTGCTGCGCGATGGATCCCGCGTCGCTGTGGTCGGCGCCCATCATCAGGATGTTCAGAGCGGGCGGGCCGGATTTGCCGGTGTCCTCGCGCGGCACGCGGTTGGACGGGTCGATTTGGCTGGTATAGGTGTCGATGTTGCTGAGCTTGCCGTTGAGGTAGAGCCCGAAGCCGACGACCGAACCGACGAGCAGTACGACGAGAGTCAGAAACCCGGTGAGCACCTTGTGCCGCCGGACGAAGCCCTTCTTCTTCGGTGCGCCGGCGGCCGCTGCATCCTCGGGCGCCTCTTCACCGATGTCGTCCAGGGTCAGATCGTCGTCGTACGACGGATCCTCTCGCGAATCGTCAGCCACGCGGTTCCCCAGATCATTTGGTGTCGTATCGGCAACGCGCAATGTTACCGGAGTTCGGGCGCCGTCCGGCCCCACTTGCGACATGTCGCATAGACCCACGCTCACCTCACGGCGTACGGATAGCTCCGGCACAGTGACTTTGGCCAATCATCGCGACATCGGGCCTGCTCAGGCGTGATGTTGCCGTCACGAATTGGCGACAGACTGCCATCGCGCCGTCGTACGCATTAAGGTCTGTACGGCGGCACTAATCCCACCCGTCACACTGGACACCCGACCTGAGAGGCAGCGACCATGCGCAAAAACCTCGCGATCGGCGCGGTAGCCGCCTTGCTCGTCGCCGACGTCGTGCTGATCGGCCTGGCCATCCGGCACACCAACACGGTTCCGGCCTCCTCAACGTCCAAGTCGTCCAGCTCGACATCGCAGTCGCAACAGAGCAGCAGTACTGCTGCGGCGACGAGCACGTCGGCGGCGACCACCCCGGCGAAGAAAGACGCGCATCGAGCGTTGCTTGCGGTCGGCGGCGACGGCACGATCTTGCGCAGCAACGGCGGGGACTGCACGTCCGGCGGCACCGCGACGGTCGAATACTCGACCGACAAGGGCGCGACGTTCAAGCCGGCCAGCCAGCAGGTCAGCCAGGTGCTGCGGCTATCTGCTCAGGCCTCTAACAACTTCTGGTTCATCGGCACCGACGCCAGTTGCCAGCCGACGCTCTATCGCTCGCGGGACGGCGGCGCCACCTGGGTCAGCGAGTCCGCCGGGGGAGCCTGGTATTTCAGCACCGACCCCACTTCGACGCAAATCTTCTCCCCGGACGGCGCCGTCGAGGCTGGCTGCACGCCGGTCGCATTCAGCACGCTGTCCGCGCAGCAGGCGTACGTCGCCTGCAGCAGCGGCGACGTACGCGTCACCAAAAACCGTGGCGCGAAGTGGGATACGGCCGGGCAGCTTCCCAATATTGCGGCGATCGCCTTCGTCAATCTCTCTCGCGGGTTCGCGCTCGCGGCGACCGCGGACTGCCCGGCAGCGGCCTTCACGACCGAGGACGCCGGCACGACCTGGAAGCAGACGGCATGCCTGCCCGGTACGACACCGAAGGCCATCGATGGTGTCGGTGACACGGTTTACGCGCAGGTCGACGACGCCCTGCAGGTCAGTAAGGACGGGGCGGTGACATGGAATTCGACCCCTTGACGCCGACCGTCACGCCGGTACCCGACACGTTTCGCATCCTCGTTGTCTGTACGGCAAACATCTGCCGCTCGCCGATGGCCGAACACCTTCTGCGGGCGGATCTGGCCCAAGATGCCTCCGGCGGCAAGGTTGAATTCGTCGTCACTAGTGCGGGGATTCGCGGCTGGGACGCGGCGGAGATGGACGCGGACGCTGCGGCCGAGTTGCGCGACCTCGGCGGCGACCCGACGGACTTCCGGTCGAAGCAAATCACTGCGCACGACATCGAGACCGCGGGCCTGATCTTGACCGCCGCTCGTGAGCACCGGACATATGTGTTGGAGCAGGTGCCGCGGGCGCTTCGGCGTACCTACACGATCCTCGAGTTTGCGCACCTGATCGAACACCTCGACTCAAAACCGCACCCCGCAGGCGATCCGCGCGAGATCGTGACCGCCGCGTTCGCGCATCGCGGCGACGTCACGCTCGACCACTACGACATCGAGGATCCCTACCGCGCCTCAGAACAGAAGCATCATCAGATCGCCGGTGTGATCGCCAAGGCCACCGCCGCCATCGCAAAAGGCCTCACCCGCTAACGACCAGCACCGTGCCCTGAACTAACCAGTTCCCTGAGCCTGTCGAAGGGCCGAATCCGCACACGCAGGAATTGTCAGCGAATCCGCTGGATCTCGTCCGTCGGCGCTTCCTCCGCATGCGCAGGCGGAGCAGGCTTCTCGACCCGCTTGCGCTGACGCTTCCCACCTACCGCGGTCTCCGCGTCGGAGAGTTGCACGTCCTTTTGCGGGGCGTAGCCGTATCCATAGCCATACCCGTATCCATAACCAGTCCCACCCTTTTCGGGCGTCATGTTGAAAACGGATCCGAGCAAACGCGCATCCACGGACTCGAGGCGCTGCACCGCGAGTGAAGCCTGCTCCTTTGTCGTCTTTCCGTGGCGTACGACGAGGATCGCGCCATCGGCCTGTTGGGAAAGCAGAGCAGCGTCGGTTACCGGAAGTAACGGAGGCGCGTCGATCAAGATGACGTCATAGTGCTCGCGCAGCGTTGCAAGAGTCGCTGTCATTGCTTTCGACTGGAGTAGCTCTGCGGGGTTCGGCGGGATCGCGCCACTGGAAATGACGTGCAGGCCGCTGTCCCCCCAGGGCTGGACCGCGTCTTCGGCGTCTATCCGGCCGATGAGCACCGTCGTGAGACCGACAGTCGGCTCCAGATGCAAGTACTCGGAGATCTTCGGACGACGCAGGTCCGCCTCGATAAGCACGGTGCGTTGACCGGCCTGCGCAAGTGTGATCGCCAGGTTAACGGCGGTCGTTGACTTACCATCAGCCGGCAGCGGACTGGTCACCACGAAGACCTTCGACGAGCTGTCTACGTCGACGAATTGCAGGTTGGTCCTCAGCATTCGGAATGCCTCGACTCGCGGAGCGTGACTGTCGAGCTGGGTAACGAGTGGTCGCTTGGCCGCGTGCGAGTCGAAGAAGATGTTCCCAAGCTGGGCCGCGCCCGTGGCCTCTTTGAGCCCATCCGAGTTCTTAAGCGAATTGTCGAGGATTTCGCGCAACACCGCGGCGCCGATCCCGACGAGAAGACCGAGCACGGCCGCAAGCCCGATGTTACGCAGCGGTTGCGGGCTAACGGCGCTCGTCGGCACGGTCGCCGGATCGACGATGGTCGCCTTGATCGGAGCGTTCTCCTGGCCCGGTGACGTCTCGAGCTCTCCAACGAAGGTCGTGAACTCCTGGGCGACGGATTCGGTCAGCTTTTGTGATTGCTCGGGGCTCGGGTCTTGCACCGTGACTTCAAGAATCACCGTCTCCGGTACGACGGTCGCGGTGGTGCGGCTCGCCAGTGAGGCTGGTGATTCGTGCAGATCGAGCCTCTTGACTACCCGCTCAGCGATCTGCTTCCCGGTAATCAGATCAGCGTAAGAAGAGACGCGTTGCTGGGAAAAGAGTCCGCCCTGGTATGCCGCACCGGTGTTGTCCGACTGCGGGGTGGAGATGAAGAGTCGTGCCGTCGACTGGTATTGCGGCGTCGCCTGCAACGTGAACAGCGCGGCCGCGGCGATCGCGACCAGGAAGCAAGACACGATCAGCAACCAGCGTCGCCGAATGATCTGCAGGTAGTCGCGAAGGTCCACGGGGAAGACGCCCAATTCTCTGAGGGGTGGCGTAAAGACCAGCCGATTATTGCAGTTCTGGCTGATTCATGTGTCGTCGTAACCAAAACGCGACGTCACACCGGTCACTTCTTCATCACGAATCGGTGGTGATTTGGCGCATTGGTAGGGTGAAAGTTTGCTGTGTGAAGGTAACATTCGCCAGGTTGAACCCCACAACCGCTTAACCGCACTAGTTCGCTCGATATTGACCTGGAGGCCCCCACCCATGTCTGGTACACGCATGTCTTCCGCTCTGCGTGATCATCGTCGCGGGGTGCTCTTCCTATTTGATTCCGCCGCGTGGGGTGTCGCAGTAGTCCTCGCATCGCTGGGACGGATGGACTTCGAACCGCACCAGGTTGACTGGTCCGGCGCGGTGTGGGTCTGGCTGATCGCGATCGCCCTTCACACGGTGATCGCCTGGTCTGTCCGCCTGCATCACGGCCGCGCGACGGTGGCCACCCTCGAGGAGATGGTGTGGCTTGGCGCCGTGGTCGTCGGCGCTGGGACGACGCTGTTTCTAGTTAACCTCGTTGTCCAGGTCGCGCCGCGGTCGGTACCGCTGACGGCGATGCTTGCCGCGCTCGCGATTATGGCGTGGGGGCGCGCGACCTGGCGTCGCCTGAACGAGCGTGATCGCCGCCGGGTCGGCGGCACCGACGGCGAACCGATCATTGTCATTGGAGCCGGCGACGGTGGCCGGCAACTGATCAAGTCCATGCACGAAGATCCCACGTCACAATGGAAACCGGTGGCACTGCTGGATGACAGCCCGGCGAAACGCCACCTGAGAATCAATGGTGTCCCCGTGGTCGGCACGGTCGACGACGTGGAAAAAATCGCCGACGACACGGGCGCCAAAACCGTTGTCCTCGCTGTTCCGTCGGCAGGTGCCGAGTTCGTACGGCGAGCGTCGACATTGGCAACGGATGCCGGATTACGGGTGAAGGTGCTGCCCGGCATCAATGATCTTCTGCACGGCAGGATCGGGATAGGTGACGTTCGCGACATCGACGTCGCCGATGTCCTTGGCCGACATCAGATTGATACCGATATTCAGTCCATTGCGGGTTACCTCACCGGGCAGCGGGTCTTGGTTACTGGCGCTGGCGGGTCAATTGGATCTGAACTGTGTCGTCAGATCTATAAATACGGACCCGCCGAATTGATGATGCTGGATCGCGACGAGTCGGCTTTACATGCCGTGCAGCTATCGATTTTCGGCAGGGCAATGTTGGACTCCGACGATGTCGTGCTTGCGGACATACGTGATCGGCAAGCAATCGACGAGATATTTGCAACCCGACGCCCGACGGTGGTGTTTCACGCCGCGGCTCTCAAACACCTTCCGATGCTTGAGCAGTATCCGGCCGAAGCCGTCAAGACGAACGTGTGGGGATCGCTCAACATCCTAGAATCCGCCCGAGAGTTCGGCGTCGAGCGATTCGTCAACATCTCAACGGATAAGGCAGCCAATCCGTGCAGCGTGCTCGGATATACGAAGCGAATCGCGGAGGGGCTGACAGCGACCATCGCCGCCGAATCCGACGGCACCTACCTAAGCGTCCGTTTCGGCAATGTTCTCGGCAGCCGCGGATCGGTCCTTACCGCGTTCGCCGCGCAGATTGCGGCCGGCGGTCCCGTGACCGTGACACACCCGGACATCACCCGCTATTTCATGACTGTCCAGGAAGCAGTGCAGTTGGTCATCCAGGCTGCAGCAATTGGTCGTGACGGCGAAGCGCTTGTGCTAGACATGGGCGAGCCCGTGAAGATTGAGGATGTGGCTAACCAGCTGATCGCGATGTCGGGCAAGCAGGTCGAGATTCAGTACACGGGCTTGCGCGATGGCGAGAAAATGCACGAGGAGCTGTTCGGTGCAGGCGAGCCCGACGAACGCCCCGTTCATCCGTTGGTCTCGCACGTGGCTGTACCGTCGGTGAACGCCACGACAGCTCATGCACTAAACACAGGTGCCTTCCGCGAGGCGATTGTCCATGACATAAACCATGTGTGTGACGCGATGGCGCAGATGCAGGAAGTTGGATCGACTGAATGACGTCCGACGGTCAGGCCAGTCCGCGCATCCACATGTCCTCTCCTGACGTTGGGGAGCTTGAGGAGTCCTTCCTTGTCGATGCCGTCCGATCAGGATGGATCGCACCGTTAGGCCCCCACGTTGACGGGTTTGAGTCGGAGCTTGCGAATCGTTGCGGGCGTGGGCATGCAGTGGCGCTGAGCTCTGGCACCGCCGCATTGCATCTAGCACTGCTCCAACTCGGCGCGCGTCCGGGCACCAGCGTCATCGTGCCGACGATGACGTTTGCGGCGACTGCCAATGCGGTTGTCTATACCGGCGCATCACCGGTCTTCGTCGACTGCGACCCATTCAGCGGAAATCTCGATCCGGAACTGCTCGGCTTCGCGATGAGCACACTAAGTGCCGAGGGCCAAACGATCGCCGCCGTGATGACCGTTGACCTGCTCGGCAAGTGTGCTGATCACGACGCGATTGAAGCTCTTTGCGATCGCCACGGCGTCCCGGTGCTGGAGGATGCGGCGGAGTCGCTTGGTTCGGTCGATCGAGGCCGGCCGGCCGGCTCATTTGGTGCGGCGGCGGCGCTCTCATTTAACGGCAATAAAATCATGACCACCAGTGGTGGCGGGGCCCTACTAACGGATGATGCTGACTTTGCGGCGCGAGCAAGGTATCTGAGCACCCAGGCACGTCAACCCGTCGAGTTTTATGAGCACACCGAGGTTGGCTACAACTACCGCATGAGCAACCTGCTCGCGGCGCTGGGTAGGGCGCAATTGCAGCGCCTTGACGAGATGCTCGCGCGGCGGCGTGAGCACCGCGAGCGTTATGCTCGGACCTTTGAGAGGGTCGAGGGAGTCGAGGTGTTCCAGCGGGACGGAGATGAGTCGGACAATTGCTGGCTCACTTCGCTATTGGTCGATCCCAAACGTGCTGGTTGGGAGCGACAAGATCTCAGCAAGGAACTCGCGGCAGGCAACATTGAGTCTCGTCGGCTTTGGAAGCCGATGCACTTGCAGCCGGTATTTAGGGAGGCGAGAGCCTTTATATCCGGCGCGGCGGAGCGCCTGTTTGCCACCGGTCTCACCCTTCCGAGCGGATCTGCTCTCGACGAGTCCGACGTTGAGCGGATCGACTGTATCATCGGCAATTTCCTGGATCGGGTCTCGTGAGCGCGCGAAACCGTAAACCGTATGACCGATTCAAGCGACTGATCGATGTTTCTGTAGCCGCGGTCGCGCTGGTAGCCACGGCCCCAGTACAGGCTGCTCTCGCGATCGTCGTGCGGAGAAATCTCGGGTCGCCAGTTCTTTTTCGGCAACGCCGTCCGGGCCGCGACGGTCGGCCATTTGATCTGGTCAAATTCCGAACAATGCGCGATGTCGATCTCGTTCGTGGTCTCGTGACCGACGAGGAGAGGCTGACACCATTCGGCCAGAGACTTCGCCGAACGAGCCTCGACGAACTGCCTACGTTGTGGAACGTTCTGCGAGGGGACATGAGTCTGATCGGCCCGAGGCCCCTGTTGATGGCATACCTCGACCGATATACGTCGCAGCAGGCTCGCCGCCACGAGGTCCGACCAGGTGTCACGGGCCTGGCGCAAGCTTCCGGACGGAACGAAGTGCCGTGGGAAGATCGATTTGCGCTCGACGTCGAGTACGTCGACAATCGAAGTTTGCGCCTGGATGCATGGATTGCAGTGAAGACTATTCTCCAAGTCCTGACGCGAACTGGGGTCAGTGAGCCCGGTCATGTAACGATGACAGAGTTCGGTG
Organism: Antricoccus suffuscus; assembly: GCF_003003235.1. NCBI lineage: Bacteria > Bacillati > Actinomycetota > Actinomycetes > Geodermatophilales > Antricoccaceae > Antricoccus > Antricoccus suffuscus. Next base: position 133,532 of record NZ_PVUE01000001.1, read on the forward strand.
CGTTCACAGTCGACGACGGTTCGGTATGACGGACCTAATCATCTTTGGATGCGGCGGGCAGGGTCGAGAAATCGCATCAATGACATCCGCGGAGGGAATTCGGGTGCTGGGCGTCGTCGATGATTCTCCGAGTGATCTAAATCTAAGTCGACTGCACGCGCAAGGACACACGTACTTAGGGACGAGTGCTTCGATGCCCAAGATCCCTTTGCAGACCAAGTACTTGATCGGTATCGCGAATGGAGCAGCTCGAGAACGAATCACAGCGATAGCGGAGGGGCATGGACTTCAGGCTTTCACCTTCCGCCATGCCAGCGCTAGCATTGGATCGGATTGCATGCTAGCGCCCGGAACAGTGGTTTGGCCCGGAGCTCGGCTTACAACGAACATACGAGTCGGTCAACACGTGCACATTAATCAGAACGTGACCGTCGGACACGACACCGATCTCGGTGACTACGCAACGGTGAACCCGTCCGCGTCTATCTCTGGTGACTGCCAGGTCGGGCGGCGCGCGCTCGTCGGCGCTTCTTCAGTGGTGCTTCAAGGCCGCCGCGTCGGAGATGACGCAGTTGTTGGCGCCGCCGCGTGTGTTACGCGCGATGTCCGGGCCGGGTCGGTAGTCAAAGGTGTACCGGCGCGGTGACGGGCCGCGTATCGCTTGCCGTACTTGAGGGGATAGCCCTGTGAAATCCAGAAGATCGCGCTCGCGAGGACGGGAGCAGTTTAAGGCCGTCGAGCCGCTCCTGGCGACGCTCGAACGCATAACGGTTAGGTTGCCGCGGGCAGCAAAGGAGTGGGCATACGGAGCACTTCGGTTTCGACAGAGTCGAGCCAGTCGCGCGTTTCGATACGTTCTCCTGCGCACGCTCACAATGTCATGTGGACGGCTGGTAGACGTGCGCGAATCGGTGTTCTTATTTTCTCTAAAGAACCTTGAAATCGGGAATCGCGTGAGCATTCATCCGATGTGCTATATCGATGCTTCAGGCGGAGTACGGATTGGTGATGATGTTTCTGTCGCGCATGGCGTGACTATCATGTCGACGGAGCATCAGTTTGTTGATATCTCGGTTCCAATACGAGATCAGCCGATCGAATTTGTGCCAGTTGTGATCAATAATGATGTCTGGATAGGAGCGGGGGCCAAGATCCTTGCTGGTGTCAGCGTTGGGCACGGATCAGTGGTGGCCGCTGGAGCAGTAGTTACTCGCGATGTTCCCCCACTGATGGTCGTGGCGGGGGTTCCAGCGCGAGTCTTGGGCGCGAGATCGTGATGACCCCCTGCGTCGTCAAGCCGTCTGGGGCACATTGTGACTAGGCCTTCGCGCGGAGAGATCATCAATGACTCGCCGAGCCTGGCGGTCGTCACCACAACCCTGAATCGCGCCGATCTGCTCGAAGAACTGTATGAGAGTCTGCGGGTGCAGTCAGACACCGATTTCACCTGGTACGTGGTCGACGACGGTAGCGCAGACCGAACCAAATTGTTTATCCAACATCTCTCGAGGACGGCGACTTTCCCGATTCGACTGTTAGCGAATAAATCAACAATTGGAAAGTGTGCTTCGTTAAATCGCGTGTTCAGTGAAGCCAATACCGATATATGTGTTGTCGTCGACAGCGATGACACCATCACGCCTGAAGCTGTTCGGCTAATGAAAGCTGCTGTGTCGGCGAGTGAACAAGACGAATCTATAGGCGCCATCTTTTTCAGATATGTCGATCCGGAACTCAAGCTCATCGGTCCAACACTCCCACACGAAGATATCCGATTAAGTCGCGCTCGCCACGATGAGACATTTGGAAAGTACGATGGATGCGTCGGCTATCTACGCAGGGTCTACTCGGCAATTGGCTATCCTGAGTACCCAGGAGAACGGTATCTCGGTCCTACTGTACTGCAGTTGCTCATGGAGCCAAAATGGAAGATGTGGTTCACCAACACCGTAGTGGGTGTCGCGGTGTATCGGGCCGGCGGTCTTACGGCGCAAGGGCGTGCGCTACGCGTTAAGAACCCACGGTCAATGATGAAGTACACACAATTGCAATTTCAGCAAGCTAGCAGCCTCCAATCCCGACTTAAATATGGTGCGATGTACTTCGCATACCGGAGGTTCTGTGGCCAACGCCTTCGTAGCGAACTGCGCGGATATCCGCTCGAGCGGCTCCTAGGTCGAGGGATGGGCCTTGCGCTCTCGACGTACTGGCGTTACCGAATCCGATCAAAGTATGGGGGTGTCGGGTAGTATGCCCCAGTTGTCAGTGGCCAAGCGAATCGATCTACGCACGTTCGATCGACGAACCGAACGCCGAAGGCAATCGCACCAAGCGAGTCTTATTTTCCAAGGTGTCGTTGTCCTAGTTCTCTGGCTATACGTATCCAGCAGTGTGGACGGCCAACGCCCGTGGGATCAGTTGTATCGGCTTGCGTGGGCCGGCAACCTCCTCCTCATCGCCGAGTTGGTGCTTCTTCGCCGCATCACAGGCCGCCTGTTTTCGCCGGTCGTTCTCTACTTCCTGTTCCTTTGGTTATTCACGTGGGGGCAACTCGCTCTCTTTGCATTCGGCGTCTCGCCAGATGGAGCAGACGTACTCAATCGTGAGCAGGCCACGTCTGTGGTGACAGCTGGAAAGTACTTTCTATACGCATACTGGGCGTGCTGTCTCGGAGCGGTCGTCGCCAATTGGGTGTTTCCACAGCGCCGCGGGTTGCGACGGTCTTCTCCGTCTGCAGTTGATTGGGAGAGCGCAATAAGAACGGTAGGATATCTCTCTATTGCAATCGGGATTGTCCCCTTCGCGATCATCAATTTTAACAACTTTCGCGTAATATTCGCCGGCGGATACTCTGCGTACTATGTTGAGGGGGCGCGTCTTGATTCGCCGTTGCTTAGCGTCGCATATCTGCTAATTGTTGGTCTCGTTCTAATAGGTATCGCGGGGTCGCTGACATCCAGGCGCGCTGCAATCATCGGGATTCTGGCTATCGCGGCAGTTCGGTTTGCGGCAGGTGATCGTGGCGAAGGGATGATCTATCTTGTCACTGCGCTGCTAATCTGGACTGAGCACGGTCGAGGGGTTCGGCGTCGTTCTAGCGTCGCGATCGTCGGCATTGGGGCGCTGGCATTGCTCCTAATTCCTGCGATCGGCCTGCTTCGGCAAAGCTACGGGACAGGGGCGCAGGACTTCGACGTCTTCCGGGACAATCCCGTAAGCGTCACATTGTCGACAGTGGGGGGAACTCTTTTCCCTCTCGTTAAGGTAGTCGAATTGGTTCCTGGTGCACACGAGTATGCACTTGGATCGAGTTATGTCGGTGGGCTTCTGGCTGCGGTCCCCGAGCCGGTCCGGAGCGCCGCGACCTCGGCTCTTGGCGTTGATACGGACATGCGCAGTCCGGGTGTTTGGCTACAAACTACCTTGAATATGTCCTATGGCCCTGGCTTTACCCCATTTGCCGAGAGCTATCTAAATTTTGGGTCAGTTGGCGGTTGTATCGCGATGGCACTCTACGGTGGCATATTTCTTCTCCTGCTGAGAATGCCTACGTCCACTGATTCAAGTAGAACTATCCGAGTTGTCCTAGTGCTCGCGACGTTCGCACTCGTGGGCTTCTCAGTTCGTGGATCGATCAACTCAGTCTTCCCCTACTACGGCAAATATGTAGTCGTTCCCGCCTTTGTCATACTGCTAGTTGCGCAGCGATCGCGATTACGTCGCGCGCGGGCGGCAGCCGGGGAATCGGAAGACGAATGAGCCCATATCGCGTCCTGATTATTGTCAGCTCTCTCAGAATTGGCGGTCCGCAAAAGAGTCTCGTTGGTCTGCTGGAACGGCTTGATCCTCGACAATTCGACGTAAATCTGCTCGTGCTCGACCCAGGTAGCGACGCGCTCGCGCCTTGGATCCCGGGCCACGTAACCGTGCTTGCAACTCCTCCAGCGTTGACCAGCGCGACTATTCCCGCGACCGATGCCGCGAGGCACATTGCTCGGCTGTTCCGCATAGGCGGGGTGCGTAGTTCCTGGAAGCTACTTAACCAGATTGTTCGCGGCGCGGCAGCTACGGGCGGACGACAACAAGCGCGACAGCACGTGTGGCGCATACTCCGGAAGCGGCTTCCGAAAATTCCCGGGAAGTTCGATATGGCCATCGGTGTTTTAGGTCAGTCTACGTATTGCGCTGTCGACCTAGTAGATGCTCATTTCAGGTACCACTGGGTGCGAAGCGATACACGTGTTCTTAATCGGGATGTCGTTCTGGACGGTCGGTATTTCGGATTGATACACGGCGTCGTGGCGGTATCCACGCTTTGTGCAAAGATCTTCGAGGATATGTATCCCGTACTGCGTGGATGCACCCAGGTCTATAAGAACGATATACCGAATGGGCCATCGATGGAGCGCGCCGAGGTCATGGTGCCGCTGGCTGCCGAGGGCACGGTGAACTTGCTTACGGTCTCACGACTGGATCCGCTTAAGGGTCTCGAACTCGCGGTCGCCGCGTGTGATGAGCTGGTCCGTGCTGGGCGTCGGATCCGTTGGGTTGTACTAGGCGACGGGCCGAGTCGTGCGGAGTTGGAGGCCGAGGTTCGGGCGCGCGGACTGCAACGCTACTTCCTTCTACCCGGGTCGGTGAGCGATACATTGCCCTATGTAAGCGCGGCCGATATCTATGTCCATCCCTCGCGCACAGAAGGGCGCTCGAACTCAGTAGAGGAAGCTAGAGCAGCGGGCAAGCCTATAGTCGTCACGAACTATCCGACTGTTGCAGATCAGGTCGAGAACGGCGTGACCGGGGTAGTTTGCGAGATTGATATCGCGGCTATTGGATCGGCTATCGGTCTATTGATCGATAACCCAGTCTTTGCTGAGAAACTTGGACACAATGCCAGCGTGAGGTACGCCGAAGAAGTCGATGATCCGAACGCTCTGTTCGCGGCGCTTTGCACCGGGCGGATCGCAGCGTCATCGGGCACCGATGAGTGATTACAGTCTGAACCTGGTAAGCAAGGCCGTCTCGTTAGTGTCTGGCTTCGCAGTCTCGATAATCGTGGCGCGATATTTGGGCGTAGTGCTGCGTGGTGACTACGCGTATGTGACTCAGGTCGCGGGGCTGGTCGCAATATTTCTCGGGTTCGGCCTCAACTACGGATTCCCCTACTTTTTCAAACACCGACTCGGCAAGTCGACGTTTGAAGTGTTCATGCGCATATTCTTGATCCAGTTCGCGGCCTACGTAGTACTCAGTTTCGGGGTTTTCGCCTTGGTCAACTCTGAGCTTGTGCGAGCGACTGTGGTGCTTGTGGCGCCTGCGGTCCTCTATCAGCAGCTCGAGGGTTCGATGGCCGTCTACAATATCCGCTTGAAGATCTGGGCGAACATTGGAATGTCCATCTTTCGAGTTGTTGCTTTCGTAGGTGCCCTCTCCCTTTTTCCTCGAGGACTCATTTGGCCGGTGGTCCTTACTGCGCTCGCATGGCTGGTGCCCTTCTTTGTGTACCTGGTTGCGGCCCGCCGGATGGTCTTCATTCCTGTCAATCTCGTACACGCACCGGCAATCTTTCGGTACAGTTGGTTGCCGATGCTGAGCGCGCTTCTCGTAGTGCTCAACTACAACGTAGATACGGTACTTTTGAAGTGGCTTGGCACGCCCGACGATCTGGGACACTACGCCGTTGCCGCAGGCCTAATCGTATATCTGTGGGTGATTGCTGACGCAATCAAGGAGGTCTTGGTGTCGCGCGTTGCTCGTAGTTCCGACCCCCGGCTCGTCGTCGGGCCGCTTAAGATCGCCGTCGCAGCAACGCTGGTGTGTGCGCTTTTCCTGGCGGCTGTGGGCCGCCCATTGATATCGCTTGCATTCGGCCCTGCATATTCGCCTTCATATCCGCTGCTGTTGATCCTGAGTTTGGGCGCCATAGGAATGATATATTTCAAGATCCTTGGGGTAGTGATGCTGGCAGACGGGCGATCGAGGCTATACTTCGTTTCGCTTGCGGCAGCCGTGATGATTAACGTTGTCGTAAATCTGTTTGCTATTCCGCGGTTCGGCGCTGCGGGCGCTGCCTGGACTACCGTGTTGTCCTATTCGGTAACTGCAGTTGTCTTCTCCGTTCACTTCTGCAGGATTTCTGGAGTGCGCGCGCGCAATTTGTTCGTAGTCCGCCGTGCTGACTTGGCGCAATTTAGATCACGAATTGGGAGATAGTCGTATGACAAATATTCGAACGCTGGATTGGGCGCGCAAAGCTTATCTTGCCAAAATTCCATTGGTGCCAAGAATTCTCGGGCGAGTTACCAGGCTTTTCTACTCGTGCGAAATTCCGTACACGGCTGCGATCGACCCAACGGTAGTCTTCGCGCACAGAGGGCTCGGTGTAGTGATTGGACATGACACCCAAATCGGAGCCCGCACACGCGTACTGCAGAACGTGACGATCGGGGGGCGAAGCGGTGTGCGCGCCAACCCGCGTATTGGTAACGCCGTGCTCATCGGTGCTGGTGCTGCAATACTTGGAGACGTCAAAGTCGGTGATGGGGCGCAGATCGCCGCCCACGCGGTCGTTCTGACAGATGTCCCACCGGGCGCTACTGCGGCCGGGGTCCCTGCAAGAATCGTCGCCCCTAGAGTGTGAGGATCGTACGTTTTTAGTTGTGAGACCAAGTGGGCTACGTGCCGTGGTAGCGATGCTCCAACTCGGTCCAGATCTGTTCAGGTACGAAATCTGTTAATGTACGCAAACGTCCCGCCTGTCCCAGGTTTGACCGAAGATGTGGGTCCGCTGCGATCTGATTGAGCCGCGCTGCCATTGCGAGACTGTCGCCAACGTCGACCAGGAATCCGGTCTGCCCGTCGATCACTGAGTCGCGCGCTCCTGTCGCACGTGTCGTAACTACGGGTAGGGCCGCGGCGCCGGCCTCGAGCACAACATTCGGGAAGCCTTCCCGCCGAGTTGGCAGGCACAGCGAGTCGGCCGCGGCAAGTATCGGGACTACATCTGTCACGGGGTTCTCGAGGTGAAGCCGCGGGCCGAGTCGTCGGAGATAGTCTACGACAGCGCCGTTCTCGACCTCTCCGACCGCCAGAAGGTGAAAGGTCTCGGTTTCCGGTCGCAATAGAGCGTCAACCAGGTCGTGAATTCCCTTGTCAGATGCCAGCCGGCCGAGGTAACACACCACAAACGCATCAGGAGGAATTCCGTGGCCTGCTCGAAGACCCGTCGTGTCCAGTAGTTCTACGCGCCGTGCGATCTCGCGCCCCTGCACCCCGTTGCTGCTACCCGATTCGATCACCGTCAAGTGTTTTGGCCGGGCGAGTCTGGCGGCGACCAACTCGTCGCGAAGGCTGGCTGAGACCACGAGGACGTCGGTACTCATCGCGATCGTTAGCCGTTCCATGGCCCACAGAACCGCACGCCGAACTCCCCGCTCGCCCTCAAGCCGGAGACCCCGGACGAGATAGACGCGACGTGGCACACGTCGTAGCAAAGACGCGATAGATCCGATTAACGCCGCTTTGGGAGTGCTGAGGTTCGTCACCGACGGTCTTATTCGTCCTAGAAGTCGCCACCACTCCCGAAGGCTCCGTAGATCAGAGAGCAATGCGATCTCGCGGCGCATTGGAAGTTCATGAACCGCGACACCTTCTCGTTTGCGAACAGTGTCAACTTGGCTGCCCGGGGAACATACAACGTGGACCTCCCACCCCGCCTTCCGCATGAATGCGAGTTGGCCGCGTAGCAGAATCGCCGCTGTTTGGGGAGCGGTGACGCCATAAAGCAGCACGTTGGGCCGGTGCTGGAAAGTGAGCGTAGAACTCATTTTTCGCTTCATGTGTATCGCCCTTTGACCGTGTCGGCGATTCTGGTCACTGGGGTAACTGCGACGCTCCTTCAGTGAACCACGTGTAGGTGCTATCCAGCCCACTATGCAATTCAGTTGGACTCACAGAAGGAAAGAGTTTTCTGAGCGTCGAGTTCTCCGCTTGAGAATGCGGGACATCACCCTGCCTGGGATCCCGGTGGCGGACCTCAAAGGTGCTCCCGTGGATGTCCCTCAATTCATCGGTCAAGTGGCGGAGGGTCGTGTTAGTGCCGAAGGCGAGGTTGACGGGTTCCGGATGGGTAACCCGGCGCTGGACCGCGTCAAGTAGGACGGCGCAAACGGTGCCGACGTAAGTGAAATCGCGAGAATTCGTTCCATCGCCGTTGATCCAGACCGGCTGGTCTTTGAGGATGGCGTTGATCCAGGTCGGGATGACCGCTGCGTAGACATGCCCTGCGCGTTGGCCCGGCCCGTAGACGTTGAAGAATCGGAATGCGAGGGTATCGAACTCGAAAGACTGCTGGTAGGCAAGAACGTACTGCTCAGTCGCAAGTTTGCTCACGGCGTACGGGCTCATCGGGCGGACCCACTCGCGCTCACCCTTCGGCAATGCCGGATTCATGCCATATACCGAGCTAGATGAGGCGCACATGACGTGGTTCGTGGCAGCGCGTCGCGCCTGATCTAGCAGCATAAGGGTGCCTGTTGCGTTGGCGTGATGAGTCCGCAACGGATCTTTGATACTGCGCGGCACGCTCCCGAGCGCGCCAAGATGGACAATCGAGTCAATGCCCGAGACTGCGCTGGCAACCGCGCCCTCATCGAGCAGCGACGCTTCCCGAAAATCAACATCAAGACCATCGAGGTTGTCTCGGTAGCCGTTTGACAAGTCATCGAGTACTCGCACTTCATGGTCTGCGTCGAGGGCCAGTTTGACCAGATTGTGGCCGATGAAGCCGGCGCCGCCTGTGATCAAAATTCGCATATTTGCGGAACTTTCCGTTAGAGACGGAGGTCGGCGGTCCCGGTAGGGAGCGCGCCCTTGAGATCGTATAGAACTTGGCCGGCTGGTTTTCCGAAGTCACGAATTTTTCCTGCGCCGAGTTCACGGAATTCATCGTGCGCGACAGCGAGGACGATGCCGTCATACGCGCCTGGCTCGGGGGAGTCGATGATGTCAATCCCGTGTTCGTGTTTCGCCTCGGTGGTGTCTACCCACGGGTCGTGAACATCGACTACGAGGCCATATCCCTCGAGTTCCCGGACGACATCGACGACTCGGGTGTTGCGAAGATCGGGAGTATTCTCCTTGAAGGTCAGACCCAGAACCAATACCCGCGCGGAGCGAATGTCGAGTCCGGCGCGAATCATAGCTTGAATAAGCGTTGTTGCAACGTATGCGCCCATGCTGTCGTTGAGCCGCCGACCCGCGAGGATTACTTCCGGGTGGTACCCGATGGATTGCGCCTTGTGGGTGAGGTAATAAGGATCCACGCCGATGCAGTGGCCGCCCACCAGACCCGGCTGGAAGTTCAGGAAATTCCACTTGGTCGCTGCGGCGGCGAGGACGTCCTGGGTCTCGATGCCGAGCCGGTTAAAGATCAGCGCTAGTTCGTTTATCAATGCAATATTGATGTCTCGCTGGGTATTCTCAATTACCTTCGCGGCTTCGGCGACCTTGATCGACGCGGCCCGATGCGTTCCGGCGGTGACCACCGTCTGATAGAGCGAGTCGACAAACTCGGCAGCTTCGTCGGTCGACCCCGAGGTCACCTTCATGATTGTTTCGAACCGGTGTTGCTTGTCTCCCGGGTTGATGCGCTCGGGGCTATAGCCGACGAAGAAGTCGCGATTGAACGAGAGCCCGCTCATTTCTTCGAGGACGGGTACGCAGTCATCCTCGGTCGCTCCTGGATACACCGTTGATTCGTAGATGACGACATTGCCCGGGCAAAGTGCAGACCCGACTGTCTTGGATGCTGCGAGGACCGCCCGCATATCTGGTTGCTTGTGCTCGTCGATTGGAGTCGGCGTCGTCACGATGTAGACATCGACTTCATCCAGGTCGGATGGAGTCGTGCTGAACCGCAATTTGTTCGCACTTTCGAGTTCTGCAGCGGATATCTCTCTGGTCCGATCGTTGCCGGCAGAAAGCTCATCGATTCTCGTGGAGTTAATATCGAACCCGACCACGTCGAACCGCCGGGCGAACGACGCCGCCAGCGGAAGTCCCACATAGCCGAGACCAATCACGCCAATGCGGAGATTCGAGTCGATCGAAAGCACCAGGGATCCCCAAAAGTTGATCGGACAGGACGACGCACGAAAGGATACTGGCATCCCATCAGACGTCAAACTCCGCCTACCGAACGGGTGCGCACATCCACTGCCTGGCCACTGCTCGGCGAGCGCTCTGGACACGTTGTCGTCGCCCAGGACTAGCGCATTAGCTCGCCGCCACGCACTGCTGCTGGCGCCCGCCGAAGGCCATTAAACTGGCTGAACTGCCACTTCGGCGTGTGCAATCTCACCTGCCCTAGCAGCCCGTTCGCGGCGATGAGCCGCCGGGACGGGAGACGGAGCCGATGCGAGCCTCTTGATTTGTCTCCGCGAATGCTCGAGGAACTGCCTTCGTATCCAACCTTAAGTCTCGCGTGGGGGCGCGGCCGCGCTGATGCTGGACATCGAAGACTGGTGAGCACAGAATCTCAGCTCGCACTCGAGTCTCGGGGCGGACGATGGCGTCCACTAGCCCTCGGGTCTCGTGGATGAGGTGCCAGGCCCAGGCGAGGACAGAGGATTTCGATTTGCTCGCGATCATGTAGACCGTGATTGGTGTCGCCTGTCGCCTGTCGCACGAGCACTCGGGCCCGAGTGGTGTGGCACGTCGAGGTCACCACCGCAATGGACGTCCAATTGTGCTGCGCCGCGAGCTTCGCGATCGCTTTTGCCTCGCCCCGCCTGTCATCGGTGTGTGGCACGAAGCAGATCACCTGTGGACCGCTCGCGGCCTTGCATTTCTAGTTCGCGCGCGCATTTTCCGGGCCGGGGAGTCCGACACGACCAAGGTCAGCGACACGCCTTGCGCGACGAAATTCTGGCCAACGGGAAGGCGCTCCGGCGACCCGCCGAGCACGACGACCGCGCCGGCGTGCTCTGGTTGATCGACGGCAGGATCGATAAAGAAGAAGTAGCACGCGATCAGCCACGCGACGATGAGAGCGCTGATGCCGCTGAGGAATGGATGTCGGCGCATGGCTTCAGATCGATAGGGTCCGGGGCAGTAGAACGTCGAAGTGACCCGGCGCACGAGGCGCTGGGTCACTTCGGCGTCCTCTAGTCGAGGACATTTCGGCTTACGTGGTTTCGACTCGCAAGCTCGCTTAACCAGCGAGAATGGTGACGCTCAACCAGCGATGGTCGGTGCCCCGGCTAGTGGCCGGAGCTGAGGCGGTGTACCGGCAGGCTGGGGGTGACCTTCTGTCGCAGCTGTCCGATCTTCTCGACCTCGAGCAGCACCTCGTCGCCTGGCTTGAGCCAGCCGCGGAAGGTGTCCGGCGCGGTGAGAGAGTGCTCGTAGAGGCAGCCGCGACCGACCGTGCCCGACCCGAGCACGTCGCCCGTGCGCAGCGTCGTACCTCGGGATGTGTAGGCCACGACGTCGTCGAAGGACCAGTCGATGGTCGACCAGTTGCCCTTGCTGATCTGCTCGCCGTTGATCGACGCGGTCATCGTCAGGTCGAAGCCCTTGCCGGAGCGCACTGGCTCCAGCTCGTCGGCCGTGATGAGCACCGGACCGAGAGTGGTGGCGCTGTCCTTGCCTTTTGCCGGTCCAAGGCCGAGTTGCATCTCGTCCATCTGCAGGTCCCGTGCGCTCCAGTCGCAGTACATCGTGTAGCCGATGATGTGCTCGTTTGCGTCCGCTGGTGCGATGTTGGTGCCCGGTTTGCCGATGACAGCGGCGACTTCGAGCTCATAGTCGAATTTCTCGCAGCCGGGGGAGATCGGTACGTCGTCGTGCGGGCCGACGACCGCGGCCGGGTTGGAGATGTAGAACGCCGGGTAGAGGCTGTGCCGAGGGTCGATCTCGCCGCCGCCGCGACAGTTGCGGATGTGCTCGTGGAAGCACATCGAGTCGCGCAGCGACGGTGGCTGCAAGGGGGAGTGGATGGTGACGGAGTTCCACTCAACCTGCTCACGCGGGTTCTGCCGCGCGTGTGCGCCGGCCTCGGCGAGCGAGCCCGCGTCTGCGAGGAGCTCGACCAGAGGCCTCGTGGAGTCGAGACCATAGATGAGCTCGCGCTCGACGACTCCGGTCCTCGTCGTACCGTCCGGTGATGAGTAAGTTGCCCAACGCATGTCAGTTGCCCTTCGTTGCTGGCTCGCCGAAGCCTTCGAGTCGTGCGATCTCCTCGAAGATGTCGAGGATTTCGGGTGCGGGATGTGCAGGATCGAGCTGGTGGTAGACGTTGAGGACGTTCTGGACCACGCGGCCGCGCTCATTGAGCTCGGCGAATTTGCCCAGGTCCATGTTGCGCGCAGCGTCCTGCGCGGTGACGCCTTTATGGAAGGCCTCGGTCGCTTTCTCCTGGACGAAGCTGAGGTAGTCGCGGTTCGCGATGATGCCGGACTTGTCGGTGACCGGACCATGGCCGGGTACGACGGTCTCGACGTCGAGTCCGAGCATCAGGTCGCAGGCGTCGATCCACCGCTGGAGCGGACCGGCCCACGCGATCGGCGTACCCCCGATGAAGAGGATGTCCCCGGCGTACAGGGTCTTCGCGGACGGCACGTAGGCGATGATGTCGCCCGCGGTGTGTGCGGGGCCGACCTGGATCAGCTGCACCTCGACGCCGCCGACGTCGACCGTGGTCTCGCCCTCGAAGGTGCGCGTCGCCGGGGTGGCGGTGATACCGGAGAAGTCGAACGGCCCGAAGATGGAGCGTGCGAAGTCGCCCGCCGCACCCTCGAGTGACTTCATGCCCTGGATCCGGGTTACATCGGCCTGGGTCATGTCCGCGTTGGTCGCTTTAGACGCGATGATCTCGGTGCCGTCAGGCAGCAGCTCGTTGCCGAAGTAGTGGTCGCCGTTGGAGTGCGTGATTGCGGCGTACTTCAGCGGCGCGTCCTTGGTGAGATGGGCGATGCCGTCGAGCATCTCCTGGGTGAGCGCGAGATCGAAGTGCGTGTCCACCAATAGCGACTCGCCCTTGCCGGTGATCAGGCCGGAGTTGCTCCAGCCCCAGCTGCCGTCGGGAAGCATCCACGAGTAGCAGCCGTTCCCGAGATCGTGCAGCCCTCGGGGGTAGTTGAGGTCGATCATGAGTTACCTTCCGTTCGTTGTAAGACGCCAGACGATTGGCTTGTGCCGTGGTACGGGGTGGCGTAATGACATGTGGCGAACTGTTCTTCGCCGACTTGGATCCGCGGTGGTTCTTGCTGGGTGCAAAGATCGGTGGCAAACGGGCATCGGGTCCTGAAGGTGCAGCCCGACGGGATGTTCAGAGCGCTCGGGATCTCGCCGGTCACCCGGATCCGCTCCTTCTGCCGCTGCACGACGGGGTCCGGCACGGGTACGGCGTCGATCAGCGCCCGGGTATAGGGGTGGCCGGGCGTGGAGTAGACGTCGGCAGTCGGACCGAATTCGACGATCTGGCCGAGGTACATCACCGCGACGTAGTCGCTGATCGTCTGGACGAGGGCGAGGTCGTGCGAGATGAAGAGGTAGCCGACGCCGGTCTCCTGCTGCAGATCCTGCAAGAGGCCGATGATGCTGGCACGGGTCGAGACGTCGAGCGCGGCGACCGCCTCGTCGGCGACCACGAGCTCGGGTTTGCAACCGAGCGCCCGCGCGATCGCGATGCGCTGCCGCTGGCCACCGGACAGCTCGTATGGGTAGCGGTCGACGAAGCTCGACGGGAGTCCGACGAGGTCGATCAGCTCCTTGGCGCGGGTACGCCGATTGCCGCGGGTGAGGGTGTCGGCCAGCATCTCGGGTTCGGTGACGATGTCGCCGATCAGCCACGTCGGATCGAGCGAGGAGTAGGGGTCCTGGAAGACCATCGGCATGCTGCGCTGAATCGTGCGCATCTGCTTGGTGCCCGCGGCCATCACATCGGTGCCGCGCAGCATCACCGAGCCACTGTCGGCGGGGATCAGGCGCAGCATCAGCCGCGCGGCCGTGGACTTGCCAGAGCCAGACTCGCCAACCAGCCCTAGCGTCGTACTCTCATCGAGCGTGAAGGACACCCCGCGCACGGCGGCGACCTGCTGCTTCTTGCCGCGGCGGCGTACCTTAAACGTCTTCGACAGGTCGGTGACCTCGAGCAGGCTACTCATATGACTTCCACTCGCTCGCGTGCGGGAAACAGGCATCGGGCCAGGTGTGCGCCCTCGATCGGTCGCAGGTCGATCGGACCGACGCGGCACTCGTCGCGCGCCAGGGTGCAGCGCGGCGCGAACCGGCAGCCGGCGGGCATCTGGTCAAACGTCGGCACCATCCCGGGAATCGGTACGAGCCGCCGGTTCTGCCCGCTCGGGATCGAGCGCAGCAGCGCTTCGGTGTAGGGGTGCTGAGTCTGCGCGAAAAGGTCCATCACATCGGTGGACTCGACGACCTGCCCGGCGTACATCACCGCGACCCGGTCACAGATGTCCGCGATGACGCCCAGGTCGTGCGAAATGAACAGGACCGCCAGATTTTCTTGCTCCTGAAGGTCCTTGAGCAGGCCGAGGATCTGGTCCTGGACGGTCACGTCGAGCGCGGTGGTCGGCTCGTCGGCCAGCAACAGCGCCGGCTCGCAGGCCAGCGCGATCGCGATGACCACGCGCTGGCGCATCCCGCCGCTGAAGTGGTGCGGGTAGTCGCTGGCACGTTTCGCCGCCGATGGGATGCCGACCCGGTCGAGCATCTCCACCGCACGCGCCCACGCCTTCTTCTTCGACCAGCCCAGATGCTGCCGCACACCTTCGGCGATCTGCTCGCCCACGGAGTACGCCGGGTCCAACGCGGTCATCGGCTCCTGGAAGACCATGCCGACCTTGTGCCCACGGATTGCGCGCATCTGTTCCGCGCCGAGGGTGGTGAGGTCGGTGCCGTTGATCTTGACCTGGCCGGAGGTGATGTGTACGCCGGATCCGAGCAGGCGCAAGATCGCCAGCGCGGTCATCGACTTTCCCGATCCGGACTCGCCGACCAGCCCGAGGGTCTCGCCGGGAGCGATGGACAGGGACACCCCGTCCACGATCGTGATCGCGCCGTTGCGGGTTTGCGCCTCGACGACGAGGTCGGTGACCTCGAGGACATTTACGTCGGTGCTCAACGTCGTACCTCCCTGCCCAGTGAGTCCCGGATCGCGTCCCCGACGGTGTTGAAAGCCAGCACCGTCAGCAAGATCAGCAGCCCGGGTAAGAGGACGAGTAGCGGATTGGTCGAGGCGTAGGTGACGGCCTTCTGCAGCAGCGATCCCCACGATGCGTCGGGCGCCTGTACGCCGAGGCCGAGGAAGCTCAGACCGGCTTCAAACAGGATCGAGAAGCCGACGGTCAGCGAGATCTGCACGATGAGCGGGGAGAGCACGTTGGGCAGCACGTGGGTGCGGATGATCTTGGTCATCGGGCAGCCAATCGAGCGTGCTGCCTCGATGAACGTCTCTTCCCGTACGACGATGGCCATGCCGCGCGCGATCCGGAAGAACCGTGGGGCGGTGGCGATGCCGATGGCCAACATCGCCTTGGTTACGCCAAAGCCCAGCACCGCGACGATCGCCATCGCGAGAAGCAGGGTCGGGATGGCCATCAGCGCATCGTTGATCCGGCTGAGGGTCGCGTCGACCGCGCCGCGTTTGTAGCCGGCGATGAGCCCGAGAGGAAGTCCGATTGCCACACTGATCACGGTCGCCAGCGCGCCGGCGTACATCGTCACCCGAGTCGCGGCGATCAACCGGGACAAGAAGTCCCGGCCGAGGTCGTCGGTGCCGAGCAGGTGGGCGCCGGACGGTTTTGCAAGGGTGTTGGACAAGGTTTGCGCCGTGGGGCTGTCTGGCATTATCCACGGAGCCGCGATCGCGACGACGATCAGCAGGACGATGACCGCGAGCATCACCATCGCGAATTTCTGCGCGCGGAAGCGTCGCCAGAAGCGCCCGCCGCTGGACTCGCCGTCGTATGCGACAACCGGCGCCTGGCCTGTCTCGGAAACCTCTGAGGTGGTGTTCATTCTGCTGCCTTTGGGTTGAGCCAGCCGTACGCGAGATCGACCAGCAGGTTGACCAGCACGACGACGACGGTGGCCAGCAGCACGGTGCCCTGGACCATCGGGATGTCACGGTCGAAGACCGCTTTGATCATGAGCGTGCCGATGCCAGGGATCGCGAACACCGACTCGATCAGCACCGAGAGGCCGAACAGCCTGCTCACCTGCAGTCCGGCGACGGTGACGACCGGGATCAGGGCGCTGCGCAGCGCGTGCTTGATCAGGATGGTGCGCGGCTTGATCCCTTTGGCGTGCAGTGTGCGGATGAAGTCCAGCTGCAGGGTGTCGATCACGCTGGCGCGGGCCTGCCGCGCGACCTCCGCTGCGCCGCCGGCGGCCAAGGTGACGACGGGGAGCGCGAGGTGCGACACCCATTGGATCGGGTCTTCGGTGAACGGCACATAGCCGCCGGTCGGGAACAGGCCGAGGCTCACACCAAAGAATGTCACCAGCAGGATCCCGAGCCAGAAGTTCGGCAGCGCGATCCCGACAGACGATAGAAACAGCATTGCTCGGTCGAGCAGGCTGCCGGGACGAGAGCCGGCGATGACGCCGACGATCGTCCCGACAACCATCGACACGATGAGCGCGCCGACCACCAACGAGATCGTGACCCAGATCCGACTGGCGATCGCGGATCCGACGTTGTAGCTGGAGAACAGCGATGTGCCGAGATCGCCATGCAGCAGGCCCGCGAACCAGTTCCAGTAGCGGACGATGAACGGCTCGTCCAACCCGAGCGCTGCCCGGAGGGAGGCGATCTGGTCGGTTGTGGCGTTATCGCCGAGGAGCGTGAGCGTCGGGTCGCCTGGGATGAGGAGCGTCAACGCGAACACCGCAAGTGACACGATCCAGATGAGCACCACCATCATGCCCAGGCGACTGAGAATCTGACGCAACACGCTTGCCTCCTACTCCTTATATATAGGTGTGGCTACTTGGTGATTTCGACGTTGCGCAGATCGACCACGCTGGCGACGGTGCTCGGGATACCGCGCACCTTGTCCGTCATCGCGGTCGGCAGGCTCGCGCTGCAGATCGGCAGATGCATGTGCTGCTCGATCGTCACCTTCGACAGCGCCTGGTAGGACTTCGCGCGAGCGGCCTGGTCCTTGCCCGCCAGGCCCTCGGCGGCTAGCTTCGTCACCTCGGGGATGTCGAGAGCGCCGGGGTTAAACAGCCCGGTCGGTAGGTAGAGGCTGGACACGGTCCGTGACGGATCGCCGGCGCCGGGCCAGACCGACGTGTAGGCGTCGGTGACCTTCTGCGCGTTGAAGTTTCCGAGCAACTGCACCGGTTCGGTGATCTGAAGGTCGACCTTGATTCCGATCTTCTCGAACTGCTCAGCCAGGGCCTCCGCGACGTTGGAATACTGCTGGACGTTGATCGCCGCGAGCGACATCTCGAAGCCGTCCGGGTAGCCCGCCTCGGTCAGCAGCGTCTTCGCCTTCTTTGTATCTTGTGCAATCGCGTCCTTCGGGACGTCCGTGGACGCGGCCCAGTACCCCTTCGGGAACATCTGCGCAGTCGGATCACACGCGCCACCGAGCAGGCCCTTGTTGATGCCGCTTCGATCTATGGCCAGCGAGAGCGCCTCGCGCACCTTTGGATTGGCCAGGGCGGGGTTCCGCGACATGTTGAGGTAGACGAGGTACGTCGCCGTACTCACCTTCGCAGGGTCGGCAAGCCGAATCCCCTGGTTCTTGGCCGAGTCGAGCTGGTTCATGTTGATGCTCGTGGCATCGAGCTCGTTGGTCGTAACGCTGCGCAGCCGCGTCTCTGGATCGAGCTGGATCATCATCTCGATCTTCTTGACGGCGTTCTTGTTGAGGTTGTAGTAACCCTCGAAGCGTTCGTAGCTGACCTTGACGCCGGGGTCGTCGGCGGTGACTTTGTATGGGCCTGCGCCGACCGGCATCAGGTCAAGGTCCGGGTTGCTCATCGCCGTCGGGCTGACCATCATCCCGGCGCGATCGGCCAGGATGGCGGTGAGCGCGCCGTTTGGCGCGTTGAGGTTGAGCTTGACCGTCTGCGGGTCGACGACATCGACCGTCTCAACGGTGGCCAGGTCGGGCTTGATGGTCGACTTCGCGTTGGTCTTGCCGCGTTCTATGTTCGCCTTGACGGCATCGGCGTTGAACGCGGTCCCGTCGTGGAACTTCACGTCTTTGCGCAGCTTCAGGGTGAGGGAAAGTCCATCCGCGCTGTACTCGCTGGACTCGGCGAGCATTGGGACGACCTTGCCGTCCTCGTCCAGGTCGAAGAGGCGGTCGTAGACCGGAAGCAGGAAACCGGGGACGAACTGGTTGGCCGCGGTGACTGGATCGTAGTTCTTGCCACCGTCCGTGCCATATCCGAACCTGAGCGTGGCATTTGGGTCGGCGGCCCCCTTTGGTTCACCAGAGGAGCCGGAGCCGGTGCCGGCACAGCCGGCGAGCATCATTGTGCTGGCGACGGCGCCTATGAGGGCGCCGCGTAGAAAGCGGTTTTGTGTACGTGGCATGTGCAGCCCTCTCCCCAGGGGCCTCGGCATACTTATGTGCCCGAGACCGTGCATTCGAAAGTTTGACGCCGAATTTCGACCTTGCAATGTATGGTTCGGGTCGAATATCGGATGACCATAATTGCCGAAATGAGAGGAAGTCAACTGTGCGTGACCAAAACGTTGCCGAACTAGATGACCTGGACAAGTCAATAGTTGGCGCGCTGCAGCAGAACGGTCGCGCTTCAAACGTGGAGATCGGGCGTGCGCTCGGGGTAAGCGAGAAGACCGTCCGATCGCGAATTGCGCGCCTGACCAGCGACCGAGGACTCCGAATATCGGCGGTGCTGGACGAGCCGATCGCAGCCGTGCAGATGCTGTATCTGATTGATGCCGAGCCAGGACGGCGGTTTCATCTTGCCGAAGAATTAGCGATGCACCCGTCGGTCAACAACGTGCTGCTCGCCAACGGAGCCGCGGACCTTATCGTCGGCGCGTCGTTCTCCGATGCCGATAACGCGCTCAAGTTCTTGGTGAACACGATCGAGGGTTCGGCCGACGTGCGCTCATCCACAGACTGCACGATCATCTCGCGGATCGGCGCCGATGAAACCGCGATGCACTCGGATGCGCGCGTTCCGGAAATCGACTCCGATGTGCTGCTGGAGGCGACCCTGCATCCGCCGGCGTTTTCCCACCTCAACGAGATTCTCGAGTGGATGTGCCACACTGCGGCGCGTGCGTTCGGCGCCGATCACGCGCTGTCCCTCATCTACGCGCCTGAGCGCACGCCCGAGATTCCAGCGTCGCCGCGTGTGCTAGGTGCTGGAACCTTCGGTTTCTCGCCGACCTATCTCGATCGGATCAGCGAACGGCTAAAGAGCGGCACAAACGTCGGCGTCATTCGGCGTTGCCTCGAGACCCGTCAGCACGTCTATGTCGACGATGCGAGGACGAGTCCGCTAATGAAGGGCGCTGAGGATGTCATTCGCAGCGAGGGGTACATTTCGATGCTCGCGGTCCCCGTGCTGTTCGGATCGATTCCGTTCGGAGTGTCGACGATCTACTTCGATCGACCGACGACGATTGACGAGCACTACGTCGCGACGATCCAGCGCTTCATCGACCAATGCGCCTTCGCGATTGCGCGGGTCGAGGAAGGCGTAACCGAGTATCTCCTGGGTGGCCGACTCGAAAACTAGTCCGGATGCGGGCCTTGTCCTACGCAAAATAGATTGTCCTCGCGATGATCGACCAGTGCGACGACTGCCGCTGGGGCCGTCGGATGCCAGTTACGGAACCTGCCGATGGAGAACTCAAACCCGGCACCCAACTACGCGCTGCTTGGCGGTCGAGCGGACCACCCGAGTGAGATAAGGGTGGCCCCGCGCCAGTACTCGCCTGAATTGGCGCGGGGACCGCGTGACGTAGTCAATGAGTCACGGCAATATAGGTACCCACAGCGACTAGTCTCAAACAACGAGAAACACGACCTCGTAGGGTGAAGCGGCGGGCTGCATACGGTAAGTGAGGCCCCCGGGCAATTCGGGGGGATTGGGGGCCTCTGCGACTCGCTCTCGGGAGAGTTCGCCGCGTGGCCTCGGTAGCGACTCCGTGGCCATTTGGTCCCAGGAGCGACCCGGGACTTGTTAAGTCTACGTTGTCGTTTGCGCAGTGCGCAGCCACCCATAAACCTGTGGCCAAAGCTACTGTCGGTCAATTGACCGAATAAAGTTGCTGATTCTACTACCGCTGACCAGCAATCTAGTATTAGATAATTAAGCACGCATCAAAGGGACTCCGGGGGGAGCTGCATTGACACCGTGCGTCGACTCGAGTTATTAGATGGGGATCTATTCTTCGAGTGTCCGGTATAGATGCCGCGGACCCCCGCAGCCATTCGTGGTTGCGGGGGTCCAGTGCTTTCAGCGGGGCGAGGCTGCTGAAACATCCGGGCTGGTGGTATTCGCCTTTATTCGCGACCGGCGACTCGCAAAGGCTCGTCGCCGTGCCCGTCCGCCCGCTCTAGGCCGATATTCGCGCGGTCAGCTGATGAGCCAGATCGGCAGGGGAGCGGTCGCCGAGTTGGCGGCGTATCTCCTCGATCGCCGCGGTGACAGTCACTTTCCCGGCGGCGGCATACTCAGCGTCCCTGTCGACGTACTTGAGCGACTCAGCGATATCGAAGGTGATCTGCGGCTCGGGGGCCGAGATCGACAGTGGGGAGGAACGACTGTACGGCGCGAGCACGCGCTGCCAGACCGCGCACCGCTCCGCCCATCCTGGGTCCGGCTCGGTATCCGCCTGTGGGTCGTCGGCCGCGGCCACCGGATAGGACTCCATCCCGCGCAACTGGAGGAAGACCTGTTCCAGCCGGTCGTGCTCGGTGCCGAAAAGCACGTAGTTCCAGGTGCGCGACGGATCTTCCGGATCATCCATAAACTGTGCCCGGCACCGCATGTCGAGCTTGGTCGGCAGCGGGATGACCGACGGTCGGTGCATGATGCCGTGTGCCACATCGAGGAACTCGGCCGCCTGGTGCAGCAGTCCGCGTTCGGTCGTGGTGCTGATGACTAGATCCGCTTCGGAGATCTGGCCGTGCGAGAGCCGCTTGTAGACGGCCTCGCGGTCGTCCGGCGCGTCCAGCAGGTCGATCGCGATCGACGCCAGCGCCCGTACCGTCTCCGCACGCCACACCGGCCAGCCGAACCGCTCCAGCGCGCGGCTGATCGACGGCAGACTCACCGAGGCGGGCATGCGGTATCCCGTGGGTTGGCTATAGCTCATCGCGCAGAGGCTCCTTCATAGGTCGTTCGTCCCATATCGCCGGTACACCGGCAAGTGCTTGTGCGGCAAGCAACATCCACGCGGTGGCTGCCACCGCGGGCGCCGCGGTCATTCCCCACGCCGAGTCCGCGCGGGTAGCCGCGGGCCATGCCCCGCTGCGCAGTCTCGCCGCGTCGAGCGCACTGAGCGTACGGCGCGCCGCGGCGGTCTGGTGCAGGCGACATTGCGCCAACGCGACCCCGGCCGATCCTTCGAACCACACCAGGGGTTCGGTGCTCGGGGCTTGTGGTCCGTAGCCGATAACCGGGGGTGCGACCGACGAAAACCGGGCGACGTGCTTCAGCGCTGCCTGCGCCTTACCCGACTCGCCGACGGCATGCAGGAAGATCGCGCCCCACGAGTTCACGTCCAACGCCTCGTCGTGGTCGGGGCCGTCGAGAGTCCAGCCCTGCAAGAAATGTCGGTCCTTGGCGTCCCACAGCCGTGTGACGACCGAGGTGCCGAGCAGGCTGGCGGCGGTCGCGACGGCCGCATCGTCCACGACGGATCGCGCGAGCGACAACGTATGCCAGGCGTCGAGGTTGTGCTCCGTGGACGCCCACGTGATCGCGACGGTGGGATCGAAACTGCCGTCCGGCAGGTAGGCGCCGTACCCACCGCTGACCAGTCCGGTCATCGTTCCGCTTCGCACCTGCTGCGCCAACAGCCAGCGCACCGCCCGTTCGGCGGCGTCCACGACCGGCGGGCGCGCGGCGTCGTTCTGCGGCACAGTGGCAATGTAGCGCAGCACGGCGTACGCCGCGATGCTGTGGATCCCGGTGCGATATTCCGGCAGCCCGGCCGCCGGGTTGAGTGCGGCGGCCGACGCGATAAACGCGCCGTCGTGCGGCCCGCCCGCCGTCTGCAGCCGCAGCAGCCCGGTCACGAGAATCTGCGCGGTCGCTGCGTCACCCAGCGACAGCGCAGTCAGCAGCGCGAGCGCCTGGTCGTAGGCGTATGTACGCCCCGACAGCGGATCCCCGGCAGGTACGTCGAACGAGCGCACGAGACCGGTAGTGCTGAGTTGGGAGCGGATCCACTCCCATGAGCGCTCCGTCGTGCTCATCAGACCCACCACCGCTGCCGGACGTAGGCGAGCGCGACGACGAACACCAGCGAGCCAAGCCCCTTCCAGAGCAGCCGCAGCTCGAACCGTTTGTCCTGGACCAGCTGCTGCTCGCGGGAGGTCGGCTGATCGTTCACGACGCGGCCACCTTCCCGGTCTTCTCGGTCTTGTCCCAGGTCGTTGCGGCACCACGGAACTGTGCGACGTACGCCGCGAACGTCACCGCGCACAGGAGCGGTCCGA
This sequence comes from Antricoccus suffuscus, assembly GCF_003003235.1. NCBI lineage: Bacteria > Bacillati > Actinomycetota > Actinomycetes > Geodermatophilales > Antricoccaceae > Antricoccus > Antricoccus suffuscus. The sequence goes on from NZ_PVUE01000001.1 coordinate 156,232, forward strand.
ATCCGACGATGGCCACTAGCAGCGGGATCACCGGCCGGGCACGGCGTACCCGGTCCAGTCGGTAGATCGCCCAGGCGGCGAGCATGCTGGCCGAGGTCCAGATGTACGCCGCGAGGGCGAGCGCGTGGCGAGTGTGTTGCGTCCAGTCAAGCCCGACCCCCTCGCAGACCATTCGGATCAGCTCGTGCATCGGCGCCGGCACCAGCACCCACGCGATGATGACGAGGCTGACCAGCCCGGGAAAGAGCACCGCCTGCCGCCAACTGCGGCGGGCGACCGCGCGGTCGATCAGCAGCGTGTACGTCGTGGTGAACACAAACGCCAGCGCCGTGATACTCCAGTAGGTCTCGAACAGGATCCGGGCACCGTTCGCGTCGATGAACCACATCACCACCAGCGACACCGAGACCAGCAGCATGAACGCGGGCAACAGCAGCGTGGAGTACCACTGCAGCCCGAACCAGACGTTGCCGAGGTGATGCACTCGGCTGGGCCGGAAAAAGACGTTACGGAAGCGGCTAGTGACCTGCAGGTTGCCACGCGACCAGCGCAGCCGCTGCTTCCACAGCCCGATCACGCTGGCTGGCTCCTCGGCCAGGCACTGCGCGTTGCCGTCGAAGATGACCTTCCGCCCGCGGATCTGGGTCAGCAGCGTGGTCACGGTGTCCTCGGCGAGGGTTGCCGTGTCGATCTGACCGCCGAGCGCGACGAGGTTCTCCCGGCTGAGCAACTGCGCGCCGCCGGCCAGGCACGCCTGCGCGCGGGCGACGTTCTGCGCGCGGCGGGCGGCGGCCTGCGCCGTGGTGTATTCGTAGCCGATGTAGCGGCTCATCCAGTTAGGCGGCTCGCTGGCCTCCCGGATGAACGCCGTCACCGCGCCCACCTCGGGGTCGGCCAGGTGCCGCGCCATCTTCGCGATCGCGTCCGGCTTGAAGACCACGTCCGCGTCGGTGATCAAGACGGCGTCGGCCCAGTCGTCCTCCAAGATCATCCGAAGCCCGTGGTTGAGGGTGTGTGCCTTGCCCTCGCCGCCCTTCGCCCGCCGGAGCGCCACGACCCGCCCGGGGTAGAGATCGGTCTTGGCTTGCAGCAGCTCCGGGGTGCCGTCGGTGCTGGCGTCGTCGACGACCACGATCCGCAGCCGATCGGGCGGGTAGTCCATCGTCATCATCCGGTCGACCGAGAACTTAAGGACGGGCGCCTCGTTCCACGCCGGCACCAGGACCGCGATGCGCGGCAGGTACGACGGGTCGGCCCGGTCGTAGTGCGAGAACTTCCAGTGCACGGCAATCAGTAGGTAGCCGATGATCGAGCCCAGCATTGGCAGCGCACCGATGATGATCAGCACGCTCAGGACCCATCCGGCGGCGGTGGTCGGCGTGTCCAGTGCCAGCGAGGCGCTCAACGCGCCGGGGTCACTTCATGCACATAGGCCCACTGCCCGACGTCGGCGGCGCGGTGCGCATCGCTGCCGGCGGTCAGCCGTACGCCGCGGGCGGCGAGCCCGGTGAGCACCCGCGCGGACGGGCAGCGCCACTTCTCGTTGGCCTCCACCGCGGTGTCCGTGGCGAGGCACGCGCCGGCCAGCTCGTCGAGCAGCTGATCAGACACGGCCGACTCGTCGAGCCCGCACTTCGGCAGGATGCTGAACAGGTGCGCCAGGATCGCTGGGCGCGGGGCGGCGCGGACCGCGGCGGCGGTGGCGCCCACCAGCTGCTCGACCGCCAGCGCAGGTGTCAGTTCGCCGGAGCCGAGTGACGCACGCACCGCGTCCGGGTGCAGCGGACCGGTCGGCCCGGGAAACTGGTGGTCGGCGATCAGCAGGTAGTCCAGCTCTTCGATACCGGACGGCAGGTCGAGTCGACCGGCGGTGTCCATGATCTTGACTTCGACGCCGCACTTGATATTCAGGCCGTCTATCCGCAGCGCGCGGACCTGGCCGATGTAGTCGGGCAGCCACGTCGTACCCGCGCGGACGTGATCGCTCAGGCCCCACGTGTGCAGGCCCGCGTCGCGCGCCGCCGCCGCCATCACCTCGATGCTGTCGGCGCCGTCGCTTATCGAGGAGTGCGTGTGCCAGTCGACACCGCGATCGATCATCCGGCGGCCACCGGAGCCTGGATCGTGGTGTATTCCTCGATCGGGACAACGACGTCGGCCCAGTGCCGCACGACCGCGACCTCGGTGAAGTCGATGCTGTCGGGGATCCTCTCGCCGTACGCCGCGGCGACCGCGAGAGTGGGCATGTCGACGCCGGCGGCCATCGTCAGCGCCATGGTGCCGGGGAAGCGCGGGTTGACCTCGAGTAGTGCCGGCGTACCGTCCACGGCTCGACGGGCCTGGACGTTGACGACACCGACGACACCGATGGCCTCGGCGACACTGCGGCCGAAGGCGATGAGCGACGGGTCGTGGACGGTCCGCCCGGCGACCGCGATACCGGAGTCGACCTTGTCCCGGCGGCGCGGCACGGCCGACACGATGTGACCGTCCGGTCGGCCCAGCACGTCGATCGAGAACTCCTCGCCGGGCAGGTACTCCTGCATGATGTAACTGCCGTCGCGCGGGGTCTCCCCGAGTGCTTCGGGGCCGTCGATGACGGCGAAGCCGCGCCCGCCCGCACCCGCGCGGGGCTTGACGATAAAGGGCCGACCCAGCGTGCTCATCGCGTGGTCGGTCGTATCGCACTCGAGCAGCATCGTGGTGGGAACGCGCACGACCGACGCGCAGCGCTGCATGAGCTGCCACTTGTCGAGACAGCATTCGAGGGTGGCGACGGTTTCGACCAGCAGCCGGATGCCGTGCGCGGCGAATGTGTCCGCGGCCGCCGACACGTCCGCGAGCTCGACGTCCACGGTCGGGATGACCAGATCGGCGCCGTGCGTGCGCGCCTCCTGCAACAGGGCAGGGACAAAGTCCGGATCGTCACCTCGACGCAGCAGCACCCTGTCCTCGGGCGGCACCAGATACAGCCCCACGGCGTAGGGGTCGATGTCACCGGCGATCACCCTATACATAGGAGTGAGCGCGCGGATCAGCGTCACGGCAGCCGCGCCACCTGCGCCGGTGACGAGAACGGTGGACTGGTGCTGGCTCATGTGGGGACCTTCTGTCCGTCGTTGATTGGCATGACCGGCGCCAGTGGCGCGGCGGCGGTGACCGGCTTGGCGGAGCGTGTCGGGGGAGCGCTCATGCTGCGGATGACCTCGAACGGCTCGGCATACCGCGCCCGAGGGGCGAGGTTGCGAGCCCAGTAGCGGGCACCCGCGATCACCATTTCAGGCTCGAGGTAGGACCGCTCGCGCTGCGAGTCAAACAAGCTGAGCACCTCGACCTTGCGCACTACAACCTCGTCGATAGCCACGAACTTCGTCGGTGCGAAATCGTTGGTCGCCGACGGGGACTGGTAGGCGAAGATCTGCGGCACCCGGCGGCTCGCGCTGATCGTTGCGATGTGGACGGCGCGGTGGTCCTGATGATTGTCGTTCTTGGAGTGCACATAGATGATTGTCGGATCGAACGCCTGGACCACGCATTCGATCATCTGGATGGTGTCCACGCCGGAGTCGATTCTGGTGTCCGGAAGGTTGGCCAGCATCAGCCGCGCACCGATGGTCTGTGCCGTCGCGGTCGACTCCTGGACGCGCTGACTAACGTCGCCACCCACTTGCCCGTGGCTCATCGTCAGCACCGAGACGCTATCGCCGCGGCGCCGGTGATCGAGCAGCGCACCTGCGCAACCGATCTCCACATCGTCCGGGTGCGCGCCGATCGCGAGGACACGCTCGGCACGCGCATCCGCCGCGACGAGGGAATTGTCGACCGTGGTGCTCAGGGCTATCGCGTCCGTGGGGTCGACGACATCGCTGACGCCGGCCCGCATAGCTTCGACAAGCACCTTCGAGTCGAGGGAGCTTGCGGCGCCGGTAAGCACGATCTTGGCGTTCGGGCTTAATGCGTGGAGGTCACGGATAAGGTAGACGCCATCTTCGTCGCCGATGGTGTCCGGCTCGATGAAGACGAAACTGAAGTTGCCCAGACCTGACGCGACGTCCATTGCGTTGGCTGTCGTCGTCGTGATGCGGCGACATCCCAGCCGGTCGAGGGTCGGGGCCGTCGCCTCTTCGTAAGTCGACCCGAGTACGAGAACGATAGGCCTAGGCGCGCCGAGGCGCTGCTCGATGGTGTCAGGCAACGCAAGGTCGAGCGCTGTGGAGTCGTTCAACGGTCGGCTCGATCGTGGTGCGGGGACGTGCAGCTACGGCTCGCTGGGTGAGCAATCACGGGATCCTCCAGGCCTTTCCGGTCCAATTACGCGTGATCACCTCGGCTTTTCGGGTCCGAGTCGGTGCCCCCCAGCACGAGGTAATCCTGACAGACCGCACACGTCCACGCAAACGAACCACGACCTGGGTTGCGTCACATCTAGGCGTCGACAATCCGACCGGTAACTGCCGTCAGCGCGAGTCGTATCTATGAGGCACTGATCCCACAGCCATTCGTGACGCGGCTGTCCGCGTCGACGATGTTGGGCACGCGCTTCGACCCGAGCTGGGAGACGGAGTATTCACGTGGCACTTGGCGCGGAGTCGCGCCAATGTCCCTGGGAGGAACGTCCGTCGCCTCACGCAGCGGTAAATCGCACCTCGCCGAGGTCGTGGCTGAACCGCGCCGAGTATTCGCCGGGAGTCGCGGGCCGGGCGGGCAGCAAGGTGCCGGTCGCGATGATCGATCCCTTGGGAAGTGAGTAATTCAAGCTGCGGATGAGCCATTGGGTCGTGTCGTACGCCGTACCCACCTTGGGATTGGCGCGGCCGGTCTCGGTCTGCCCGCCGGGAAACCGAACTTCGGCGGTGACCTGCGTGAGCTCTTCAGGGTCAAGTCCCGGTCGCCAGGAGTCGCCGAGCACCAACAAACCAGCGAGCCCGTTGTCGGCGGCCATCGCAGGCAGTGCAACGACTGCCCCAGGCGCGGTCGGGTGCCAGTTGCGGAATCTGCCGATCGGGAGCTCGAAACCCGCACCCATCTCCACGCTGCCGGCGATGTCGGAAGTGGACACGTCGCCGGACAGGTCGGCGGTGGTGCGCAGCAGAATCTCCGGTTCGACCAGCGGCACGTTGTTAGCCGCGACGTTGACGTGTGCGCCGGACGGCAAGAGTTTCGTGTCCAGCAGTGTCCCGCGCATAAGCGAGGCGCCGCCGCCGACCTTGTAGCCGCGTGGCGTGCCGCCGTACGCCGAGCGCAGTCGCTCAAGTGTCAGTTCTTGCACGCGGTAAGCGTCGTCAATCGCCAGGTCGTTTAGCGCCGGTGGGAAGTCGTTTAGGTCGCCGGTGGCTGCATCCGTCCGTGCCTCGAGTACGTCGTACGCCGAGGTCAGTCGGTCGACCCAAGCGTTGAGATCAGCATCGTTGGTCATGCTCAGACCCTAGTACGCGCGAATCTGAGGAGCGCTCGAGCGGACTCCCCGAAATGGTGAGGGTGGCCCCGCGCCAGTACTCGCCTGAATCGGCACGGGGCCCGTGACCCGGTTAATGAGTCACGGCGATAGAGGTACCCACGGCGATTCGTCTCAAACGACGAGAAGCGACATCAAAGGTGAGGTGAGTGTCCAAAAGGACACACGCGATGATTGGACGGTCAGCCCTGGATTCGGGTCCCTGGGCGGAGGAGCGCGTCGATCATGCCACCGGTCTCGTGGATGAAATGCCACGCCCACGCGAGGACCGAGGCTTTGGGCTTGCTCGCGACCATGTAGACCTTGATCGGTGTCGCCTGCTCGACGAGGACCCGCGCGCGGGTGATGTGGTACGTCGAGGTCACCACGACAATGGACTTCCAGCCGTGCTGCGCCGCGAGCTTTGCGATCGCGTGCGCTTCGCCGCGCGTGTCGTCCGGCGACGGCACGAAACAGATCACGTCCGGACTCGTGTCGGTCTTGCACTCCTTGTTGGCGCGGGCGTTTTCCGTGCCGGGGGAGTTGGACACGACAAGCGTCGGCGCGATGCCCTGCGCGACGAGTTTCTGGCCGACGGGCAGACGGTCCGGCGCGCCGCCGAGTACGACGACTGCGTCGGCGTGCTTCGGATGATCCACGGCCGGGGCGACGAAATAGAAGTAACAGGCGATCAGCCACACGATGAGGAGCGCGCAGATTCCGGCGAGGAAAGGGTGTCGGCGCATGGCGGCCAGCCTAATGCGATTTGCTGAGAGGCGCCTTCGCGGATTGACCGCGTTGCCGGCGTCCCGTGTGTGGGCGGCGTGAAAGTATTTCGATTAGGACCGAGGTGCGTGGAGGTGCAAGGCCAGTGCGGCAAGAGAGCAGCGCGAGCGAGGTGAGCGCAGTCGACACGGCCGTCGAGCCGGACCCGACACGGTGGCGCATCCTGTCCGTCCTGCTGGTTGCGATCTTCATGTCCCTGATCGGCGTCAGCATCGTCAACGTCGCGTTGCCGTCGATCCAGCACGGGCTCGGTGCCTCCGAATCGGACCTGCAGTGGGTGTTGTCCGGCTACGCGCTCACCTTCGGCATCGTCCTGGTCACCGCCGGCCGCGGCGGCGACCTGATGGGGCGCGGTGGTTTCTTCATCATCGGTGTCACGATCTTCACCGCCTCGTCGGTAGCCGCCGGGTTCGCTCCCACCCCGGAGGTGCTCAACGTCGCGCGGTTCGCGCAAGGTGTCGGCTCCGGCCTGCTGAACCCGCAGGGCGTCGGGATGATCCAGCAGTACTTCCGAGGCGCCGAGCGGGGCCGCGCGTTTGGCTACTTCGGCAGCACCGTCGGCGTATCGGTCGCGATCGGTCCGGTGCTGGGCGGGCTGCTGATCAAGGCGGGCGGCCCGGATCTGGGGTGGCGCATCACGTTTCTGGTCAACCTTCCGGTCGGCCTCATCGCAATCATCTTGGCGTTTCTGTGGTTTCCGCGACCACTGCTGCGGCGTACCTCCCGTACGCCGACGTCCCCAGGGCAACGTGTGTCCCGATCGATGGACCCGGTCGGGTCGATCCTGCTCGGCCTTGCCGTCCTGGCGGTCCTGTTCCCGTTCGTCGAGGCGCAAACCTCGGCCCTGACGTGGCTGTTGATCCCGCTCGGCCTCGTCCTGGTCGCCATTTGGGTGTGGTGGGAACGGCGATACGCCCGCCGCGGCCACAGTCCCATGGTCGAGCTGAATATCTTCCGCACGCGCAGCTTCACCAACGGCACCGTCATCGTGGGCCTCTACTTCCTGGGTATGACGAGCGTCTGGGTGCTCGTTGCCATGTATATGCAGGAAGGGCTGGGGAAGTCCGCGCTCGAAGCGGGACTGATCGGCGTACCCTCGGCACTCCTTTCGGCGTTGGCCGCCAACTGGGCCGGCAAGCGCGTAATGACGTACGGCCGGAAAGTCGTCATCGGTGGCCTGTTGTGCGGGATGGCCGGTCTCCTGCTGAGCATCGCGGTCGTCCTGTTGCACGAAGCGGGCACCCTCAACGAATGGTGGCTGCTACTTCCGCTCTGTCTGGTGGGTGTGGCTCAGGGTTCGGTAATCAGCCCCAACCAGACGCTGACGCTGGCCGACGTACCGCTGGACTATGCGGGAAGTTCCGGCGCCATCATGCAGACCGGTCAGCGGATCGGTACGTCGATCGGCATCGCCGTGATCACTGCGGTCGTGTTCGCGACGCTGGGAAGCAACTCGTGGTCGGTCGCGGTGTCGACCGGGTTCGCGCTGATCTGCGTCGTCGTACTGCTCGCGCTCGGCGTCGCGCTGAAGGATCTGCGCGACCGCGCCAAGGCAGCCACCTCGAGGTAGGGATTACGTGGAAGTTCGGCGTACGCCGGCGTACGCGGAACTTCCACATAAGTCACCTAGGGGCACGACGGGCAGCTGATGAACGGGCCCGGCCACGTGCGTTGCAGCAACAATCCGCCGACCTCGCGCGCGACGCCGCACGCATCGCCAAACACCTTGGTCCGAACCCCTTTATCGTGGCTGGAGCGACCGGTGATGTGGTCATGAAATCACGCCGGCTAAGCGAAGCGAGTCGATGCCGTTGTCATCGATGCAAAGCAGCTCCCGTAGTACCTCGGTCGTGTGCTCACCGGCGTCGGGCCCGACGTGACGGATCCGCCCAGGAGTCACCGAGAGGTGCGGAATGACACCCGGCATACCGATACTCCGACGGTATTGCGTATCGGGTACTCGAACCAGCATGCCTTCGGTCCAGGCGTCATCGTCGGCGAATAAGTCCGCCATCGAATTGACCCGCCCGACCGCGACCTCATTGGAGCGCAGGGCGTCGTAGAGCTGATCGAGAGTGCGACTCGCGAATTCCGGTTCGAGGAGCGCATCGAGCGCCTCCCTGTTGCGTACACGATCTGCGTTGGTCCTGAAGCGCTCATCGTCGACCAATTCCGGCCGACCAATCGCGGTGCCGAAGCGTAGCCACATGCTGGGGGTGCTGATTGGCACAACGATCCATTGGTCGTCACCGGTGCGGTAGATGCCGTTAGGTGCGATGCCGTTGCGATTACCGGTGCGCTCTGGGGATCGGCCACTCGTCTCGTACGCGGCGACGAGGCCTTCGAGCATACGCAGTGTCGCTCCAGCGAGGGACAGCTCGACGAGTTGCCCTCGTCCGGAGCGTTGCGCCTCGTAGAGGGCAAGCAGGATGGAGAAGGCGCCATGCAGGCCGCCGACTCCGTCGGCGATCGCGTAGCCAGAAAACATTGGAGGCCCGTCGGGTTCGCCGGAAGCGTAGGTCAGGCCGGCGTATGCCTCGGCGACCCGGGCGAAACCGGGATCGTCGCGACGAGAACCAGATCGTCCGAGCGCGGACAGGTGATACATGATTAGGCCTGGGTTGGCCGCCGACAGTGCCGAATAGCCGAGGCCCCATTTTTCCAGCGTCGACATGCGGAAGTTCGTCGAAACGACATCGACCTGGGCGGCTAGATCGAGAAATAGCGCCTGCCCGCGCTCGTGGCGCAGGTCGATTGCGATGCTCCGTTTGTTGCGGTTGGAGATCTTCGATTGCACTGACCGACCCTGCTCGTCAGCGGAAATGAGACGCATAGGGTCGCCGCCGCGGATGTCCTCCACCTTGATCACGTCGGCACCAAAATCGGCGAGTAGTCCACCGGTAAGCGGCCCCGCAAGCATCGTGCTTGCGTCGAGCACCTTCACGCCGCGGAGCGGACCAGGGGTGTCGTTCGTGCCGTCATGTGGCCGGTCGTAGCTCATGGGTCTCCTTGGGTAGTAAACGTGGGATTGATGCGACAAGCAATTGCGTGTACGCGTGGCGTGGGGTGCCGCAGACTTCGTCTGCGGTACCGGACTCCACGATTTGTCCTTCACGCATCACGTGTACTCGGTCGCACAGCTGGCGGACCATGGCTAGGTCGTGGCCGATAAACAACATGGCTGAGTCTGGACGTAGCAGGCCGTATAGCAGGCGGGCGACGGAAGCCGCCGTAGTGACGTCGAGCGCGCTTAGCGCCTCGTCGAGGATCAGCAGCGACGGCTCGACGATGATCGCTCGTGCGATAGCGACCCGTTGACGCTGTCCCCCAGACAATTCTCGAGTGGTGCGGTGCAAGAAACTGGCATCGAGGCCGACCGACTCGAGTGTCGCGACGACCCGGTCCTGTCGATTACGCGTACCGAAGTTGGCGTGGATCGCCAAGGGCTCACCGACCAGCTCCGCTACCTTGTGACGTGGGTTGAGCGCCTGAAGCGGATCTTGGAACACGGTCTGTACCGTCCGGCGATACGTCAGGGGAGCTGGCGTCGGCAGCGCCCCGACATCCGTGCCAGAGATCATCACTCGCCCGGTGAAAGGAACGAGACGTAGGAGCGCGCGGGCGAGGGTTGATTTCCCGGATCCCGACTCGCCTACGAGCCCGGTAATCTCACCTGGGCGAATGTCGAGAGAGGCGTGATCGACCGCGATGAACGGCTTGGGCCGTATATCGCCAATGCTGCGTCGACGAGGAAATTGCACGGTGAGGTCCTCGATCAGGCCCAGCGGTTCTGACGCGTTCATGCCACTACCTCTTGTCCTTGGGGCGACTCGAGGATCGCGCGGCCCGGTTCATTCCGGGGGACAGCGCTGACGAGCGCGGTTGTGTAGGCGTGGCTGGGATGAGCGATGACGGTCCCAATCGGACCGGACTCGACGACGTTGCCGCGCAGCATCACGACGACTCGATCAGCGAGTTCGCTGGCCACTCCGAGATCGTGAGTGACGAGTAAGACCCCGAACTCCCGCTCATGGCACAGGCGGCGCAGCAGCTTGATGATTTCGCTTTGCACAGTCACGTCGAGCGCTGTGGTCGGCTCGTCAGCGATCAGCAGGATCGGAGACTTGGCGAGTGCCATAGCGATCATGACCCGTTGCGCCATACCGCCGGAGATCTGACCAGGTCTTAATCTCGCCACTTCATCGGGGCGACGAAGCCCGACCGAGGTAAGCAGCGAAGAGATCTCCTCGGTAACGGGGCGTCGCGCTGAGGGGGTATCCGACTCGGTATCCCTTGAGGTGGCGAGTCGACGCTGGGCGACGATAACGTCTCGCAGCTGGCGTCCGACCGTTTGCAGTGGGTTCAGCGCCGCGGAGGGCTCCTGGAACACCACTCCGACGCGGCTGCGCCACGCCGCCCTCGTCTTGCGGTCGGCGCCGACGAGCTCGAGCGGCTCCCCGCCTCCGAGCCGTACTTGGTCGGCGTTAGCTGATGCAGGTGGAGTGAGAAGGTCCGCAAACGCCATAGCGACCGAGGTCTTCCCGCTACCGGACTCGCCGACCAGCGCGACGACCTCACCGTGACCAACCGTCACGTCGGCCCGATCGACCGCAACTGTGTCGCCGTAGCGGACCGTGACTCCGCGAGCGTCGAGCAATGGCGCTGAAGCGGGGTCCGGCTCGGATCCAGCGGCAGCCACGCTGTCGGTGTCGGCGTGATGGGATGGGGCGGCCTGCATGCCAACCGGCTCGAGATATCCGGTTGGGTTGTCCAGAGCGGTACCCCTACGCCGGCGAACGAGCGCGTCTCCGACGATGTTCAGCGCCAGGACCGTCAGAACGAGCGCAAGACCCGGCGGGATCGCCTGGAACGGTGCCTCACGAATCGCGCGTTGCGCGCTGGACAGCATGACTCCCCAGCTGGCCGCAGGGGGCTGGGTGCCAAGGCCAAGAAAGCTAAGGGCCGCTTCAATGGTCACCGCGTGCGCAAAGACCAGGGTCGCCTCAACGCCCATGGGGGCTGCGATGTTAGGGGATATATGACGGCGGAGCAAGCGGAAGCGACCCGCACCGATCACCCGGGCGCCATCCACGTAGAGCCGCTCTCGCTCCGCTAGGGTCAGGCCCCGCGCCAACCGGGCGATGCCCATCGCGAACGCGATCCCGACTGCCAGCATCGATCGGCTGAGTCCGCTGCCGAGTGCCGCAATGAGCGCGATCGCCAGCACGATGGCCGGGATCGCCGAGATGCCCTCGACGATGCGCATCACGATGCGGTCGACCCACCCACCCAAGAGCCCGATGGCCATGCCGATCCCGCCGCCGAGGACCACGGCGATCGCCGTTGCCTGCAATCCGGCGATAGTCGACACTCGGGCTCCGTCGATGAGCCGACTTAAGGTGTCTCTGCCTAAGTAGTCGGTGCCGAGCCAATGCGCGCGGCCCGGCCCGGTGAGAGCGGCACCGAGGTCGCCGACCGTCGGATCGTAGGGAACGATCCATGGGCCGATAACCGCGAGAGTCGCGACCACGAACAGGATGACCCAGGACATTTTCACTAGCACGGATCCGCCCCTCATGCTGCACGAATCCGGGGATCGATGAGGGCGTAGGCCAAATCCAGCAGGAATTGGATCACAGCCACCAGGAGAGCCATGAGCGCGACGAAGCCAAGCACGACCGGAATGTCGCCGTTGTGGATCGCGTTGAGGACGAGCTGGCCGAGCCCCGGCAAAGCGAACACCTGCTCAATGACGACGGCGCCGCCGACGAGCACGGCAGCTTGGCCGGCGATGATCGTCACTACGGGTATTGACGCGTTTCGCAGCGCGGTGCGCCATAGTATTCGACGGCGGGTAAGTCCGCCTGCGACTGTCGCGCGGACATAGGGCTCGTGTAGTACCTGCACGAACCCAGCCCGCGTCTGGCGAGCGAACGCGCCGGCGGCCGCGGCCCCGAGTGCGATCGACGGCAGGGTGATACTGCGTAGCCAGCCACCCGGGTCTTGGGCGAAAGGCACATAGCCCGTAGCCGGGAACCAGGGTGTTTTCATTGCGACGTACGCGACGAGCAGCAGCGCCAACCAGAAGCTCGGAATGGCCTGGCCCAGGGAGGCCCCACCGGTGAGGAGCGAGTCGCTACTGCGGCCGGCACGAATTCCCGCAGCGATCCCGGTCGGGATGCCGATCACGAGCCCCACGACGAGGGCCGCGACCGAGATCGACAGGGTGACGGGCAGGCGAGTCATAAGTGAGTCGATCACCGGCGTCGAGTTGGACCAAGAGGTCCCGAGATCACCGTGGACCGCACCTAAGAGCCAGCTTCCGTACTGAACGAGAACTGGACGGTCAACGCCGATCTCGTGGCGGAACGCCGCATACGCCTCGCTTGTCGCGTTATCTCCGAGGCGGACCACGGCGGGATCGGTCGAGGTGAGTTGCAGCAGTAGGAATGCTACAAAACTGGCGATGACTAGTAGTGGAATGAGCGCTAAGAGGCGGCTCAGAGCGATACGTAGCATGGGCTCGCTCAGACGACAGTGATGTCGTACGGTTTCGGCACGTTGTCCGATGGCGCGAGCTGCACACCAGAGACGTTTTTGCCGACAACGACGGTTGGAATCTGATGGCCGATGACGATCATGTAACCCTGGTCGATCAGGTATGTGTAGACATCTCGCCAGCCTTTGCTTTGCTGTTCTTCCGTCTCGCCGTTAAATGCCTTCTCCGCGAGTGCTGCGAGATCGCCCCGGTCGGTCTTCAGCGGATCGTATGCGCCGCCGGGCGCGTTCCGTTCTGAATATTGAGATTCAGCGGTGAATCCGCGGGCAATGGTTGGGGTCATGACAGTCGAGCCGTTGCGCATCACACTGGCGAGTGTGCCGGGTTCGACCTGGTTGAGCTCTACGGTGATGCCGATATTTCCCCACATCTGCTGGACGGACTCGGCCACCTCGGTGAGAGCACCGAAGGTCGGGAGGGTAACTGAAAACCCATCCGAATAGCCAGCCTCGGCCAGTAGCTTCTTGGCCTTAACGGGGTCGTAAGCGAGGTCCTCGAGAGACTTGTCGTAGTAGGGGGTGTCGGGGAGCCAGAAACTGGGGCTCGGGTTGCCGTTGCCGAACTGGAGTCCCTTATTGAAGGCTTTACGGTCAATGCCCAGGTTCAGGGCCTTGCGCACGCGCGGGTCTGCCATCGGCTTAAGCAGTGTGCCGTCGGTGTCCATGATTTGCATGTAATAGACGTTTGCGTTAGCACGTTCGATGAGTTGGAGCGATCCACTGTCGAGGGTCGCTCGGTCGGACTCGGCGCGCATCTCGATGACGTCGACCTGGCCGTCGAGTATGGCGTTGGTGGCTGCCGAGGCGTCTGCAAGTAGCCGGAGTTCGACGGTATCGACCTTGACGCGTTTGGGATCCCAGTAGTCCGGGTTGGCCTGATATACCTGTACTTCGCCGGCGTTGGAGGCGGCCGCGTCATAGACCCAGCCACCGGCGCCGATGGGCTTGGTGTCGGGATCAGCATCAAACGACGCCGGGCTCATCATCATCCCTGGCAGCCGGGTGAGTTGGGAAAGCATATCGGTTGTCGGGTGGACGAGGTTCAGGCGCACAGTCGAGTCATTGACTGCTTCGGCGGATGTGATGTTTGAGTAGAACGCTGCGGACGGACTCGCCGTCATCGCTATTCCCCGTTCGAAGTTGGCGACTACGGCCTGGACGTCCACCGGCGTACCGTCGCTGAACTTCACGTCGGGGCGAAGCTGCAACTCAAAGGTCGTCGGAGTGATGATTTCCCACTTCTCGGCGAGAGCCGCCTCATAGGTGCCGTCAGGCAAGGCATGGATCAGGGTGTCGAACACCGGATTCAGGTAGTACTCCTGAGCGACAGCAGCCATCTGCGGGTCAAACGTCTGAACGTCGGTGGCGACCGCAACCTTCAGCGTGCCACCGGGTTTGTCCGTAGCGCCTGTCCCCCCGCCACAAGCGGCGAGCAGAAGGCTGAACAGTGTTATGACGACGGCCAGGGTGCGTAGGCGACTACGACGCATCCCGTGCGTGGATCTAATGACTGCAGTCTCGTGCATCGCGATCTCCTGTAATTCCTGGTGGATTAATCAAGAAGAAAATAATTAATCAACACCGTAGAGGAAAGATTTATGTGACGCAAGAGATCGCTTGAAAGAAGGTACAGTTGATGCGGACAGCTAACAGAGAATTCTGAGCCGGCCGCAACCTCGCGTAACACGCTGTGTCAGACAAATTGAAGGAGATGCCTAATACTGTGGATATAGCTGCCGGATCGGGCCGCAGAAACCGTGATCTCCGCCTGAGCAACACTCGCGTTATTCTCGATGCTCTCCGAGGAGGCGGTCGTTTTTCGCGGGCCGAACTGGCGCGCCGCACGACCCTCTCCGCGCAGGGTATTGCGATAATTCTCAACGCTCTTGTTGAATCTGGTCACGTGCTTGAGGTCGACGTGCACGGCGCCCAGAGGGCACAAGGACGACCCGCCCTGCAATATGAGTTCAATCCGCTGCGGTTCTGCGTCGTGTCGCTCTACGTCGGACTGCGATACGCAGAGTTGACGCTCTGCGATGCGCGAGGCCGCCCAATTTCCGAGAATGTACAGTTCCATCCCGGCTGGGATGTCCAGCGGATTATCGATGAATCGGTCGGTCGCATCATTGACCTACGCGTCGCCCACGCAGTCGCTCACCTACCGCTGTATATGGGCGTCGTTGTCCATGGAACGGTCGATTCCAACACCGGGACCGTCGATAGTCCAGGGATGGGTTGGCGCCTTGTTCCACTCGTCGAATTGTTAGCTGAACGCATCGAGGCCGTCATTACCGTGCATGATGCCTCCCGTGCGGCGGCGCTCGCGGAGAGCCGCGAAGGTATGGCGATCGGGGTCCGAAGAGCAGTCGTACTGAACTTCGGCCCGGAGATTACTGCCACCCATATTGTGGACGGGGTACCCGATGTTGGTTCCGCGGGCCTTGCCGGACGGATCGGTCGTGCTCGGATTTGGAGCCAGGACCAACTGCGTTACATTGACGATATCGCTGGCAGCGTCGCATACAAGAACCGTTACGTTGAGTTATCGGGTCAATCTATCGAATGGGCAACCGAGGTCACGGAGAGAGCAGCCGCTGGTGATCGCGACGCCGAGGAGGCTCTTGAGCTCAGCTTTGAGAGCTTCGCGCGTGCGTCCATGTGGCTCATCACAATCACCAATCCCGAACGACTCATTCTGACCGGCTCGGCTGGGGGATTCCTGGAACGTTGGCGGACAAGAATACGGACTCGGATCATGGAGCTGGTCGACCCTGCGTTGTTCGACGGCATCAGGATCGACTTCACCGATCTCGGCCGCCAGGCTTGGCTTCGCGGTGGAGTGCACGCCGTGCTCGATCACCAGCGAACTCGCGAGTTACTCGACCAGGAGCGTGCAGCTAACCCGCGCATCCTGGCGACTCAGCCCGAGAACTAAGTATCGGGCGTTTGAGATGGGATCCGCTCAACGATTTTGCGAGGGACGTACTTGTGGGTCGGACGACTGTACAGAAAACTGAATCGCACGGGTGGGTCTGGAATGCTCACCCGCGATAGCCGGTCAGCCTTGGATTCGGGGCTCGGGCCGGACGAGCGCGGGGAACGGGGTATCGGCGTACACCGGCCGGCCTAGTTGGCCAGCTGAGACGTGCCATCGCCGGATTACGTGGAAGTTCGGCGTACGCCGGCGTACACGGAACTTCCACATAAGTCACCTAGGGGCACGACGGGCAGCTGATGAACGGGCCCGGCCACGTGCGTTGCAGCAACAATCCGCCGACCTCGCGCGCGACGCCGCATGCATCGCCGAACAGTTCGCGTGATCCGTAACGCAACGACGACTGACCGGAGCGGGTGTTCGCGTTGTCCCTGGCGCGGTCCCGAAACGACTCGGTGTGCCACTTCAGGCCATCGAGTTCGACGACCAACCCGTACTCTTCGTACCACTTATCAACAGCGCCGGATTCGGTCGCCGGATGCGCTTGCGGTGTGCCAGAAGGAAGCCCGTGAGGGCGTTCGACGCGGTCGGCGTACTGGTACTCCAAGACGCTGTGTACGCCGCCGGCCGCCTCCCGAATGACGGCTTCGATCAGGGCGCGGTGACGTATCCGTGGCCGGCGATGTAATGCCAGTAGCAGTTTCTCGGGTGTGGTGAGTCGACGTTGCCCGACGGCGGTTATCCACGCGACGACGTCGTGCGGTGTGCCTTCGTTGCATAGATCGAGCACGGTGTCCTCGAGGCCGACGCACCGTAGTCCGCTCAGGCTGCGAAACTGGCGCGCAGTGAGGTCGATGCGTCGGTAAATTGCGTTGACTCGCTTTGTGGCGCGGCGCGAGCGGTCGATGGCGATCTGGACCGGCAGCGACTGATCGTCATCGAGTCCGAGCAGGTACGCCGCCGTACGTCCATATACGGCGCAATCGTCGTCGAGGTAGGCGTTCCATAAGTACGCGTCCCAACTCGGGCGCGACGGCGTGGTCAGCACGGTGCTCCGGTCGAGGCGCTGCCAGACCCCGTCACTTACGAACCTTTCGATCGTTCGGCGACCGACGCGCACATCGCCGAGCTGCGCGCGAGTCACGACCCCGCCCTGGCGCTGCGCGAGCGCTAGCGCTTTGTGGACTGGGCTCATGGAATCCATGGCTATGTCTAACCAAAATTCGGGCGGGCGGGGTATCCGCGCTCGTTTGCTGTGGATAAGGCGATCCGCGGGCGCGAGTTGTGTGGAAATCTCGTGTACGCCGGCGTACGTGGAACTTCCACACAAATCGCCGAGGTGCTAGAGATGACTTACAAGGACCGCAAGTCAGGAGAGATATCAGGTGGCATCCAGCGGCACGACTGAATACAGCGACGGATCAGTTCGACTCACGGGTGACGCACCGCTCGTTCAACTGAGCATCGAGAACCCGCCGGTAAACGCGATGACCCCATTCGTTCTGCGCGGGCTGTGGGAGGCCGCCCACAAGGCTTCCGAGTATCGGCAGATGCGGGTGCTGGTCATCCGCGGCGGCCGGGAGGGCCGCTTTTTCTGCCCGGGCGCGGATCTCGATCGTCTGCAGGGTCGCGTGCCGGACAACTCCGGCGTTAATCTCGCGGCCGACCCGCGACCATTCGAACTGCCCGCCCTACTCGCCGAACTCAACGCCGTCACGGTCGCCGGAGTCAACGGAAGCGCAGCCGGGGCCGGTTTCGGGCTAGCCATGGCGTGCGACCTTCGGTTCGCCACTTCGAGCGCGCGGTTCAATTCGGCGTTCCTGGACGTCGGGGTCGCCGGCGACCTCGGGTTGGCCTGGAGTCTCACCAACAAGGTGGGACCGGCCATAGCCGCGGACGTGATGTATCGCCCGCGGAAGATCACCGCACAGGAGGCGCTCGAGACGGGCCTGGTGAATGAGGTGTACGACGATGCGTCGTTTGACGAGTCGCTCGGTGCGGCGGTTGAACGGCTGATCGCGGTGAAGCCGGCCGCCGTACGCGGGCTTCGGGACAACCTCACGAAGGCTGGGCAACTGTCGTTGCGCGCGTACCTGCGACACGAGACCGGGCGCCATCTGGTGATGACGCGGCCAGATGTCCTAGCCGATCCGGACTTCGAGGGAGACGTGCGATGAGCGGGCAGATCACGCTGGAGATCAACGACCCGGTCGCGGTCATCACGCTCGACAACCCGGGCAAACTTAACGCGATCGACAACCAGATGGTGCGCGATCTCCGTGAGGCGGTAGCGGAGGCCAACTCCTCGAAGGAGGTCGTCGGCATCGTCCTTACCGGCGCGGGTCGCGGTTTCTGTGCGGGCCTCGACGTCGCCGAGCTGGCGGCGGCCACGACCGCTGCGGAGTCCGGGCCTGGTCAAGTGTCTGGCGCCAGGCAGACCGATCCGCACGGGTTGTTCACCTACCTGCTGGAGACGGACAAGCCCGTGATTGCGGCGGTCAATGGTCCGGCGGCGGGTGGGGGCGTCGTACTCGCCGCGGCAGCCGACGTACGGATCTTCGGCGCGAGCGGCTGGTGTCGCAGCGTGTTCCTCGAGCGCGGTCTGATCGGCGAGCACACCATCACCTGGATGCTCGCCCGTCAGATCGGCACCGGCAACGCGCTCGACTGGCTCTGGCGTCCGGACAAGATCACCGCCGAAGAGGCACTGCAGGCGGGCTTCGCGCAACGGGTCGTGCCCGACGAGCAGTTACTTGAGGTGGCCGTCGGTTACGTCGAGGCGATGGCCGCGCGGATGTCACCCTCCGCGATGCGGCTCACCAAGCAACTCGTCTACCGGCATACCTCCATGTCTTTGCGAAACGCTGCCGCGGATAGTGACACCGTCGGCTGGCAGGCGATCGGTGACTCGGATGCGCGCGAGGCGATGGCAGCGATGGGCGAGAACCGTCCACCGCGGTTTGGGCGCTTGGGCGACGGCACCTGACAGCCGCCTGGCCCTAGGCACCGCGCGGCGTGAACTATCCATACAAAGCCCAAAAGCGATACGTTCATTGACACGAGCGAGATCAGACTGCAACGAGGGGTAGGAATCGGTGTATCCAGGATCATTTGCCGCGCAGACACCGGACAAGCTGGCCGCCATCATGTCCGACAACAGCGAGTCGCTCACCTATGCGCAGTTAGAGGAGCAGTCGATCCGTCTCGCGCGAGTCTTGCACGAGCACGGCCTACGGCCCGGCGACTCGCTTGCTTTTATCGCGCCGAACTCGTTGATCTACTACGTCGCCTATTGGGCGGCGGTGCGCAGCGGGCTCTACGTCACCGCGATCAACAACAACTTGAGCGTCGACGAAGTGGCCTACATCGTCAACGACTGCGGTGCCCGGGCGTTCATCGTGCACGGTGCGTACGCCGGCAAGGGCGAGAAGCTCATCCCCGAGACGCCGAAGGTCGAGCTGCGCTTTGCGGCGTACGGCCCGATCGAGGGGCACCGCAACCTGGAGGACGCGCTCGCGGGAGCGTCGAGTGAGCCGATGGAAGATCAGCCGACCGGCCGGGAGATGCTCTACTCCTCCGGTACGACGGGCCGGCCGAAGGGAATCAAGGGCCCCCTGCCGGGATATCAGATCGGTGAGGAGCCCGACCCGCTGTTCCCAGTGTTTGGCGTGGCATACGGGTTCGGCACCGACACGGTGTATCTGAGCCCGGCCCCGCTGTACCACTCCGCGCCGTTCCGGTTCAGCACGATGGCCCAGTCCGCCGGCGGCACCGTCGTGGTGATGCCGAAGTTCGACCCGGAGGGCGCGTTGGCGGCGATCGAGCGTTACAAGGTGACGCACAGTCAGTGGGTGCCGACGATGTTTATCCGGATGCTGAAGCTCCCTGAGCAGATACGCACCAAGTACGACCTGTCGACCCATAAGGTCGCCGTCCACGCCGCCGCGCCGTGCCCGGTTGAGGTCAAGCAGCAGATGATCGAGTGGTGGGGCCCGATTCTCGAGGAGTACTACGCCGCAACCGAAAGCATCGGCGCGACGCTGGTGGGCTCCGAGACTTGGTTGAGCCGGCCCGGCACGGTTGGTCAAGCGTTGATGGGTGTCCTGCACATCTGTGACGACGACGGTAACGACGTACCGACCGGACAGCGCGGCGTCATCTACTTCGAGCGTGAGGAGTTCCCGTTCGAATACCACAACGCCCCGGAAAAGACCGCCCAGGCGAAGAACCCGCAACACCCGACCTGGGGGACGACCGGCGACATCGGCTATATGGACGACGAAGGCTTCCTCTACCTCACCGACCGCAAGGCCTTCATGATCATCTCCGGCGGCGTAAATATCTACCCGCAGGAGATCGAAAACGCGCTCGCGCTGCACCCCAAAGTGACCGACTTGGCGGTGATCGGCATACCGGACCCGGAGATGGGCGAACAGGTCAAGGCCGTCGTACAGCCTGCCGACGGCATCGAGCCGACCCCAGAACTCGCGACGGAACTTCTCGAGTTCCTGCGGGAGCGGATCGCACACTTCAAGGTGCCCAAGAGCATCGACTTCGTGGCCGAACTGCCGCGCACACCGGTCGGCAAACTAGTCAAGCACCAGATCCGCGCTCAGTACCTCAAGGGAGAGACGACATGAAGGTTGACGGCAACATCGGCGGCACTATCGACGGAACGGCCGGAGCCCGGCTCGCGGACATCCGCGCGCAAGTCGCGACGGCCGAAGACGTCGGGTACGACGGTGTCTGGACGGCAGAGACCAGCCACGACCCGTTCCTGCCGCTGATGCTGGCCGCCGAACAGTCCGCCGAACTGACCTTGGGTACGTCGATCGCGGTCGCGTTTGCCCGCAACCCCATGACCATGGCGGTCACCGCGAATGACCTGCAGTCCTTCAGCGGTGGCAGGTTCATCATCGGGCTCGGCACCCAGATCAAGCCGCACATCGAGCGCCGCTTCAGCATGCCGTGGTCCGAACCGGCCAAGCGGATGCGCGAGTTTATCGAGGCGATGCACGCGATCTGGGACTCGTGGGAATCGGGCGACCGACTCAGCTTCCGGGGCGACTTCTACACCCACACCCTCATGACGCCGATGTTCTCGCCCGGGCCTAATCCATGGGGTCCGCCGTCGGTCATGCTGGCCGCGGTCGGCCCGAAGATGACCTCCGTGGCAGCCGAGGTCGCCGATGGGCTGCTGGTGCACGGCTTCACCACCGAACGCTATTTCCGCGAAGTCACCATGACGCAGGTGGAGGCCGGGCTGTCGATCTCCGGACGTGATCGTGACCAGTTCAGCTTGATCTATCCCGGCTTTGTCGCGACCGGCCGGGACGAAGCTGAGTTCGAGGCAGCCTGCGCCGGCGTACGCAAGCAAATCGCCTTCTATGGCTCGACTCCGGCGTACCGCGGCGTGCTCGAGCTGCACGGCTGGGGTGAACTGCAGACCGAATTGCACGCACTGTCGCTACGCGGCGAATGGGACACGATGGCCGGACTGATCGACGACGACGTACTCAACGCGTTTGCCGTGGTGGGGGAGCCGGCGTCGGTAGGTGCGGAGATTCGGCGCCGTTTCGACGGGATCGCCGACAGGTTCAGCATCTACGCGCCGTACGACTTGGATGACGCCGTACGCCGTGACGTGGTGAGCGCGCTGCACTCCTAGTCCTGACGGTTGAAGTGCAACGTTATGTCCGGACGTCGTACGCAAACGTTGCACTCTAAAACGCTCGCTCCGGTCCTGTCAGGGGACGTCGAGTCGGTCGAAGGCGGTTACCGCAGCCGCGGCGGCGATCAATGCGACCGCGATGAGTACCAGCACTGACGTCGCGGAGAGGCCGTCCGTGAGTTGGTTGTTGCCGACGCTCCAATAAAACAGCGACACAAAACGTAGCGGATGCATCCACTGCACGGTGGTTGCGAGCGAGCCGATCAGGTACGACGCGGCGGCGAGGGCTGACACGACGCCCAGTGCGGTTCCGCGGCTGCCGGTCCATGCGCCGACCAGCAGTGCGAGGATCCCGAAGTCAACGCCGAGCAGCAAGGCGCCGATCGTGGCTCCCAGCAGCGGTCCGAGTGCGACCTCTAACTGGAACCACCGCCCGATGAGCGCCATGGCCAGGGTCAGGACGCCTACCGGAATCGTCAGCAGCAAAACTACGGCGAGTTTCTGCGCAGCGATCCGACGCCGTGACAGTGGCAGCGTGGTGACTAAGGACAGAGTCCCTTCTTCGGCCTGCCCGGCGATCGCCGAAGCGCCGTAACCGATCGTCATCAGCAACAGGATGAGGGGGAGGAAGTTTGCATAGACGTTGGCGTTGAGCCAACCGGACGGAGAGGTTAGCGAGCCCGTGACTCCGAACAGCGCGGCGACCGTCGAGTCACTGCTGACTAGATTGTCCAGGCTGCTGGAGTCCTTGAAGGCTGGGTAGATCACGACGACCACCAGGACGTACGCCGCCATGCCCAGCGAGTAGCCGATTATCGATCGGCGTCGCAGCCTGGCATCCAGGCGCAGGATGTCAACAGCCATGACGGGCGCTCCCGGCGGGCTGGTCGCGGTAGTAGGTCAGGAACAGCTCGTCCAGGTCGGCCCGGCGAGCGCTGATATCAAGCGCATCGAGCTGCGCAGCGAGCGCCAACACAGGCGCCACGGCCCCGGTTACGGACAGAGTCAGTTGGTCCGAGTCGTTGTTCGTGACCCGCACTCCTTCTAGAGCCGCGAACTGCGCCGGATCGACGCTACGGTCGAAGCGCAGTTCGATGGTGCGTGGCGCGGCTCGCCGGAGTGCCTGGACCGTGTCGGTGACCGCGATGTTGCCCTCACGGATGATTGCTACCCGGTCCGCCAGACGCTGCACCTCGTCGAGTTCGTGGGAGGACAAGAACACCGTGCGGCCATCGTCGGCGGTCTCCCGCACGAGGCGGGCGAATTCGCCCTGTAGGAGAGGATCTAGACCCGAGGTGGGTTCGTCGAGGATCAGTAGGTCCGGCCGGTGCATAAACGCCAGCACAATCCCGATCTTCTGCCGGTTGCCTTTGGAAAGGGTGCGGACCGGACGGTCCAACTCGACGCCGAACCGTTCGACAAGTTCATCGCGGTACGCCGTGTCGGTCTGACCACGGGCGCCGGCGACCCGTTGTAGATGCTGCCGGCCGGATAGTCGGGAGTAGAGGGCGAGTTCGCCTGGTAGATACCCGGTCAGGCGATGCACCTCCGGCGCATGTCGCGCCGGGTCGAGCCCGAACACCTCGACTCGGCCGGCGTCGCGACGGTACAGACCCAGCAGGATCCGAATCGTGGTCGACTTACCCGCGCCGTTCGGGCCGAGAAATCCGAATACCTCTCCCTGAGCGATCTCGAGACTGACCTGGTCGATACCAAGGTGACCGCCGAAACTGCGGGAGATCTTTTCCGCGACCACGACGGGCGGAGTCATCGCTTCCCCCTGTGTGTCCGGTCCTGCGCTGGGGGCTGGATGAAGATGCCCTCTCGGTATAGGTCAAGTAGTGCCGCCGACCAGCGCTGCAGGCCCTCGCCCTGGACGGGGTTGAAACCGAGCGCGGTTTGAATCTGCTCGCCGAGCAGAATTGTTGCCAGGTCGGCCACCAAGACGAATGCCGACAGCACGTCGTCATCGGCGCTAGGGCGCACGATCCCCGCCTGCTGCCACTGATGCAGTGCACCGCGCGTCGACTCAAGCAATCTGTCGAACAGCGCCTGCGCGGCCGGCCCGCCATCGACGAGGAGTCGCCGCAGGTAGGGCATCAACAGCGGCTCTTGTTGCAGTTGGTCGACAAGGCTGGCCTGCATCGATTCCATGGCGCCATCGACGGTGGATTCATCGCCCGAGACCGCGAGCACCTCCTCGAGTGCACCCATTGCGCGCTCGTCGGCGGCTTCCTTCAGGCCGCGCTTCGAACCGAAGTGGTGAATCACCAGCGACGAGGAAACTCCTGCTGCAGCTGAGACGTCCCGGATGGACACGGCAGTGGCGCCGCGTTCTGCGAATAGCCGCATCGCCTCTCGCAGGATGGCGGCGGTCGCCGTCAGATCTCCGGGTACTGGACGCATGTGCAGATTATTGCACAGTTGTGCAGCCCTCATCAACGACTTGGCCGCGCATCACCTCCGTCTCGGCATTGGCGATCGATCCGTCTTCAATCCACTCATTGACAGTCAGCAGTGACTGTGAAAGCGTCTCACGCATGACGACGCGAGACGACCAACGCGAACAGACCCGGGCGCGCATCCTCGACGCCGCAGTCACGACACTCCTTGAGTCGGGGTATTCCGGGGTGTCGACCCTCGCCGTACAGAAGGCGGCGAAGGTAAGCCGGGGCGCGCTGCTACACCATTTCGCGACCCGCGCCGACTTGTCAGCCGCCCTCGTCGAGCACCTCGTTGAACGCAACGAAACCGCCGTCCGCTCCGCGCTCAGCGATCTGCCAACCGATCTGGACCCTGTCGCCCGTGCGACCCGTGCGCTGTACGACGCGCTCTCCCGGCCGGCTTTCCAAGCAGAGCTCGAGTTGTGGGCGGCGGCGCGCACCGATCCGGAGCTGCAGGCCGCGCTACGCACCGCCGAACGCCGGGCTGGCCTGGACCTGCGGCGTGTCGTGGACGTCGCGTTCGGTGCGGCGTACACCTCGAATCCGGCGTACCCGCTCGTCGCCGATCTGACCATCGCGCTGCTGCGTGGGCTCGCGATCTCGCGCGTCTTGCGGCAGACCGACGCGCACGCGCGGCAGCTGATCGACGACTGGGCAAGCCTGGCACGTCAGATCTTCCAGCACGAAATCGTCGCTTCCTGACCCCTACAGATTGGACCCGCCATGACCGACTACTCGGCCCTGATCTACGAGACGCGTGACCACAAGGCCTACATCACGCTCAACCGTCCCGACCGGCTCAACGCCATCAACGACGAGATGCCTGGTGAAATCAACGCCGCCATCGAGCGTGCGAATGATGACGACGACGTACGCGTCATCATCTTGCAAGGCGCGGGCCGAGCGTTCTGCGCCGGCTACGACCTCAAGCAGTACGCCGAAGGTGATCCGACAAATCGCTGGGCGCAGGACGCCGTGTGGGACCCGATCAAGGACTACAAGGCGATGAAGCGCAACACCGACGACTTCTTCAAACTGTGGCGCTCGCTCAAACCCACCATCGCCAAGGTGCGGGGGTTCGCGATCGCAGGTGGAAGTGACATCGCGCTGTCCTGCGACATGCTAATCATGGCCGATGACGCGAAGATCGGGTATCCGCCCGCTCGAGTCTGGGGCTGCCCGACGACCGCGATGTGGGTCTACCGCCTCGGCGCGCAGCGGGCGAAACGGATGCTGCTTACCGGCGACACGATCCCCGGCACCCAAGCGGCCGAATGGGGACTCGCCCTCGAGTCGGTGCCGGAAGTCGAGCTCGACGAAGCGGTCGACGCGCTCGCGGACCGGATCGTCGGCGTACCGATCAACCAGCTCGTCATGCAGAAGCTGATGATCAACCAGGCGTACGACAACATGGGTCTGGGCGGCACCCAGATCCTCGCGACCCTGTTCGACGGGATCACCCGGCACTCCGCGGAAGGCCGGTGGTTCAAGGACTTCGCCGAACGCGACGGTTTCCACAAGGCCGTCGCGTGGCGCGACTCGGGCCGGCACATCCCCGACGGCGGCGGAGCATTGCCCACCGAAGCCGACCTCGCCGACCTTGGATGAACGATGACGCTGACGACGTCGTACTTCCCCGCAGACACTAGCGAACCAGTCCTCGAGCTGACCGTCGGTGACCTCCTGCGGATGCGGGCAGCGGACAGCCCGGACGAACTTGCGATTATCGAGATCGCGCCGCACAACAGCCCATCTCTCACGGGCGCCGACCGCACCGATCGCAGTTGGACGTACGCGCAACTACGTGATGAAGCCGAACACTGCGCGCAGTGGCTAACCCAGCACTTCGAACCCGGTGACCGGATTACCGTCTGGGCGCCGAATATCCCCGAATGGGTGGTATTGCAGTACGGCGCCGCGATGGCCGGACTCATCCTGGTCACGGCCAACCCCGCGCTGCGCGCCGAAGAGCTGCGGTTCGTCCTGTCGCAGTCGGGTTCGACGGGGCTCTTCCATGCCGATAGCTTCCGCGGCACCGACATGACCGCGATGGCGCGGGAGGCAGCAATGGGTCTCCCGTCTTCTCCGAGGTTGGTGAACTTCGCGTCGTGGTCGCGGGAAGTGCGCGGCTGGCGTGGCACCTCGCGGGAGCTGCCCGTCGTACGGCCCGAGGATCCGGCTCAGATCCAATACACCTCAGGCACTACCGGTACGCCGAAGGGCGCGCTGCTTCACCACCGCGGGCTCGTCACCAACGCGCGCTATATTGCCGTACGCGGCGGGCTAACCGAACAGGGCCGGTTCGCTTCGGCGATGCCGCTGTTCCACACCGCCGGTTGCGGGATGAGTGTGCTCGGCGCCGCGCACATGCGCTCTGCTTTGCTTCTGATACAAGCATTCGATCCCGAGCTGGTGCTGCGGGCGATGGCCGATCATCGTGGCGACGCGTTCCTCGGCGTACCCACCATGCTGATCGCGATGCTTAACCACCCCGACTTCGCTGGCTTCGATTTGAGCGCCTGCGCGGTCGCGATGTCGGGTGGTTCGTCGGTGCCGCCCGAGCTGGTACGCCGGGTCGAGGCGGCGTTCGGGTGCCGCTTCTCGACCGTCTACGGGCAGACCGAGCTCAGCCCAATCGTGACCCAAGTGAGTCCGACCGATTCTGAGACGGACAAGGCCGGCACAGCGGGAAAACCACTCTGGAACGTCGAGGTCAAGATCGCGGATCCGGTCACCGGCGAGCCGGTGCCGATCGGCGAGCAGGGCGAGATTCGGGCTCGTGGATATCAGCAGATGATCGAGTACTACGACAATCCTCAGGCCACCGACGACACCGTCGATGCCGATCGGTGGCTGCACACGGGTGATCTCGGCACGATGGACTCGCGCGGCTACCTGCGGGTGACGGGCCGGCTGAAGGACATGATCATCCGCGGCGGCGAGAACATCTATCCCAGTGAGATCGAGCAGCTCCTGTTCACCCATCCGGCCGTCGAGGATGTGGCCGTCGTCGGCGTACCGGACGACACGTGGGGCGAGCGGGTCGCCGCGATCCTGCGGCTACGCGACGATATGGCACGACCAACCCCGGACGAGCTTCGCGCGTTGTGCCGGGCACATCTTGCGCCGTACAAGACGCCCGCCCAGTGGTACGTCGCGGAGTCCTTTCCGCTGACCGGATCGGGCAAGGTGCAGAAGTTCCGGATCGCGGAGCTGCTAGGCGAGCAAGTTTACGAACCGCTCAAACCCTAGATCCCGCGATTGTGCTTTGAGTACCTCCGGACAATCAGTGAGCGGGTCTTGTGTGGAAGTTTCGTGCACGCCGACGTACACGAAACTTCCACACTAACTGCGGAGGCGGGCTACTTCCCATCCGCTGAGGTCCTCTCCCACAGTCGCGCCGAGGCCGATCAAGCACACGCGCGTAGGTCGGGCGTTACCGATTGTGCGGTACGTCGCGGAACGGTTTGTCCTTATCGAAGGACGGTTCGCGCGGCAGGCCGAGTGCCTTCTCGGACAGGATGTTGCGCTGGATTTGATCGGTGCCGCCGGCGATCGACTGCGCCGGCACCGAGATAAGGACCTCGGCGACGACTCCGTCCAGCGGACTGTCCGCGCCGGTCAACATCCCATCTGCGCCGGAAATCATCCCGTGTACGACGGAGGCCTGGCGTGCGATGTCGCTGTTGGCCAGTTTGCCGATCGAACCCTCGGGTCCCGGTGTGCGATCCAGGCTGCGCGCGGCCCGCGCGCGGTCGGCGGTCCATTGCGCCGCCTTCTGCATCGACAGCAGACGCGCGATTTCCTGGCGTACGACGGGATCCTTGTCCTTGCCGGTCGCCTGCGCCCGTGACACGACGAGGTCGACCCGGCCGGCGCGCTGCGGGTACCACTTGTACGTCTCAAAATGCGCGGCGGCTTCGGCCCGCGCCTCGTCAAGCGCGCGGCCGGGGGCGTCGCCGTACTGCGGTCGCGCCAGCGAGCCAAACTTCCGCTCGAACGCTAACGTTGTGAGCGCGACCCGCCATCCATCGCCTTGCTGGCCGACCATGTATTCATGCGGGATGCGGGCGTCGGTCATAAAGACCTCGTTGAATGACGCGTGGTTGTTCATCTGCCGCAGCGGTCGCGCTTCCACGCCTTCCTGGTGCATCGGGATGACGAAGTAGGTTAGGCCGCGATGTTTCGGTGCGTCCCAGTCGGTCCGCGCGACGAGTAGCCCGAAGTCGGCGTGATGCGCGCTGGTGTTCCAGACCTTCTGGCCGTTGATCACCCACGCGTCGCCGTCGCGCTCTGCGCGGGTCGTGAGCCCGGCGAGGTCCGAGCCGGCGCCGGGTTCGCTGAAGAGCTGGCACCAGGTCTCCTCGCCAGTGAGGATGGGGGCGAGGAAGCGATCGCGCAGCTCGTCCGATCCTTGCGCGAGGATGGTCGGCGCGGCCAAGTTGGTGCCGGTGCCAAGCGGGAGTCCAACGGCGCCACCGGCGCGGATCTCCTCGCTGACGACGTCGTCGGCCCACTTCGGAAGATCGCGTCCGTGCCACCGCTCCGGCCAGGACGGCGTCGCCCATCCGGCATCGACCAACCGTCGCCGCCATTCGACCAAGGACAGGTCGGGGTCCCAGTTTGACTGGATCCAGGCGCGGGCCTCCGCGCGCACGCTATCGGCATCGGGCTGTGCAGGCGTCGACATCACGGGCCGATCGTAACTCAATCTGAAAACGATGTCGATTTCATGTCGGCCTAGATTGCCGTCCAGGCAACCGCTGAGTTACGGTCGTTGGACTGCCCTTGTCGCGTGGGATCCCTTGGCCCCATTGCGAAGCGGCCCGTAGATTCCGAGGAGCACCGTGAAGTTCGTTTTCAGCGAGGAACAAGAAGAGCTTCGCCAGGAGGTACGGCGGTTCTTGCAGAAGACGTCACCGCTGACCGAGGTACGTCGCTTGATGGAGACCGACGAGGGCTACGACCCCGCCATCTATCGGCAGATGGCGCAGCAGCTTGGCTTGCAGAGTCTGGCGATTCCCGAGGAGTACGGCGGTGCAGGATACGGCTGGCTCGAACTTGTCGTCGTCTTCGAGGAGATGGGTCGCGGGCTCCTTTGCGCGCCGTACTTCTCCAGCATTGTTCTTGCCGCGTCGGCGCTCCTGGAGTCAGGCGATGACGCCGCCAAGCGGGACCTGCTGCCGGGCATCGCCGCCGGTACGACGCGCGCGACCCTCGCCCATGCCGAGGACAACGGGCAGTGGGATGGCAGTCAGATCGTCTTGACCGCGGTGCAAAGTGACGGCGACTGGCAGCTGACGGGGCACAAGAGCTTCGTCGTGGACGGCGCGACCGCCGACGTCGTACTCGTCATCGGGCGCACCGCCGCCGGACTGGCACTGTTTGCCGTCTCCGAAGGATTTAGCCGTACGCCGCTTGCCACCATGGACCAGACGCGCAGGCTCGCGCGCCTCGAATTCGCCGCGACACCCGCTCGGCTCATCGGCACCGACGGTGACGGCGAGCGGATCCTCAACGGTGTGCGGGATCTGGCCGCCGTCGCGCTCGCCTGCGAGCAGGTCGGCGGGGCGCAGGCATGCCTCGACATGAGTGTGGACTACGCCAAGATGCGCCATCAGTTTGGCCGGCCGATCGGCTCGTTCCAGGCGATCAAGCACTTGTGCGCGGACATGCTGCTCGAGATCGAGTCGGCGCGGTCTGCGGCGTACGCCGCCGGGTGGGCGATCGCCGACCAGGACGACGATCTCCCGGCGATTGCCAGCCTGGCGAAGGCGTACTGCTCGGACGCCTACTTCAACGCCGCCCGCAATACGATCCAGATCCATGGCGGCCTCGGCTTCACCTGGGAGCACGACGCGCACCTCTACTTCAAGCGGGCGAAGTCAAGCGAGTTCTTCTTCGGCGACTCGTCGTACCACCGTGAGCAGTACCTTCAGCGCTCCGGAATCTGAGGATTACGCGGTACGCCGCCGGCGCCCGAGGGCGACGAAGGCGATGCCACCCACGATCAGCCCAAGCGCGAGCAGCGACTGTTGCGGCGCCGCTATTCCGGTTTGTGCCAGGGTATGCGCCGGAGGGGTACCTCCGGAAATCGGGAGCGGCGCGGCAGAGGTCGGGGGCGGTGCGGGACTCTCGCCTCCGACAGGCGTCTTGGTCAGCTTGAAGTCGATTCCGCTCACGGATCCGTCGACCACGTTGAACGTGACCGTCGGCGGTCCGGCGACGGTATAACCATCTGGGGCGGTAACGGTGGCGACGTAATCGTCCGCGACGGTAAGTCCGGGGACGGTGTAAGTGCCTTCTGGCGCGGATGTCGTCGTACCAACAACTGTCCCGGCAGAATTAGTGATTGTGACGGTCACATTGCCCAGCGGTACGCCGTCCGCCGTGATCGTGCCCCCAGCGTCGAACGTCGCGAGCGGCTGCGGTGTTACGGCGAAGTCTTGGCCGCCGCGGATCTCACCGAGTTCGGTGATCGCGACTGAGCGCTGCGTGACGCCGTCGGCGGTGTAGCCGTCGGGGACGGTGAACACGATGTTGTATGTGCCAGGAGCGAGTCCGTCGAGGAAGTAGTTTCCGTCCGGGTCGGTGATGAGCGTCCGATTCCCGCCGGGTCCGGTC
This sequence comes from Antricoccus suffuscus, assembly GCF_003003235.1. Lineage (NCBI taxonomy): Bacteria > Bacillati > Actinomycetota > Actinomycetes > Geodermatophilales > Antricoccaceae > Antricoccus > Antricoccus suffuscus. The sequence goes on from NZ_PVUE01000001.1 coordinate 186,684, forward strand.
ACCGTGACCGTTGCCCCGCTCAGCGCGCTGCCGGAGGAGGCATCGGTGACCTGTCCGCCGAGCGCACCGGGTCGGGTGAGGGCGAAGTCTTGTCCTGTGACGTCGGCCGCCCCAACCGCGACTCCTTGCAGCGGAGCGGCTGGATTGAAACCTTCTGGCGGCGATACGGCGATGTCGTAGTCGCCGGATGGCACATGCTCGAATACGTAGCTTCCATCTCCGCGCGTGACTGTCGTGACCGCCGTGCCGCCGCCGGCAGGGGTGAGTGTCACCGTCACTCCGCCGAGTGGATCCCCGCCGCCGATGACGGTCCCGCTCACCGCAGGTAGCTCGGCGAGGATGAAGTCCAGCCCGGTGACAGGCGATCCTGGCGAGATGTCGAACGCCAGCGAGGCGGGACCGGACGGAGCAAAACCGTCAGGTACGCCGGTGAGCGCCACGGTATAACCGGCGACCTCGGCGTTGTCGTCGAACAGGTAGTTGCCGGCCGGGTCGGTCGTCGTCACTTTCGCCGTGCCGCCGCCTGGCGGGGTAAGCGTCACCTCGACGCCGGCCACAGGATGACCGTCGGTCGTGGTGATGGTCCCGGATGCGGTCTGCGGAATTATCGCCCGCAGCGAGAAGTCGGCTGTCGCGTCGGCGCTCGCAGTGCTCACGGTCTGACTCTCAGGACCGCTCAAGGCGCAGCCGGGCGGAGCTTCGATGCGGACCGTGTAGCCGTCCTGTGTCGCGTATTGACCGAAGGAGTAGGCGCCGCCGACCGGGTTGGTCTGGGCCAGGTCCTCCCCGTTGGGCCCCTGCAAGAAGACCGTCGCTGCGTCAATGGAACAACTGCTGCCGGCCGGTGACGTATCGGTGACCGTGCCTGAGATCGTGCGCGCGAGGCTGGCGAACCAGGTCTGGTAGATAGGGAATCCGGCCCGGCGGGTGAAGGTGAAGGTGAGGCTCGAGATGGAGATGTTGGGTTCGAACCACGCGGACGCGCCGCTAGTGTCGGCGGCCGCGACGTTACCTGTCAGAGTCGATGTCGCCGGATCCCACGTGGGCAGATCGCTTTCGCCGGCGTAGTTGAAGGTGTCGTGTCCGGCCTTCCATTCATCGATCTGTGCTGCCGTCAGGTCGACGCCGTCGGCGCCGGTTGCGCTTATCTTGACCTGATCGCTATCGATGTCGCCCAGGACGAACGTCCAACCGGTATTGGGCGTCGGCGAGTCGAAGGTGTACGTCGTCGTCGACGGTGCGGTTGCCGTGTCGGCCTTCGGGCGGAGGTTGAGGTAGGGGTTGTTCCTGCTCGACCCATACTTCAGGCCGACCGGAGTCGGCACCGGACTCGACGCCCCGCCGAGGTACGTCGAGGCGCCACTCGGCAATTGGACATTTGCTCGTGAGTCGCTCGCGACCGTCGCCTTCGGGAATCCCTGAGCGGGCAGCTGCATAGTCGTCGCGTAGTTGTTCGAGGTGCCGGTGATCGGAGTCCACGTCGCCCATCCGCTGGTGACTTCGGCGTGAGCGGGTGCGATGCCGATCAGCAGCGCGCCGACACCAAGTAGTAGTGCCGAGAGAGTGCTGACTGTTCGCCGGATCATTGATCGCTCAATTCGTCAGGTGTTACGCGTAGGCGGAGTGAGCACCACATAGCAGTGCAGGCGATGCCTATTCGATATTTCTGTCGTTCGAATCAATTTGCAATAGTTGAGAGCGGCTGTCGTTGAGTGATTCATGACACGAAACCGCAGGTGAGGACCCCGACCGGGGCGCTCGGTCGGCCCAGTATGAGAGTCCGTCGACCCTGTCCGTCGGGCGACTTGGTCACATGACCAAAAAGTTTTTTCGATTTACTACCTTTTTCAATAATTATGGGCTTAAATAGGGGCAGCACAACTCGACAATGACTCTGGGGGGAGCGGCGTCGGTCGTGTGACAGCACGAGAACCAGATGGGGGTCTGTTACTTATAGCTGTCAGGTTGTAGGGTCGGCCCTCGCCATCTCAATGAGAGGCGAGGGCCGACTTGTGCCCAGGTGAGGGATCGACGGGCGATCGCGGTTAAAGCCAGCCGCGCTCGACCGCGCGAATTCCAGCCTGAAAGCGGCTCGACGCGCCCAGCCGCACCAGTATCTGAGACACATGCCGGCGAAATGTCCGCTCACTCACCGCTAATCTCTTGGCGGCGGCCTCGTCTGTCAGGCCGAGGCTCATCGCCCGGATTACCGCGAGCTCGAGGTCGGACGGCCGTCCGCTGGGAGCGACCGGGTCGATCTCACTTAGGGCTCGACCGCTTCGGAAGATTCCGTTAGCCAGGTGCCGAAGCCCGTTTACCAGCGCCGGTTCGCCGGTAATCAGGGCGCCTTCGCTTCGGGAGTCACGCACGATCGGCACCACTGCACGTACGCCGTCCGAGACGATGAGGCGATACGGGACGGCGTCCGCGAAATGGAATTGAGCGCCGTGGCCCTGCATGGTGTCGGTGTATTCGCGGACGCGTTGTATGTGCGAGAACTCGACCGGGTAGACGATCCGTAGCCGCACACCACGGTCGAGGAGCTCGCGATCGTTGCGCATCGCGGCGGTGAAGGCCTCCTCGGATGGGGCCTCGCCGGCGTGCAGGCTGAGTAGCTCGCGGCGGGTCCCGCGAGCGATCTCGACGAGCCGAGTTTGTAGGGTCGCGAGGTTGACGACCTTCTGAACCAGCAGTTTCCGATCGGGCTGGTCGTCGACGAGCATTCGATCGAGCGCCACCCGACCGGCGAGGACCCGTTCCTCTTGCGGCGTGGCATCGGCGTGGTTACGACTGAGCTCGCGTACGGCGGCATGACCATCAGAGTCTGCTGCACGGTATTGGGCACTCTCAAGTGCCCAGCGATGTAGGTCAGTGACCGGCTTTTTGCCCGCCGGACCGTCCGGTGGGTGAGCTGGCATCGGACACCACCATTCGGCACTCGCGGAAATTGCCTCAGCCTTCCTCCACCATATCGTGGCATCGCGCAGGTTTGCGCGCCGCGCATTGTGTTTTTGGCCAGGTAGATCGCGGTGTGGGCCGCCGGCGCCTACTGGAAGCGTCGGCAGTCCCCGTTTTATTGTTCGGTGCCACTGTGCCGTGGCAATCGACAAGTCGTCGTGGTGTTCCAATCCGCACCGATGTTGGCTCCGAACCTCCATTGAACGCGTGAGATCCAAACAAGTTGGGTCGCGTCGGCCCTTACACCGACGGACGCGAAGAGGAGGAATTCGATGACTCGGCGGCGTATTGCGGTCATAGGTAGCGGTGTTGCGGGTCTGACCGCGGCGTACGTGCTGCAACGCGAGGCCGATGTCACGCTGTATGAGGCCGACTCTCGGCTTGGTGGACACGCGCATACCCACGAAGTGCTGGATGACTCCGGCACGTCGATCCGCGTCGATACCGGCTTTATCGTGCACAACGAACGTACCTACCCGCAGTTGATCCGGCTATTCTCCGAGTTGGACATTGCCACCGCCGACTCGGACATGAGCATGTCCGTGCAGTGCGGCGGATGTGGATTGCAGTACGCCGGGGCGCGCGGTCTGTCGGGACTCTTCCCCTCCAGTAGAAACGTCGTAAACCCGCGTTACCTTTACCTACTCACCGAGGTCGTTCGTTTCCAGAGGGCGGCGCGTGCGTTGCTTGCAAGCGACGACGGCGCGAATCGGACGGTCGGTGAGTTCGTCCAGGCGGGCCACTTCACTGACTACTTCCGGTCGCATTTCCTCACTCCGCTGATCGCGGCGGTGTGGTCGACCCCGCCGCAGCTGACCGAGCTGTATCCGGTCCGCTACTTGTTTGAATTCCTGCAGAACCACGGCATGTTGTCGATCAGCGGTTCGCCGCAATGGCGCACGGTCGTCGGTGGATCCGCACGGTACGTCGAAAAGGCCGTCAAATCGCTCAGCGCCGTACTCACCTCGACCCCCGTGCGCAGCGTCGCGCGGGCGGGTGCGGGAGTGACCGTCCGTGACGACTCCGATCAGCTCGCTCAGTACGACGCGGCGGTAATTGCCAGCCACCCCGCACAAGCGTTGAGCATGCTGGCCGCGCCGACAGATGCGCAGTCGCACGCGCTCGGCGCAATCGGCTACTCGAAAAACCCGACGATCCTGCACACGGATACGGCGGTGCTACCGGCCGCGCGCAAGGCGCAGGCGTCCTGGAACTACTTCCTGCCCTCGTGTACCGCGACGGCCGATTCGGTGCACGTCAGCTATGACATGAACCGCCTTCAGAATCTGCCGACCGATACCCGTTACCTCGTCACCCTCAACGATGACGGTGCCGTACGCCCGGATGCGATTGTCGAGCGGATGCAGTACGAGCACCCGATCATCACGCCGGAGGCGGTCGCCGCGCAGGGCGAGCTCGCCGGCCTCAATGATGGGGTGCTCGCGTTCGCTGGCGCCTATCACGGATGGGGTTTCCACGAAGACGGTTGCCGCTCAGGAGTGGATGCCGCCAGAAGTCTGGGGGTGCACTGGTGAGTATTGCCCCCGACGAGACTCGGACCGAGCAGGCCATTAAGACGCCCGCTATCGCGACGCCGGCCCGCTACGACGTACAGATCACGCACCGACGCCGTGAACCGCTGGACTACCGGTTTACCAATCGCTCGCAGACGTGGCTGGTCGATCTCGACGCGCTCCCGCAGCTTCCGCGGTTCGCGCGAGGACTGTGCCGGTTCGACGGCCGTGACCACCTCAGTGGCGCGCGCCGTACGATCCGCGCCAACCTCGACGACTGGCTCGCCGACGCCGGACAATTGCGGCCCGCTCGGGTTTTGATGCTCGCCCAGCCACGAGTGCTCGGCTACGTCTTTAACCCCTTGACGGTGTTCTACTGTTATGACCGTCAAGGGCGAGCGATGTACGTCGTCGCCGAGGTTGCCAACACGTACGGAGGGCGTCAGTGCTACCTCCTCCACCCCGACGAAGCCGGCCGCGCGCAGGTCGACAAGGACTTCTATGTCTCGCCGTTCAACCCGATCGACGGCGGTTACGAAATGCTGGTCCCGCAGCCGGGTCCACGGCTCACGGTGACGGTCACGCTGCGACGGCCAGGCGCTCTCCCTTTCACCGCGGCCATGACCGGCGCTCGTGCGCCATCGGCGCCCCTCTGGTCCGCGCTCACCAGACCGCTGCTATCCAGAGCGACGATGTTCCAAATCAAGCGCCACGGAATAACCCTCTATATACGTGGTTTGCGTCCTACAACACGCACGAAGGAGACAGGCAATGTCACTCACACTCGATAGTAAAGAGGTTATCGACCGTCGGCTGTGGCCAGATGTTGCGGTGACGCCTGATCGACCGATCCGGGCGCTGGTAGCGCGCCGGCTGGTCCGCCGCGCACTTAAGACTCTGCCGCTGCGCGTGACGACCGCTGACGGCCGACAGTTCGGAGCCGGTGGGCCGAATGACCCTTCGCTGCACCTGGTGCGCCCCGACGCGTTCTACCAACGGCTTGGCGCTGGCGGGCTGATCGGCTTTGGCGAGTCATTCATGGCAGGTGACTGGGTCGCCGATGACGTGGTCGGCGTACTGACCGTCCTCGCTCGGCGATTGGAGAAGCTGGTGCCGCCTCTGCTGCAACGCTTCCGCGGTCTAGCCGTGCACGCGCGGCCAGGCGCTGATCGAAATACCGTCGACGGCGCGCGGGAGAATATTCATCGACACTATGACTTGTCCAATGAGTTGTTTTCGCTTTTCCTCGATCCCACGATGACGTACTCCTCGGCGCTCTTTGATGCCAATCGCCCGTACGACGAGCAGGACCTGGCCGAGGCGCAACAGCGCAAGGCCGATCGACTCCTCGACATTGCCGGCGTGCGCGCGGGTAGCCGGGTGGTCGAGATCGGAACGGGCTGGGGCGAGCTCGCGATCCGGGCGGCGGCCCGTGGCGCCCAGGTAACGACGACGACGATCTCGCACGAGCAGGCACAGTTGGCTCGTCAGCGAATCGCCGATGCGGGGTATGCCGACCGCGTCGACGTACGCGAGCAGGACTATCGCGACGTCACCGGCGAGTATGACGCGCTGATCAGCGTCGAGATGATCGAGGCGGTCGGTAGCGATTATTGGCCGGAGTACTTCCAGACCATCGAGCGGCTGTTGGCTCCGGGCGGCCGGGCGGCGCTGCAGGCGATCACGATGCCGCACGACCGGATGCTGGCCAGTGCCCACACCTATACCTGGATTCTGAAGTACATCTTCCCGGGCGGCCAGATCCCGTCTGTGACGGCAGTGACCGAACACTCCCAGCGCGCGGGCTTGCGGGTCTCGACCCGATTCGCGTTCGGCGCCGACTACGCCGAGACGCTGCGGCGGTGGCGCGCGCGGTTCGAGGAATGTGCCGACGAGGTCGATCGACTTGGGTTCGATTCGATATTTCGTAAAATGTGGTCGCTCTACTTGGCGTACTCCGAGGCCGGGTTCCGGTCCGGTTATCTGGATGTGGTCGGGTTCGAGTTGACGAAACCAGGCTCGCGGTGAGCGCTGATATCCAAAATCGACCGTGCGTCCGCGACCGCCGCGCCGATCTGGCACAGTTAACGAGGTGCGATTCTTGCGATCGGTCCCTGCCGATGAGGCGCCCCTCGATGAGGAGACTCTCGAGCGGTTGCTTGCCGCCTCGGCGACGGGGGACGAGCAGGCATTCGCGCGCCTTTACGATCGGACGTCCGCTCGGCTTTATGGGCTGGTGCTGCGCGTCATACGTGACAGCGCCCAAGCCGCTGAAGTTACCCAAGACATATATGTACAGGTCTGGCGTGACTCCGCACGATTCGATCCTGCCGCAGGCAACGCGATGGCGTGGCTACTGATGATCGCGCACCGGCGGGCGGTCGATCGTGTGCGTGCCTCCGAAGCCTCGCGGCAGCGCGACGATCGGTACGCCACGCGACAGACTGAACGGTCCTACGATCAGGTGAGTGAACAGGCGCATGCCAACATGGAGGCGCAGCATGTGCGCAAGGCGCTCGACGGCCTCACCGATAACCAGCGCGACGCCTTGCAGTTGGCGTACTTCGACGGTTATACGCATCGCGAAGTAGCTGCGATGCTGGAAATACCGCTTGGTACGGCGAAGACCAGGATCCGCGACGGACTCATTCGATTACGAGATGCGATGGGGGAGCGATGACGATGCCTGATCTCCACGATTTCACCGGCGCGTACGTCGTCGATGCTCTCGACGAGGACGAGCGCGCCTCCTTCGAGGCGCACCTGGAGAACTGTCCAGACTGCGTAGCGGAAGTACGCAGCCTGCGCGACGCGCTTGGCGAGTTGAGCGACAGCACGGCCGTGGCGCCGCCGCCGGAGCTTCGCGCGAGCGTGTTGGGCGCGATTACTCACGAGGCACAACCGCAGAGCGTCACGCAAGAGCCGTCATTACCGGACAATGTCACGCCCCTTCGCGCTCGCCCTTCGAGGCGCTGGCTGTGGCCGGCGACGGCCGCCGCGTGCGCGGTGATCGCGATCGGTGGGACCGGCTGGGGGTTCGCGCAGCATCGTGATGCGACCAAGAATGCCGACCGTATCTCGGCCATCACCACGGTTCTAGGAGGGTCCGACACCGTCACCGTGAGTGGCCCGATCGGTTCCAGCGGCAACGCCAGCATCGTCTACTCCAAGGCGGAGCAGAAACTGTTGCTAATCGGAAACGACATCCCGGCACCCCCGGACCACAAGACCTACCAACTCTGGATGATCAGTCCTCAAGGAGCCGCTACCTCCGCGGGGACCTTTGCGCCCGACTCCGGCGGTCACGTGCTGCTCCAGGCTAGCGGCGACGTCGCGGGGACTGCGCAGATGGGCATTTCGGTTGAACCGGCCGGCGGTTCAGCACAGCCGACCAAGGGTGCGATCCTCGCTGTCATGCCTCTCTAGGCCTCACGAGCTGGACGGATTATGTGTACCCGTGGTGAGGCTGGCGTGTGATCCGCGTGCAATTCTTCAAGCGGCCAAGGAAAGTTGCGTTTCTACTACCGCTGACCAGGAACTTAGTATTAGATGAGCGAACACAGATCAATTGAGGACTCCGGGGGGAGCCGCATTGACGCCGTGCGAGGCTCGGTCAAAGGATAGATGGGGATCTACTCTTTCGAGCATCCGGTGGAGATGCCGCGGGGCCCCGCAACCGTTAGTGGTTGCGGGGCCCCAGTGCTTCTAGCGAGAGACGCCAACGGTCCATTGACGCGCGCCAATGCTGAGGCGTAGGCGTCGCGCGTGGTCTTTGAAGAGACGATGAGGTCGTCACCAGCGAGTTAGCTTGGCGGATTCGGACGTTGAGAGGTTGGGGGAGTCTGCGGCGATGCCGAACTCGCCTCGGCGGCGAGGGCGATGTTGCGCAGCATCGCGCCGAATACGATGCCGTGGAATGGGTATACCGACCACCAATACAGATGCCCAAGAAGTCCACGTGGATGGAATAGCGCACGCTGGCGCAGCGAAACCGGGCCGTTGCCGCTCTGCTCGATCACGAACTCGAGCCACGCAAGCCCCGGCAGACGCATCTCCGCGCGCAGCCGAAGGACCCGCTCATTATCGGCTTCCTCAACCCGCCAGAAATCCAGCGCGTCACCGATCACCAGCGTGCTCGCGTCCCGCCGACCCCGTCGCAGCCCCGGTCCGCCGATGACCCGGTCCGCGAATCCACGCAGACGCCAGGCCAGTGGCCAGGAGTACCAGCCGGTGTCGCCGCCGATCGCGTTGATCACTTGCCACAGTTTCGTCCGGTCCGCGTCGACCTCACGCGCCCGCTCATCGGCATACAGTGATCCGCCCGCCCAGTCGGGGTCGCTCGGTAACGGGTCACTCGGGGCGCCGGCCGTCGATGCCGAGGACCACCTGCTCACCACGGCGCGGTCCTGAATCTTGGTCAGTGCCAGGCTGATCGCTCGGTCGAACGGCGTCAATCCGGCGTCCGGATCCGGGACGTAGTCGGCGATGTCGTGTTCCTTGCACACGACCTCATTGATGAGACTCGCGACGAGCGGCCTCGCGATTGACTTCGGCACCGGTGTCACGAGCCCGACCCAGTGGCTCGAGAGCGCTGGGCTGAGCACGGGGACCTTGATCACCCGGCGTGGTGGGAGACCCGCCACGGACGCGTACCTGGCCATCATCTGGCGGTAGGTCATCACGTCGGGGCCGCCGATGTCGAAACCACGACTGACGCCGGCTGGTATTTCGGCGGCGCCGACGAGATAGTGCAGCACATCGCGAATGGCAATAGGCTGAATCCGGGTGTCCACCCACCGCGGGGTCACCATCACCGGCAGCCGCTCGGTCAGGTAGCGCAGCATCTCGAATGACGCCGACCCCGACCCGATGATCACCGCTGCGCGCAGGACGGTTGTCGGTACGCCGCACGTCAGAAAGATCTCCTCGACTTCCTGACGTGACTGAAGATGCATGCTCAGCTCTTGGTGCTCTGGGTACAGCCCGCTGAGATAAACCAGATGACCAACGCCGACGTCACGCGCGGCCGCAGCAAATGACCGTGCGGTCTGGCGGTCTTTCATCGCGAACTTCGTGCCCGTGCCGATCGAATGGATCAAGTAGTAGGCGACGTCTACGCCCGTGAGCGCTTCGGTGACCGCGGCCTGGTCGGTGGCATCGGCCTCGACGATCTCGACGAGGTCGATCCATGGGCGACTCTCCAGCCGCCGTATGTCGCGCGCGAGAATCCGGACCCGATAGCCAGCTTCGAGCAGTTCGGGCACTAGCCGTCCTCCGACGTACCCCGTCGCGCCCGTGACGACGACGAGCTTGCCGGCGCTCACCGGCCGCCTTGATTCTTCTGGGTGACCGCGGCGAATGTGTTGATGAAACGGCGCGAGAACCAGCTCATGATGAAGCTCTTTTCGTTGGACGGCGCCGGTGACGTCGTCGCCGCAGACGGCTGGCAGGAACTCTATGCGTCAACCGCCGTGCGCGCAGCCCTCCTGCTCCCACGGACGCAGGTTTAGAGCACCTTTGGCAGACTGAATCCATGAGTACCTCGGTGCTGTGGTTTCGGCGCGATCTCCGGCTGGGCGATCATCCGGCGCTGATGAGAGCTGCCAACGAGGGACCGGTCGTCGCCTTGTTCGTGCTCGACCCGGCACTGCGCGCTACATCGGGAAACGCGCGGCTCGCGTTCCTGCTCGCCTCTCTTCGATCGCTCGATGCGGACCTGCGCGCACACGGCGGGTCGCTGACCGTTCGTGTCGGCAAACCCGATTCCGTCGTACCGGAGATGGTCCGCGAGTCGGGCGCGCGCTCGGTGCACATCAGCGCTGATTTCGCGCCCTACGGCGCCGAGCGGGATGCGCGAGTAGCGGAAACCCTGGGCACTGTCCCGCTCGTGCGCACCGGTTCGCCGTACGCTGTCGCTCCCGGCAGGGTCACTAAGGAGGACGGGAATCCATACAAGGTCTTCTCAGCGTTTTACCGGGCGTGGCGCGCGCACGGGTGGCGCGGCCCCGCCGCATCCGATCCCTCAGCCGTCGACTGGGTAGCCGCGGACGGGGACGGCGTACCCGAGACGCCGCTGGCGCAGATCCCACTTCCGGAGGCGGGTGAGCAGGCCGCTCACCGAGTTTGGCAGAAGTTCCTCGGAAGTCACCTGGCCCATTACCCCGACGTACGCGACCGCCCGGATCTCGACCACACCTCGAGGCTTTCGCCTTACCTGAAGTTCGGTGCGATTCATCCGCGGACGCTGCTCGCGGATCTCACGCCAGATGACGAGACGTTCGTCAAAGAGTTAGCGTGGCGTGAGTTCTACGCCGCCGTCCTGCATTTCTGGCCGTCCAGTGCCCACGACTATTTCCAGCCACGGATGGCCACCATGGCCTACGAGACGGGCCCGGACGCCGATGAGATGTTCGAGGCATGGGCGAGCGGAAACACCGGCTACCCGATCGTCGATGCCGGAATGCGCCAGCTGCTCGGGGAGGGCTGGATGCACAACCGAGTACGGATGATCACCGCGTCGTTTCTCGTGAAGGACTTGCACCTTGAATGGACACGCGGTGCCCGGCATTTCATGCACCAGCTCATCGATGGCGACCTCGCGAGCAACCAGCACGGTTGGCAATGGGTCGCCGGGACCGGCACCGACGCCGCGCCGTACTTCCGCATCTTCAACCCCGTCACTCAAGGGAAGAAGTTCGATCCCGCGGGCGATTACATCCGTCGTTGGGTCCCGGAGCTGTCGGCGCTGGAGGGTCGCGATATCCACGAGCCGTGGCGCCGCGCGGCGGGTGCGCCGAGCGGTTACCCGCCGCCGATCGTCGAGCATGCGCATGAACGTCTCGAAGCCCTCGCCCGCTACAAATCGGTTACTTCCAGTCCGAGGTAGAAGCGCATCTACGTGCGTGAGCCGCGCATCCTGAAGTGACGCGAGCTCGTGACGGCCAGTGCGTCTAGCTGTATTCGAGTGGTTTCTAGGTGCTGCGCGGCGCGAAGAACTCGATCACAATTCCGTCGGGATCCTTACAGGTGGCAACGTTCGCCGGCTCAGGACTGACCGAGCTGTGCGGTACGCCCTTACCGTCGAGGTCGGCCAGCCAGGCTTCGATCTCCGCACGGTCTTTGCAGGCGATCGAGATGTGATCGAGGCCAACTCTGGTCTCATCGAATCGATCGTTGTCCGGCGTGCGATCATGCGCCTGCAAGCCGATGACTACCCCAGACTCGGCGAGCATCAGGGTGCGCCGCCAGCCGGTCCCGCTCATGTCCGGGCCGCGCCTCATGCCCAGTGCCTGCACGTACCAGGCGATGCTGGCTTCCAGGTCGGTCACGGTCAGGGTCACGTGGCTGAAGGCTCTCATCGTCGGCATACCGTGATTCTGACACCTACTCGATTCATGCACCACCACGCCAGGTGAGCGGGGCACGTTAGGGCCTGCCGCTCCCGCTCGAGCTTGCCCGTACGTGGCTGCGGGGCTCGTTCGCGTCGGGCGCAACAGGCCGATCATCAGCCAGCGGTAGGTGATGCGGATTCGATCCGTAACTGCTCACAGCGGATATCGGGTCCCACAAACCGGCCCTGGCGAATCTGAGGCTATGGCGTGGCCTTCGGATGTAGCGCGCTGAGAGCAGCTTGCGCAGTAAACCAACCCACCAGTTGGTGGTCCTCATCCAGGACAGGCACGGCGGCGGCTTCGTTGAGGTCTATGGCGTTGAGCGCGTCGGAGAGTAGGTCCGTGCTCCGGACGGTGTCGGGTAGTTCGGTGATGCTAGCGACAGTGGCCTGATCGTGCTCGCCGTCGGCGAGCGCCTCAGCTAGGGCGGCGACAGTCAAAACGCCGCAGTAATCACCTGCGCTGTCGGTGACCGGCACGATCAGGTGTCGCGAAGGCGCGAGGGCGGTCGCGGCGTCCCGCAGCGAACTCCCGTCAGGTAGCGGGGTCGGGACGGCGACCATTACGGTGCTGACCGTGACGGCAGCCGCTCGCGCTGGCCGTGACCGATGAGAGCACCACCATCCCGAATGACTTCGCCGCAAAGTCGCGCAGGATCAGTTCCATCGCGAAGAACACGTCGGCAAGTGGCGCGTTAAAGGTGGCGGCGACACCGCCGGCCGCCCCGCAGGCGACAAGCACTCGAGTGCTGGGCATGGGTGCTCGCACTATGCGCGCGAGCGTGGAACCTAGGGCAGAGCCGATTTGTACGATCGGCCCTTCCCGACCGACCGAGCCGCCGCCGCCGATGCACAACGCGGACGCAAGAGCCTTGACGGCGGCGACCTGCGGTTTGATCCGACCCCCTTGTCGCGCGACGGCGTACATCACTTCGGGCACGCCGTGCCCGCGGGCTTCGCGAGCGAAGAAATGAACCAGAGGTCCGTATATAAGGCCCGCGACAACGGGCGCGCCGAGGACGAACCGGCGTCCGAGACCAGGCACATGCGGTTAGAAGCGGGGCCCACTGCGGAATAGTCAGACTGGAGTCGGCGCAACGTCATGTATGCAGTATGCAACTATTGCTATCTGCAGTTAGTGGTGGGTGCGCGTAAGATCGCCCTCTCCCGATTAGCTCGACCACTGATCAGGGCGTGAACGCCGACAGGTCGGCGATCCCGAGCTGTTCCTCGATTCCACTGACGCGGTCGATCATCTGTGCAAGCGCGTGGTCGCCGTACTGCTTGTTCTCAAGTTCGGCGAATCGCTCGGCCAGTTGATCTAACGTGCGTTGCGTGGTGAGTGTGCGCAAAGCGGGGTAGATGACAGTGTCTTCCCATGCTTCGTGCGGCTCATACATCCGCACAAACTTCGCCATGTCGGCCCGTAGTGAGTCGCGGATCGGCGCGGAGCTGAGGTCGTCCCCGGCCGCCAGCAGGATCGAGGCTGTGAGGTGGCGGCCGCGATCATGCTGCGCGAGCAAGGTTTTCACCAGGTCGTTGTGGTGCTGACGCACGCGCGGGAATACGTACGCCTCCTCGAGTCCTTCGTGGAAGCTCTCGACATACGTCGAGATCAGTTGGGCGGCCTCAATGATCGCCTTCGCCGGCGGGGTCTGACCCGCCGCAAGCTGGTCGCCGGCCGCGCGGTAGGCCAGCAGCACGCGCTTGAGCAGGCCGTGCTCCACCATCAGTTCCTCGCCCGGTGACGGAATGTTCGGTTCGGTCGGCGGCGGCGTACGTGCAACCGCGTTGGTCTCTTCAGCGACGCCGGCCCCGATGACGAGTCCCGCACCGCCGAGGATCAGACTGCGTCGGTCGACGTGCCGCGGACGGGTTGGGACGTCCGATTTCCGGTTGGCAGGCGGCTGCGTGGCGTCAGCGCCGTGTTGGCTTTCGCTCATTTGCCCGGTGGCGTCGTGACCGGCTGCATGTCGGGGTTGAGTGCGTACCACGGCCCGCCGTTCAGATAGAGACCTTGACCGTTGGCGGTGCCAGCGGCCAAATCGCCTGCATAACGGTAAAGCGGATACCCGCCGTAGGTGACGACACTGGCACCTGTGTTCGGGTCGGCGAGTGTGCCGAGATCTAGTGGATTGACGCCCGCAGCGGAGGTCGGCTTGTTACCGCTGGCAATGACCAACGGCGGCCAGGTGCCAGCGCATGGACCCGTGCATGTGACGCGCCCGCCAGCGTCAGGCGGAAACATGTAGAGCGTCCTACCGTGCGAGTCGGCGAGTATCTTTCCGAGCCCCGCCACCTTGCTCGTCGTGACCGTCACGGTCTTTGGCACCGGAATTTCCAAGAGGGCATCGTGCGTGCGGGAGTCGCTGGAGTGTGCGCACGCGCACAGCATCAGCGCCGCAAGTACGACGACACCTGCAAGTTTTAGTGCTCGGCCAGCCGCCGATGGCGTCATTTGGTGAGCTTCGTCGACAGCTTGGTGATGTCGTGGGCGTAGTCGGACACGCTCGTGTCGGCCAGCCACATGAGATCTGCCTTGTCATTGACGAATGCGAGTGTCTGCGCGCCGTGTTCCACGCTGATGCTGCCGTCTGGTTCGGTGACCGGTGGCTGCAGAGGTATGCCGAGTGAGCTCGCGACCGTATCGATTTGGGTCAGAGTTGCGGTCAGCCCGACAAATGGCCGGGCCACACCGTCATCGAAATGTTCCAGCCACGCCTGCATGACCGGTGCGGTGTCGCGGGCCGGGTCGGAGGTCACGAAGACGACCTGAGTCTCGTGTTGGATCTTGGCGGGGAGTTTGCGCAGTGCTTGACCGAGGTCGGCCATCGTCGTCGGACAAATGTCGGGACAACTGGTGTAGCCGAAGTAAACAAGCATAAGTCCGGCACTTTGCAACTGACTGAGACTCGTGGTGCCGCCCGAGCTTTCCTGGAACACGGCCGACTGGGTGGCGGCGTTGATCGTCACGGGAGTGCTCAACTGTTCGCCTCGGAAGGCTCCGGATTGGCGCGGACTGACGGCCGTGACGCTGGATGGCGGGCCGGACGTCTTGGCCGCGCATGCGGTGGCCGCGAACGCGAGTGCAGCGATGACGATCACTGTTAGCGGAAGCCGTCGAAATCGTGACTGCGTGGTGAACATTTAACTCTTTCCAATATGTGCGGGCCGGTAGCCGTTCAGGGCCGGCTAGGAACGCTTTTCCGCGGAGCGAATCGACTCGCGAGATCGCGGCCAGCCGTTCGTTGTAACGCTAGAGTTCGGCATCACCGTCGCGGTCGGCCTGGCCGTCGCGCCGTCTGGCATCGCGTTGGTCCGAACGTATCCATTGCACGGCCGTCGTGCCCGGCACGTCCAGCGTTGGTATCTCGCCACCGGCGTACTGGTAGTCAAGTGGATCTATCGACCATCCTGCTGGCTCATGCGTGAAGTAACTGTTGAGCATCTGGTCGCTCGTCATGATGGAGATGGCATGTCACCACCCCATGGTCTCGGCTACCTCGTGACGGGGGTCAGGTTCGCCGGCTGCCTCGGTAAATGCCCGCAGCGCGGCAATGAGCTCAGTCCGGCGGGCCGTAGGCATCGCCGCAACGATCTTTGCGATCTCCGTTCTTCGACGGCTGGTGACGCGGCGTACGACGCGCGCGCCCGTCGGCGTAAGGCGCACGAGTACCTCACGGCGATTGTGAGGGCTATCGCGGCGATCGACTAATCCGGTAGTGATCAGCCGGTCGACCATTCGCATGGCTGTCGAGGAGTTGACTGCGAGGGCGTCGGCGAGGGTGCTCATGTTGATCTCGCCGTTGTTGCTGAGTACGACGAGTGTGCGGAACTGCGTGGGCGTGATCGTGCCGTCAATCTCGGCCAATGAGCGGCCAGATACACCGACCAGGACACGTGAGGCGGTCAGCACCGCGGTCGTGAATTCCTCAACGCTGACCTGCATGCGTTGATTAGATCGCGTCGGATTCGGTGGGTTCGTCAACTTTAATCTCCATGCTCGACGACGCGATGCCTTATGTATGCGCGAGGCAAAGTTTGCATAGTGCCATAATGCACCCGCCGCGATGCGCTGCTAGGTCTGCCCCATCCGGGCTGCGATTCTCACAGCGCCGTCCGGTGTTACTGGTACATGTACGGTATGCCGTCGGCGTTGTCATCGACGCGCTCGGTCTCGTGGATTCGGCGATACGCCCGGTTGCGGGTTCGCAGGATCATGGCGGCGAGCAGCGCGGCCAGTATCGTACCGATGAGGACACCGATTTTGACGTGGGCATCATGGATTGTGCCGGCGCCGAAAGCGAGGTCGCCAATCAACAGCGAGACGGTAAACCCGATCCCTGCCAGCACGCTGACACCGAACACGTCGAGCCATCTCAGGTTCGTGTCGAGGGTGGCGCCGGTGAATCGGGACAGCAGATACGTGGTGCCGGAAATGCCGACCGCTTTTCCTACTATGAGCCCGGCGATGATCCCGAGCGTGACGGTGTCGGTCAGCGCGTCGGCCAGGCCACTAAATCCGCCGATCGTGACGCCAGCGGCGAAAAACGCGAAGACCGGCACCGCGATGCCGGCGGACAGCGGGCGGAAGCGGTGTTCGAAGTGCTCGGCCAGGCCGGGGCCGGCCTCGGGACCGCCGTGGCTGCGACTGCGGATCACTGGGACGACGAATCCGAGCAGTACGCCGGCGACGGTAGCGTGCACGCCGGAGGCGTGCACCAGGCCCCAAGTGATCAGGGCCAAGGGGAGTAGCAGCCACCAGGAGCGGATCCGGCGTTGTACAGCGAAGGCAAATAGTGCCAGCGGGACGATTGCCAACAGCAGCGGGATAAATTGAACATTCTTCGTGTAGAAGATGGCGATGATGGTGACGGCAAGTAGATCGTCCACGACGGCCAGGGTGAGCAAAAACGTTCGCAGGGCGGTCGGGAGATGCGTGTTGATTACTGCGAGGACGGCCAGCGCGAACGCGATGTCTGTTGCCGTAGGAATGGCCCAACCCGCAAGCGTGCCGGAGGTGCCCGTGAGATTGATGGCCACGTATACCACCGCGGGCACGGCCATCCCGCCGACCGCGGCGAGGATGGGTAACGCCGCGCGGCGTGGGTCTCGCAGGTCGCCGGCAACAAACTTGCGCTTGAGCTCGAGGCCGACCACGAAGAAGAAGACTGCGAGCAGACCGTCAGCCGCCCACGTGCCGAGCGACAGGTCGAGGTGCAGGGCAGCCGGGCCGATCTCGTAGTTGCGCAGGGCGTGATAGGAATCCGCTAGCGGGGAGTTGGCCCAGACCAGCGCGATCACCGTGGCGGCAAGCAGCAGGGCCCCGCCAACCGTCTCCTTGCGCAGTACGGCGGCGATACGGGCAGTTTCTGGCCATGACCCGCGCTGAAGCAGCGCCGGCACGGAAGGCTTATGCGTCACGGAAATGGTTCTCCAGGGTTCGGCAAATCTGACTGCCGACCAGGCTTCCCGGCGCACCGCTCACCATTCTACTGAAGTCGGGACTCAGCGGGAGTGATGGTGATTAGTGACGGGAACCGCGAAGTGATAGGGGCGTCTGCCGTCGGCGCACGCAGACGGCTACGCCACGGATTCGACCTTAGCTTTAATGCGCTCAAGCGTTGTTCTCATGCCATTTCGGTTGGTGCGGCCCCGTGCCCAGCCAAGCAGAGCCCAATAGATGCGTAGTGGCAACGTCTTGGACAGTTCGAACGACTCAGTGACGTTGGTGCCGGCGTCGGTCGACTCGAGGCTGTAGCGCCATGTGTTGATCGGCTTACCGCTCGGCCCGACTCCGAAAGCAAAATCCTTTCCAGGTTCGCACATTGTCACGGTGCAGGTGGTCCAGTAGGTCGGTCCTCTGCCATTACGCCGCACGTGCCCGCGGAACCGGGCGCCGATAGCCGGTCCGGTTGCTCCATCGAGCCATTCGGCCTCGAACGTCTCCGGGCTGTACTCACCGATCCGGGTCACATCGCTGACAAGATCCCAGATCTTGTCAGCGGGCGCTGCCATGTGGACAGTGACTGAGTCATGCACTATTACTGCTCCTTATTCGTCGACGTGTGGGGATATCGAGTCGCGTATCGACATCGACTGCGGCCACGAGATCCTCGCGCGCCCGTGCAATCCTTGAGCGGATCGTGCCTACGGGGCAGCGACACACCTCGGCAGCCTCGGCGTACGACGCTCCGAGCATTTGCGTGAGGACGAACGCGGCTTTGCGATCTGGTTCGAGGTGGTCGACGAGGTCGCGTAACGCGGCGTACGTCGTGAAGTCGCCCGACAGAGTGTCGGCGCGGTCGAGCCCGTTAGCGCTGTCGTGATGGTTCAGCCTCCATGTACGTCGTCGCGAGCGCACATGATCTGCGCACACGCGACGCGCGATGGACAGCAGCCACGTCGTGGCCGACGAGCGCGCCGCGAACGACGACAGGCTGCGGAACGCGCGCAAGTAGGTCTCCTGCGTGAGATCATCGGCTGCCCCGTGACTACCGAGGTAGGAGCATAACCTCCACACGTCGGTCTGGGTAGCGCGGACAAACAGGGCCATCGCGTGGTCGTCGCCGTTGCCTGCCGCGATTGCCCAAGCGGTCACATCTTCGGCAGTTGGCTGGTTATCAAGGGCAGTGACCCTGGGCCTACCGGAAGGCGCCGACGTAGATGACATCAGGCGGGGTGGGTGGAGGCGAGGCTGGCGAAGACGACGATGTTGTCCTCGTAGCTGTGCGCGGTGAAGTCGAATTTGCCGCCGCAGGTGATCAGTCGGAGCGCGGCGTGATCGGTGTTGCCGTAGACCTCGATGGTGGGGAACTGGTTTTTCGGGTATTGGGCGACTTTGTCGATGTTGAATACGGCCACGGTGGCGTCGGTGCGGGTGATCGATACTTGATCGCCCGGCTTGAGCGCGCCGAGCTTGAAGAACACGCCGGGACCGTATTCCTTGGAGTCGATGTGGCCCAGGACGATGGAGGGCCCAAGTTGGCCGGGGGTCGGGGAGCCGGTAAACCACCCGGCTCGGGAGTCTTTTTCCAGTGGAGGTACCTGCACGGTGCCGTCCGGGTTCGTACCTAATTGCAGTAGGTCTGAACTGACGCCGATCGCCGGTACGTCGATGTGGGTCGGCGGCGAGGCGGGCAGCGTTAGTGGTGCCGGGGCTGGGGCGGACGCGGATGGCGTGGTTGAGGTCTGCGGATCGGGTGTTTTCGGAGTACTGCTGGCGGTCGAACTCGTACTGCCAGCAGCAGCCGCCGATGGCATCGGCGCCTGCTGCTGAGAGTTCACGCCGACCACTATGACGATGATGCCGGCGATCAGCAGGACAATGGCCGTCGCGGCGACGATCAGTCGGCCGCGACGGCCGCGCAGCCTGCGCATCGCCCCCTGATCGCGGTGCGTAGGCATGTCGTTACCTCAGTTCTGTGAGAAGCGGCGACGTCCGGCGAACGCGACACCGCCGGCTGCGGCGAGTAGCCCACCGCCGAGGCCGAACAGGGCCTCGTTTTCGATACCTGCGGTGCTGCCGCCGCCCGTGTCTGCGGCCCCACTGGGTGTGGTGCCCATCTGGCTGCTAGCCAACGAGCCGCACAGTGCCGGTGAGGTTGCTGCCAACGGCAACGACGGCACCAGGTCGCTTGGCGCGTCTTGGGCGGCCTTGCTCAGTTTCGTCGGGTCGAGGCCGTGTACGACGATGACGGCGGTACCGGCTTTGATCGATGCGACGCTTTTCGCGTCGAGAGTGATGGTGCGTGAGTATTTGTATCCCGAGCCACTGGGCGCGATTGTCACGTCGGTTCCGGCAGCTGGGCTGGTGTCACCAGAGACGGACAGGGTCGTACCGATGCCACCGTATGCTGGTCCGCCTTCGGTGGTGCTGATGACCCCGTCGCCGTTGGTGTCGGCGGCGGCGGTGGGGCATTGGCCTTTGCCGCCGATGTGGATGTGCTGTACGTGTGGGTATGGCTTGCCCATGAATGTTTCGGCTAGGCCGCTGACGTTCTCAGTGATGGTGGCTTGGTCGCCGTTGAGCTGCAGCATTAGGGTGCCGGAGGCGCCGGAGTTGTTGACCTGCTGCAGGTCGGCTTGGTAGGACGCGCCTGCGTCTGCAGAGGCGACACCACTCATGGACAGGCTCATTGCGCCGATCGCGACCGCGCCTAGTGCGGCCGCCGATCCTCGCACGAATTTACTCTTCGTCTTCTTCTTCATCGCGGTTCCTCCGGTTCAGCCGATCTAGTCGGCGCGTGGATTGTTCGTATGCCGGCTATTCGGAGCTACCCTGCCCATCGGATTGGCCGCGCATCGAAAAACTTCGTGCCCGCGACAGTTCGCGCCGGATGCGGCGTTCATGATGACTCGTCCCGTCGGTCACGGTTCTTGAACACGGGCGATCTTTAATCCGTCGCGGCGCCGAGGTGACTCGACCGGGGACTTCTTCTTGCCGTCGTGAATCCGCGGGCTCGTAGGGCAAGCCGTTGTGCCAGCGGTGTCGAACCACGACTAAGACGCTCATCGTGGGCGACGACAGGAGGAACAGACATGACGACAAGGAAGCCTATGGCGGCTGCGGCCTTGGTGGCCGCGATCATCGGGTTAGCTGGATGCGGGTCCGCAAGCCAGGACACCGGAAGCTCTGTCGCGCCCGCACCAAGTACAAGCTCCGCGACCGCGCCGTCTGCGAAGAGTTCAAACGCAACCGTGATGCTCATGATCAAGAACTACAAGTACAGCGGTGCGGAGTCAGTGAGCCCAGGAGCGAAGATCATGGTGATGAACGAGGACTCGGTCAATCACACCGTGACTGCTGAGAACAAGAGTGATTTCGATGTGACGGTGAAGGCCGGTGAGTCCGTCACATTCACCGCACCGACGAAGCCCGGGACGTATAAATACACCTGCACGTTTCATCCGAACATGATGGGCACGCTGGTGGTGAAATGAGTCGGCACGCAGGCGCGCGCACGTCGCCGGTGGAGTTGGTGCTGCGGGTGCTGGTCGTCGCGACGCTGACAGTCGATGCGGTGGTGCATCTGCGCCTGGCCGGGATGTATCAAGCGGCCGCATCCGGCGGAGTCGGTGAGGGCACGTTGTTCCGGGTCGAAGCCGTCCTCGCCATCCTGTCGGCATTGTTTGTAGCGGCTCGCGGTAGTAAGGCCGCGTATGCGGCGGCTTTCGTAGTCACGCTCGGCGGCCTTGTGGTTGTGCTCCTGTACCGATACGTGAACGTTCCCGCTTTCGGTCCGATTCCGGCGATGTATGAACCCGTCTGGTTCTTCCAGAAATCACTGAGCGCCGTCGCCCAAGGTGTAGGCGCGGTCGCCGCCGCCGCCGGATTTGTGCACACCCGGCGCAGGTGACACGCCGTTGCGACCTCGACGCGCGGTTGACTCTCACGTGCATGCCGTACGAGATTCGATGTGGTGAATCATTGGCGCGTCTGCAGTTTTCACTTCACTTCCGCCGCTCTTGTAGCCATCTCGTGACCTCCGAGAGTGTCACGATCGGCTCTGGGGAAGTACCTTGATGAAGGTTGAGCAGACAGCCGTGACTCTTGGTCGACGATGCGCCCTCGGCGTACCGACCCGGCACAGGTAGGGACTGTCACGTGCCAACGCCAACACTTGCGAACCACTCATCGAACGATGACGCCCAATTCCACGTGCAGCGCGCGGGTACCACCGCGACCCTGACCATCACGGGCCTGCTCACCGGCCCTCATGTTCAATCGCTACGGGAAATGCTCGAGTGGCTGAGCACGCAGGGCCTGAGCGCAGTGACGATCAACCTTGACGTTTCTGCTGGTGTCGGAGCCGCCGTCTTGCGCCTGCTCCGGTTATCGCGCAGCAAACTACGCGGCCAGGGTGGAGACCTCGTTGCCCGCTCGGCCGATCCCAACATCATGGAGATGCTCGCGTTGATCGGGCTCGGCGAGCACAACGCTGCAAACGCGGCCGAAGGGCACCGGACCCGGTGACTAGCTGCCGCGAAGCGCAGCAGGGCGCGAACTCCCCCCATTCATGCCGATTCCGGTCCAGCGTCGCGGCTTACTGGTCGTCGTTCCATCATCCACGCTCAGCGCCGTCATCTTGTTTCGCGACCAGGGCCCGGCTGTCTGTGAATTCTGTCAGCCGCCGACGTTAGGTGCGACCATCTTCGCGCTGAGTTCCCACAACTGCCGGGCTAGCTTGTCGTCATAGGCCTGCGTGTTAGCTCTGGACACCTTGCGCTTGTAGTAATACTCCCCTGGGGTCCAGTCGACTCCCGGGGACGCGGTAGCAAGCCACTCAAGCGTGTCCGCGCCCTTCTCGGGCGAGGTGAGACTTCTCTTCAGCATCGTCCGGTAGATGAATCGTAGATAACTTGAGGAGCCGGCCGAGAAGTTCGTGGCGACGTACCCAGGATGGAACGCCGCGCTAGCAATGCCAGCTCGCCGATACCGGCGATCGAGCTCTTTCGTGAACAGAATATTCGCCAGTTTGGCGTCGCCGTAGGCCTTATTGGCTGAATACTTAGAGCGCGCATCCAAGTCGTTGATATCGAGGTTGCCGAAAAACCTGTTGGCGACACTGGATGTGTTGATAATGCGGGCCTTGGAATCAATAAGCCGATCGACGAGCAAGGTGGTCAGAAGGAACGGGGCGAGGTGATTAACCTGAAACGTCCTTTCGTGCCCGTCGTCCGTTTCCTCCCGTTTGCCCATGATTCCGCCGGCGTTATTGGCGAGCACGTCGATTCGGGGATACCGCTCGCGCAATTGGGCTGCGAGCACGCGCACCTGGTCGAGGTGCGCAAAGTCAGCAATGAAGTGGTCCGCGCCGAGCGCCGTCGCAATCGCGGTCGTCTTCTGTTCTGACCGACCTACGAGCACAACCCTTTCACCGACGGCGCTGAAATGACGAGCGGCGGCCGCTCCGATTCCGTCGCTCGCGCCGGTGATAACTATCGTCCGTGCAGGCATGTTTCCTCTTTCGTCGGAGAGTGCGCCTTTCACCTCGGCTACAGGCAGGGATCGCTACCTCAACTCTCTTTGGCTATCCGCCTCCCGCCGGCGGAGGCCAGGCTGGCGAACGCTACACCGTCGGTTGCGATGAGCGGTCCACCGCGGTCGCCGAACAGGGCCTCGTTTCCGATGCCTCCGTAGGGGGGTCCACTGTCAGCCGGCCTAGCCGGCGCGTGGATTGTTTCGTATGCCGACTATTCGAAGTCGCGACCGCTAACGGATTGGCGCCGATCGAAACGGGCGTTGATCGTGACAATTTTGCGTCCAGCCGCGCTCACAGACACGCATACGGATCCAGGCAGAGCAATCCGGATGGGCCGCGACTTCGAACCATGAACTACACAACCGGATCATGTGGATCGCTAATGGGAGCTTGATATGAAACGACTGAAGTTGCTTGTTGCCCTCATGGCAGCGGCCGGTATTTTGCTCGGCGGTTGCGCTACCTCCGGTGCCGCTACCACAGGCGCCGGATCGACAGCGTCATCCGTCACCGCGGGTAAAGGCGGTCCGACGGACTCTGCGCTGATGGTCTGTGGGGAGGAGCCGGCTAGCAGTATCACCCAAATTCTTGGCCTCGATAAGTCGCCACACAAAGTGCATACCTGGGCCAACAAGCTTTATACCTGCACCTATCATCTGCCGATGGGCGAGTTCGTGCTCTCGGTCAAAGAATCCGCAGACGACGCGGCCGCGATTGCCTATTTCAACGACCTGCAGACCAAACTTGCGCCGACGACACCGATTGAAGGACTGGCGAATCTAGGATTCCCGGCCTATAACACGACCGCCGGCGCGACAGTATTTGTCAAGGACAATATGACGTTGCAGGTGGATGCGAGCAAACTACCAGCGACGCTAGGCCCGCACAACATATCGCGCAATGACCTCTCCTATCAGGTCGCGACCGTCATACTGGCATGCTGGAAAGAGCATCAGTGAGGGTCTAGTCATCGCAATATGCCACGCGGATTCTACGCATCGAGGTCGGCGACTAGCTGGACCACCAGCATCCGACCGCCTAGGTGATAAATCGCTTCACAATGGGTACTAGGAACTCGGTGAGAGTCTCTGCGTCGAAGGAGTCGATTGATATGTCCGATCCGCTTCCCCCGGACGAGTCGCCCCGCGCCGCGGCGCTTCCTGGAGACCTGGGCCAGAGCCCCCCGGGCCCGGATCCGGAAACAGAGTTGGCACGAGGCAATGCGCCTGGGTTGGACCGTCACGGACGGGTACGACGTACTCGGACGAGCGGCATTTGGGTTGGCCTGATCCTGTCGGCGATCTTCCTCATTTTGCTGATCGTGTTCATCGCCCAAAATTCACATCAAGCCTCAGTGCACTTCTTCGGCTGGGATGGGAATTTTCCGCTTGGTCTGACCATCCTCTTCGCCGCCATCGCGGGCATGCTCCTGGTCGCTATCCCTGGCACGGTGCGGATTCTTCAGTTACGCCGAAACCTGCGCAAGAACGCGCCACATCCGACAATTCAGTAGACCTACCGTTACGGAGCTACTCTCTCTTCTCACCACCAATCCGTGCCCGCCGCGACTTCGAACTTCTGATGGGATAGCGCGCCGATGTGGCGCGACTTGCGAGAGACGGAGCAACGATGACCAGTACCGCCGAACGTGTGGTCGCCTTGGTGCGACCGGTAATTGGCAGCGACCTTCCGGTCCGCATCCGCGCCTGGGACGGCAGTGAGGCGGGGCCACTGAACGCTCCCGTCGTTCATTTGACGTCCCGGCGCGCGCTCCGGCGGATCCTGTGGCACCCTGACGAGCTCGGTCTGGCGCAGGCCTATGTCACCGGGGAGCTTGACGCGCCAGGCGGGGCGGACGACGTCGTTGATGCGTTACGCCGAGCGTGGCAGACCACGCCTACCAGAGCGCATCGACCGGACGCCCGTCACCTGCTCACCGCGGTGGCGACCGGTGCGCGGTTGGGCGCACTGGGCCTTCGGCCCAAACCTCCTGTGTCGCAAGCTCGCCTCGACGGTGACGTGCACACCACGACGCGCGACAAGGCGGCGATCTCGCACCACTACGACCTGTCCAACGATTTTTACGCGCTTCTCCTGGACGAGTCGATGGCGTACTCCTGTGCTTACTACTCGCGCCCCGATATGAGCCTGGCGGAAGCTCAACGCGCGAAGCTCGACCTGATCTGCCGCAAACTTGATCTTCGCCCAGGGATGCGATTACTCGATGTCGGTTGTGGCTGGGGTTCGCTGAGCCTGCACGCGGCCGAACATTACGGCGCGGTCGTGCTCGGTGTGACGATATCGCGGCAACAGCAGGAGTTCGTCGCCAAACGGATCGCCGATCGAGGGCTTGACGGCCAAGTCGAGGTGCGCTTGCAGGATTACCGTGAGGTACGAGAGGCGCCGTTCGATGCGGTGAGCTCGATTGAGATGGGCGAGCATGTCGGAGAGGATAACTACGGCACGTACGCCGGGGTGCTGTTCGAGCAACTCAAGCCGTCCGGTCGTATGCTCCTGCAGCAGATGTCGCGGCACCGCGACGCCGCGCCTGGCGGCGGCGCCTTCATCGAGAATTTCATCGCACCGGACATGCACATGCGGCCACTGCCGGACACGTTGCGGTTCTTACAAGACGCTGGTTTCGAGATCCGCGAGGTCCAGGCGATGCGCGAACACTACGCGCGCACGGTCGCTGACTGGCACGACACCTTTGAGAAGCACTACCGCGAGGCCGTGTCCATGGTGGGAGAGGAAATCGCTCGGGTGTGGCGGCTCTATCTGATCGGTGGTGGGCTCACATTCGAGCAAGGGAGGATGGGCGTCGATCAGATACTCGCCGTGCGTCCGGCGTACGGCGCCGCTTCGGTCTGCCAGGTACCCGATTGGAATCAGACGTAAATGAGCGACTTCCCGACAGACGCCTTCCTTCGTGCCGTTCCATGGGCGATAGGAGCCGTGCTCGTCGTACTGCTCGGCACTTATGTGGCGTCCCGGTGGCTTGGCAAGCACTCCGTGGTCGACACCGCGTGGGGTCTGCTGTTCTGTGCGGTCGCGATCGTGTCGTTCATAAGTTCGCAGGGCACGGGCGATGACGGACGTCGGTGGCTGCTGTTCGTCATGACAATGGTCTGGGGGTTAAGGCTCGCGTGGCACATCGGATCACGGAGTCGAGGCAAGGGCGAGGACCCACGCTATAAGGCGATGCTGGAGGGGCATGGCACGGCGTACGTCGTCGTTGTTGTCTACCTACTGCAGGGATTCCTGGCATTGTTGGTGTCCATGCCCGTGCTGGTGGGAAGTTTCGTGCCGGTCCCACTATCGCCGATCGTTATCGTCGGTGTCGCGTTCTGGATTGTCGGCCTTATCTTTGAGGCGGTCGGCGACTGGCAGCTTGAGTGCTATAAGTCCGACCCCGATCGCGATCAGGTCCTCGACACGGGCTTGTGGCGCTATACCCGTCATCCCAACTATTTCGGCGACGCATGTGTCTGGCTCGGGATCTTCCTCGTCGTCGCACCGAGTTGGCCGGGCGCGTTGACTGTGCTCTCGCCCGCGGTCATGATCTACCTGCTCGCCTTCGGTTCGGGAAAGCGTGTCCTGGAAAGATCGATGGCGCGCCGCCCCGGATACGTCGACTACATGCGACGCACCTCTGGTTTCGTGCCGCTTCCACCTCGCCGTTAGGCGCTGTTCGCCTCCACCCACCGGTCGATATCCGACCAATGGGTGTTGAGCCAGTTCACGCGTTGATCGCGGTCGGTCGGCACGTCGGCGGCGGGCACAAAAGTCCACCGCATGTGCAGTCTCTTGTGCACGGGGATTTCGCGCCATATGTCCCGGGCGGTGAGCATATGGTCCAGTCCGGTGTGCGCGACGAAGACGACGTCAGCCGAAGGCGCGGCATCAAGAGCGGCAAGCACGCCCGCGGGCCGAGGCGGGAGCAGGTGCTTGAGCGACTGCGCACTGGTCGCGGCCTCCGTGTGACCGGCGTCGGTGAGTCGCTGGATCGCCCTGGTGCGGCGCTTAGGGGTGAAGTTGCCGCCCTCCGGGAAGATCAGCAGTGCGTCCTTGTCGCTCATGCCGTCGGCGAGGGCCGCGATGCCGCTCGGCATGTCCTCGCCCGGGCCCGGGTTGGGATTGACAAACTTCGCCGGAAGCCGGTTGAGGTAGAGATCGCAGACCGGGTCGAACTGCATGGCATCTTTGAGCACCACGCGGGTTCGGCGCAGATGGTCGCTGTTCATGAGGGTGTTCATCAGGAGCAGGCTGTCGCCGGGCCCGGCGTGCCTGCTGAGCACGAGCATCGCGTTGGTTGATCCGGGTACGCCGTCGTCAAGCGGGCTCCAGGAGCGCACGTCTGTCGTCAGATCCAGTTGGAACAACCGACGAGCCGAACCGACCAGTACCGCGAGAACCCAACGCAGTGCGGCGTAGTGCGCGTCCTGGAAGCGGCGTGAGCGAATAGCCGCACCGAAACCACTGGCGATCCACAGCGCGCCGGCAGTGATGACGGCCGCGGATTCCGCGAGCAGGCCGACGATGGCAAAACCAAGTAGCCGCAACGCGCGCCATTTACCTGGCAGCCAGTGCGAGAGGACCAACGCAACGATCACCAGCAGTGGCGAGGCGGCGACGGTAAACAAGAGCAGCACGTAGAGCGCGACATAGGTGAGAATGCGGCGTACCCATCTCGGCAGTCTCATGGTTTCGTCGACTCCGCGTCCAGATACGCCCGGGTCGCCTCGTAAGCGGATCGGATGCGGTCGGGTACCGCAGAGAAGTCGCGGTAGCGGAGCTGCTGACGACCGCCTACTTTGACAGGGTTGCCTGTGGGGAGAACGTGAACCTTCACGTGGGTCGGCAGGTTCGCCATAGTGGTAGCGAAGCGGTGCCGTCGGGCGATTTCGAACGCTACGGTACCTACCTCCCACGGCCGAGTGGGAGCTTTGAGCGGAGTCTCGATGCGACCGACCTGGAGCACGTAAATAGTGTGCATGCCCATCTCGATGGCGCGTCCGACGGGGATGCTGTCGACCAGGCCGCCGTCCATGAAGTGCTCACCGTCGATCTCGACCGGCGCGAGAAGCCCGGGTACGGCGCTGCTGGCAAGCACCGCGTCCACCACTGGTCCATTGGTGAACCAGTGCTCCGACGCGGTCTCGATGCTCGCCGCTACGCAGCCGAACGGAACCGTGAGGTCATCGATTGATTGGTCGCCGAACTCCGACTGGAGCAGCTCGCGCAACGGATCGGCCTGATGCAAATGGGTTTTCGTCCGGATCAGCGTCTTCGTTTGCGACAGCAGCGAACCGCCGAGGACGTTGCCGCCGATGAGCTCATGCCAGAGTGACGTCAGCCGCTCGATTGCGCCGATGCTCGGATCTGCGGAGATCATCGCGCCATTGATCGCACCGATCGACGTACCGAGCACCAAGTCGGGTCGCGCATCAGCCTCAATCAACGCGCGCAGCATGCCAACCTCGCTGGCGCCGAGCACGCCGCCACCGCCGAGTACAAATGCCACGCGGGCGTCGCCCTTCGTGACGCGCTCGTCGTAGGTCATCCCTGACGGGCCCGACCTTGAGCGTCCCAGCCGTCTCGCACGTTGCCATGGGCGTGCGCCGCACGCAGCTGCGACGCGATACCGACCGCGGCAAGCACGACATACGCGACGTATAGCCACCATCGATCACTCAGCTGGGCGTTTACGTCCGCGCTGTTGATCGGGCCGGTACCAATAGCCCCGGAGACGACGAGTACACCGAAGATGATGGCGCTGGCGCCCGCGACGGCGCTGACGACGACGAGCAGGACCATAGGCAGGTTCGCGATGATGGCGAGCGCTGCAAGCGCGACCCCGACCGCGACGCCTGCGAGGACGATCACCCAGTTCCACGACACGCCGACAGCGGCCACCACACTCGAGCCGACCGCGAACCCTGCCGCCGCCATCGAAATGATCACCGCGACCGCGTAGTACGCGTAGGCGAGCGCGCCGAACAGTAGGCCGATCACTATGCCAACAATCCAACCGGTCGTCGAGGTCAGATAGCGGCCGTCATCGTTGCTCGCAACGAGTCCCGCACCAAGATAGAAGCCTGCGATGGCCGCCCAGACCGGGATGACAACGCGCAACGCGCCGTAGCCGCGGAAGCAGAACACCAGGCCGGCGATGATCGCCAGGATGCCCATCGTCACGCTTTGGGTGGAGCCGGTCATCTCAGCGTTCCGCAGTACGTTGGCGAAGATGCTTCTTCACCACGAGGAGCGGAAGAAACATAGTGGCGATCATCGTGACAAGCCAGACGATGACACACGCGAGCACCCAGGTAGTGACTCCACGGATCGTCAGACCCGAACTCAACAGCGACGTAATTAGTAGAGCGATGAATGTGGAGAGTAAGCCAACTCCGCCCAGCAGCGCGGTCGCATTGCGATGAACCATCTTCGCAACAAAAGGGGAGAGGATCGCCTGCAGGACTCCGAAAATCACCACCACTATTAAGAACGACCCCCACTGGATCGTCATCTCGTCGAGCGTGAACTTTGCTGCGAGCAGACCGATCGCACAAGACGCGAGGAACACAGCGGCGCTGATCGTCATTCTTAGCACGGTGCGCCTATCCGTCGTCTGATGGTAGCCAATGGTTTCTCCCGGCGTGGTTCCGAATTCGGACTCTTCTATCGCGCGCCGAATAGGCGATCGTAACGATGAGCGTAGTCCGCTGACAAGGCTTGCGGGAAGCGAGCCATGCCGATTAACACTCCTCCTTAGAAGGTCGTCCATCGGCTAGGATTTATCCAACTACTCGGCCGTTGGATAGGCGGTCACTAAGAGGGTGGGCATACAGAATGCGAATCAACGTCCTGCGGCACCGATTCCGGCGTACATCATTGACGGCGCTGATCGTCGCGCTACCCATAGTGTTGAGTGCCTGCGCAGCAGGCAGTACGCCGCAATCCTCCTCCTCGGAGTCGAGTCAGCCGGCGGCGAGCGGGAATTCCGCCGCGAAATCCGAGCTTGATTCCCAATCCTTCGCGGCAACAGCCATCGAGAAAGGCCCGGCAATCGTCACTGGCTCAAAGATTGAGATATCCTTCGTAGAAGGAAGAATCGTGGTTAACGCCGGATGCAACACCATGACCGGCGGGGTCTCGCTCGAGGCCGGCACTGTCGTCGTCAAGCACTTAGCTTCGACAATGATGGCGTGCGAACCTGGACTGACGGCTCAGGACGCGTGGCTCAATGAGTTCCTCGAGTCAGGCCCGAAGTGGTCCCTCGTGGGAGAGGCACTCACACTCGATAACGGCACAACGTCGATCATCCTTGAGAGGGGCTGATCGACGCGGTGGCCGCTATTTGATCGGTCATGCGTTTTGACAGAGGGGCTGGTGGCGTCCGGTCGCTACCCACGGCGCAATAGTATCGCGGCGTGACGAGCGACCGAACGACGACGACGGATGTTGTGTGTCGAGTTGAGAGGCCGGATTTAGAACTTCACGGGCTCGAAGGTGGCCAACGCCCAGATCACGAGTGCGTCGATCACCATTATTTTGATCGCCCACACGGAAAGTGCGGAAGCCATAGGAAGTTGGTGATCATGGAAGCGAGGCGAAAACGAGCCCAGTGACACGCGCCCAGGACGCGCCGCGAAGCAAGAAGATGCCCACTACGAAAAGCGCGATCCCAAAAATGAATGTATCCAGCCCGAAGCTGTAGTAGTGAAGTCAAATGTGTAGTCAGGTGGAGCGACAAAGATCTTGTCGCCACCGATTCCGACGAAGCCCTAGATCGCCTGAAGTATGCCGGCGATGAGCGCGAAGCATGCCGCGAATACGGCGATACCCTGGGCCCAGATAGTCGGATTGCGCTGAGCCGACCCGTTAGCCATGGGGGAGTTCTTTCGCCAGTGAGCGTGCTCTGTGGATTGCATTGTCGGGTAGCCGACCGCACGCGACTAGTTCAGCAGTCGTGTCTTCTGCGTGTTGAATTCCTGTTCGGTGAGTACACCGGAATCACGGAGTTCCCCGAGTTGTCTCAACTGCGCAATCAAATGATCGGTGTCGATCTCCGGCGCTGGCGCGGGGCCGTCAGGTTGGACGACCACGTCTTGGCCTTGGCCCTCGCGGGCGGCTCTGCGTTGAGCGACGCTGCCCGCCACTGTCGCCGCCGTGCCGGCAACGACGGCTCCGCGCGCCGCCGACCTTAATAGACTCGGTCGCGCCGATCCGGCTCCTCTTCGTCGAAACATTTGCCTTCTCCTTTGCTAGTTCCTCACATGGTTAATTGTTTGTTGCTCTATCCCGTAGCTGGCTGTTCTGCCAGCGTCACGGTGGTGGTCCGTTTGGTACCGGACCGAACGTAGGTCACCTCGACGGTGTCGCCGGGTTTCTTTGACAGCGTGATCGCCTGTATTCGGTCTGCATCGCGGGCGTTGGTGCCGTCGAGGCGTGTGATGACGTCGCCTTGACGGAGCTGGGCCTGAGCGGCCGGACCGCCTGGTGCGACGGAAACGAGATAGAGCCCGGTCGTCGAGGAGTTCACTTGGATCGGTGCGACGGCGATCCCGAAGTAACTGTGCACAACTGTGCCGTTCTTGATCAGCTCGTCTGCGACGGTTCGGGCAGCGTCGGAGGGGATGGCGAATCCCAGACCGATGCTGCCGGCGACCGGCTCACCCCGCGAGTCGGGCGCGGTAGCTCCAGCGGTGGGCACCCCGACAAGTTGGCCGTCGCAGTTCGCTAAGGTCCCACCACTGTTGCCGGGATTAATAGCCGCGTCCGTCTGGATCGCTGCGACCAACAAAGCGGTGCCGCCATTGTCGGATGGGACCCGGATTGTACGGTTTAGTCCGCTTACGATCCCCGCTGTGACGGTGTTTGATAGGCCCAGTGGCGCGCCGACCGCGAACACTGGTGCGCCGACTTTCACGCGTGGATTAGCCGCGAACGTGACCGGTTTGAACTTCGAGCCCTTCGCCTTCAGTACCGCGATGTCGGTCTGCGGATCGCGGCCGACGATCTGCGACTGGTACTCAGCGCCGCTCTCCAGCTGAATGGATACAGACCCTCCGGCCGCCCCCGGTGACACCACGTGGTTGTTGGTCAACACGTACCCGTCCTTGCTGAGGAACTCTCCAGATCCGGTGCCTGCGGGTGATCCGCTCGAGTCCTGGACATGGATCGTGACCACCGACGGCATGACCTTGTTCGCGACATATACTGCGGCGCACTGCTGCCCTCTTTCGCCGGTGCTGCCGCCTGACCGACTGATGGTGATCGAAGTGATCAATGCGGCTATCGCAACCAGTGCCGCCACGGTCGCGACGATAATCGCGATCCGTGACGGCCTGACGTCCGTAGTCATCGGGGACTCGGCTTGACCTAGGCGACTGGTTGGCCGGACGGTGCGCCAAGAGCCTGGCGCTTGAGTTGCTCAAACTCTTCCTGCGTAATGGTTCCAGACTCAAGCAGTGCCTTAGCGTCCGCGATCTCGGTTGCCGCTGACCGCCCAACCACGTCGCGCAAGTAGCCCTCTGTCCGCTGCTGAGCACTCGCGGCGCGGGCGTGTTCGCGTTCGGCCATGCCACGACCCCGGGCGATGAGGTAAATCAGCGCGGTGATGACTGGAATGAAGACGAGTCCGATGATCCACAGCGCCTTGAATCCGCCCGACAAGGTCCGGTCACGAAAGATGTCGACCAGAACGTGAAAGAGGACCATCAGATAGGCAAAGAATACGAAGATTTCAATGACAAGCCAGAAGAAGTTCCAAAACGAGTTCATCGTGCTCCTTGTGTGTAGGCAGTCCGAGTCCCTCGGACAGCTGACTGGGTGTGTTGGGTAGCTGGGCGATTGCCACAACGGTGGCGGGATTAGGTCAGAAGCTCACCGGCTCGCGGATGATCGGACAAGTCATGCAGTGGCCGCCGCCGCGCACTCCTCTGAGCCCTGCGCGATGGGCTGCCGATCGAGTCTGCGAATGCAACTAGTGGTCTAACTGCGTCGAACGACGACGGGTCCCGCAGAACCTCCGCTGTCCCCCGTTTGGCCACAACGCCACTCTCGTATCCCGGCCAACAGAAACTCCGCTGGCATCAACTGCAGATTAGCGTGTGGCCTGGCTTAAAGCCATACCTACTTGTAGAACCAAATTCTAGATCACAATCGCTCGGGCTTCGTTCCCTTTCTATCGCGACCCATTGCCCGAACCCTAATGACAAGTAGAAGAATGCCGCCGAGGAATACCGGCATCACATACGTCAGCGCGCGAAACAACAACACGCCGCCGACGACGCTGTCGTCGAACTGCTCGGCGACCATTGCCCCGAAGATCGCCGAGTAGCCGAGTTCGAGCACGCCGACACCGCCGGGTGTGAGCGGTACTGACAGCAAGAGTCGAGCGATCGTGAATGTTCCAAGTCCGGTCAAGATCCCCAGTGCGCTCGTGGGCAGGCCGCATGCGTACATGCAGCCGATCATGAGTGCGGCCTGTAGCCAGAAGACCGCCAGTACGACGCCGACGAGGCGCGCCTTGCGCTCGCGGACTATCTGCACGGTGTCGCTGCGCCACGTGGTGATGGCGCTTTCCCAGGTGTCCGCCGCGACTTTGCGACTTAGCCAGGCTGACCGGCCAATCAGCCAAATCGCCGCACGCGCGCACCAGCGGCAAGCCGCCGGGCTGGTAATCAGCGCGATCACCACACCGGCGATCGCGACCGCAACGATACATACGATCACCGCGGTGGTGCGCATTCCCGATGTGTCTTCGGATGATTGCGGCACGGACAACATGATGACGAGACCGACCACGGTCATCAGGAGCACGCACAGGGTCGTGCCCAGTCCGGCGGCGGCGTACGAGCGCGTGTAGTTCGCAGTGGTGATGCCGAACGGGCGCAGGAACAGCGCGCGCGCAGGCACTGTCGCGCCGGGCACGACTGCGCCAACGGCCATCGAGGCGGGCTGGGTCGAGATTGCCGCCCACGGCCTGAGCCCCGGAAGCGCGGCGGACAAGACCAACGACATCAGCACGAGAAGTGCCAGACCTGCGACGATGAGCGCGATGGCTGCCGAGGCGTGCATCGACGTGATTGAGTCCCAGATTTCCGCGTAGTTGGCGATGCGGGGAATGATGACACCGAAGACCAGCCAGAGCACGACGACCGTCAGAGCCACAGACAGGACCTGCACAAGCGGATGTTTCTTTTTCGGTATCTGTGTGGACTCGCCTGCGGATGTCACGATTCTGTAATCCCCTCCGATGGCAGATCGGTCCCGCAGAACTGTGCCTTCAGATAATCGGCGGTGGGCAGATCCACCGCGCCACTCAGGTTATGTTGGCCCGGTCAGTAGGGCAACGCTACGTTTCCCGTGCACGAGTCGGTGTTAAGAGGCAGGTAACGGACTCGCGCTCTAAGCGTGCGGGTATTGCATGTGTGCGGAGAGCGTCCCGAGACACTGTCGATGTCTCTCGGTACGACGCCGGGATCGGATCAGGTCCAGGCGATGATCGACCGGGCGCAGAAGGCAGCGCACGATGCGGGAAAGATCTTCGGGCTTGCCTACGGCGCCGCGCCGGATGCTGTGCGTGCCGGTTTCGAGCGCGGCATCGATTTCGCAGTCAGCGGAAATGACAGCGGGCTGCTCGCCGCCGCCGCCGTAAACCTGGTCACCGAGGTGCGCGGCTAGCCTACGCCCGGTATCGCCGCAGAATTGTTGCGTTGCGTCCGGCAGAGTGGTTGCAATAGCGACCACCTTGCCGGACGTAAACGTCTGGTGACCAGCGTGCCGGGCCTACGCTGGGATGAGAACTCTCGGTGAGGTGGTCTCATGTTTCGTGCCCCGCTGCTCATGGCCGCTCGTTCGACAAGGCTGCGCGAGCTCGTCGAACGGTCGAGGCTGTCGCGCCCGGTGGTCGCACGATTCATTGCCGGCCGTAATCGAGACGAGGTTCTGCGGTCGACCGAACTGATGCTTAAGGGCGGACTGCTGGTCTCGCTCGATCATCTCGGGGAGGACACGACCAACGCGGCACAAGCCGGTCAACTGACCGCGTCGTACGTCGACATCCTGGACGCAATTAGCGAGTGCGGCTTCGGAGCGCAGGCCGAAGTGTCGATCAAGCTGTCCGCGATCGGCCTGGCACTGCCGCACGGTGCGACCATCGCGATGCGCAACACCGGGATCGTATGTGCAGCAGCGCAACGCGCAGGTACGACGGTGACCATCGACGCCGAGGACCATGCGACGACCGATGCTGGGCTCGAACTCGTACGCGAGCTGCGCGTCGAGTTTCCGTGGGTGGGCACGGTGTTGCAGGCGTACTTGCGGCGAACCGAGGAGGACTGCCGCGCACTTGCGGACGCTGGATCCAGGGTGCGGCTGTGCAAAGGTGCGTACCGTGAGCCCGCGTCCGTGGCATTCCAGGACAAGGGCGAGGTGTCTGCGTCGTACCGCCGGTGTCTTGATGTGCTGATGGGCGGCGCGGGCTATCCGATGGTCGCGACCCACGACCCGGCGATGATCACGCACGCGCTCCTGGCGGCGACCCGCAATGGGCGCGGCGTCGATGACTACGAACTGCAAATGCTCTACGGAATCCGCGTCGACGAACAACGGCGGCTGGCCGACGCCGGTCAGCACGTGCGCGTATATCTCGCGTACGGCGATGAGTGGTACGGCTACTTCATGCGCCGGCTTGCCGAGCGTCCTGCCAACCTTCGCTTCTTTCTGCGGGCTCTCGTCACGCCTGGTTAGAAACTTGCACGCATGCAATGATGCAATAGCGCGGTGGGACGGGCCCGCAGCGAAGCTGGGACGATCACATGAGCGCAGACACCGAACGGGCCATCGACCGCCGCCTAGGCACTCGCGACGCAGGCAGCCGTGATCGGGAAATTCGCGCCCCAGAAACCAACACCCTGGTTCCTTTGTTCATCGGCCTGATGCTTGCGATGCTCTTGGCCGCGCTTAATCAAACCGTGCTGAGTACGGCGCTGCCCACGATCGTCGGCGAGCTCAATGGCGTCCACCAGATGACCTGGGTGATCACGGCCTACATCCTCGCCTCGACCATAGTGATGCCGATCTACGGCAAGGTCGGCGATCAGATCGGTCGGCGCGGGTTGATGTTCACCGCGATCCTGTTGTTCGTCAGCGGCTCGATCATCGGTGGCCTCGCGCAGGACATGACATGGCTGATCATCGCGCGCACGGTTCAGGGTCTCGGCGGTGGCGGGTTGATCCTGCTGTCGCAGGCCATCATCGCCGACGTCGTACCGGCGCGCGAGCGCGGCAAGTATATGGGCATCATGGGCAGCGTTTTTGCCGTCTCGTCCGTTGCCGGGCCACTGCTCGGCGGCTGGTTCACCGAAGTTATCGGCTGGCGATGGGCGTTTTGGATTAACCTGCCCCTCGGTGCGCTCGCCTTGGGTGCCGCCCTTATCTTCCTGAAACTGCCTCGGCAGGCCCGCGGCGCGGGACGATTTGATGTCGTCGGTATGGCGCTGATGATGGTCTCGTCCAGCTGTTTGATACTGGTGGCGACCTGGGGAGGTAACGAATACGCGTGGAGCTCTGGAGTAATCCTCGGTCTGATCGGCGCCACCGTCGCGACGGCGTACCTGTTTGTCATGGTCGAGCGGCGCGCCTCGAACCCGATCATTCCCTTGCATCTTTTTAAAGAGCGCAACTTCAATCTCACTACGACCGCCGGTCTTTTTACCGGGATAGCGATGTTCGGCGTCCTGGGCTATATGCCGACATATTTACAGATGGCGACCGGCGCCAACGCCACCAAAGCGGGTCTACTGATGGTCCCGATGATGGCCGGGTTTCTCGTCACCTCGATCGTGACGGGACAGATGGTCAGCAGGAGCGGCCGCTACCGGATGCTGCCCATCGTCGGCTCCTTCGTCTGGTCCCTTGCGCTGTGGCTGTTGTCGATAATGACCGTCCAGACGCCCGTCTGGCTGATCTGCGCATACCTGTCCTTGCTGGGTATCGGCATCGGCATGGGTATGCAGATCCTGGTCCTCATCGTCCAGAACTCCTTCCCCAACAGGGAGGTGGGCACCGCTACGGCGTCCAACAACTTCTTCCGGCAGATCGGCGCTTCACTCGGCTCTGCGGTTGTCGGCAGCCTTTTCGCTACCCGGCTGGTCGACCTTCTCGCGCAGCGCATGCCCGCGGATGCGCTCAGTGCCGGCGGGGGCAGCAACCGGCTGACCCCCGAGCTAGTCTCGAAGCTTCCCCCGGAGTTGCACGAGCCTGTCGTCTCGTCGTACAACGATGCGCTGGCGCCGATCTTCATGTACATGGTGCCGCTCGGTATCGCCGCGGCACTGCTGCTGTGGTTTGTGCACGAGAAGCCGCTCGCCACGACCATCGACCGGGAGGTCGCGATCGAACCGGCAACTGAAGGATTTGTCAGCCTACGAAACCGCGCCCGCTGACCGGCCGGATTCATCAAGCACGGCCGTCGTTCACGAAGGCAAACGTGTGAGGCCAGGTCGCGCCCGGGTGCCCTGCGTGAGATATAGGAAGCCCCCGCGGTTAAACGGGGGGATTGCGGGGGCTTCTACGACGAGCTCCCGGGGGGAGGGCGTCGCATCATCTCGGGAGCGACCCGAGATGCCGCCGACTATAACCTGTAATTGGGGTCGGCCGGTGCACCGGCGTCGTGACACGCGTGGCGTGGGCGGGCTGTTGGCGCTGGGGGTTTGGTGGGTTACACTTTGCGTGCATATTTCTCGGGGGAGGAAGCGCGCACCGGTTTCGCCTAGCGAGCGAACGCCTCGGAGCGGTACTAGTCTTTGGGGGACACCTAACCGGCAGACGCGCGAAGCCCCGCCACCGACAAGGTGATCTTGTCGTCGCTGGCGGGGCTTTTCCGATTTCTAGGACAGCGTGAATGCTCGAGTTGCGGCGGACATCCGTCCGAAGTGTCAGTGGCAGTTACGCACTGAGCGTGCGAATCGCTTCGACGAGCAGCCAGACGCCGAAGATGAAAAAGAGTGCCGCGGCGCCGTACCGAATGGCCTTCTCCGGAAGCGCCTTGCCGAGGGCCATGCCGATGCCGATGGCCAGTACGTCGGCCGCGACCATGCCGAGCGTGGACCCGATCCAGACGCCGAGCCAGCCGTGGTCGGTCGCGAGAGTGATGGTGGCGAGCATGGTCTTGTCGCCGAGCTCGGCGAGGAAGAACGCCGTACCCACGGCAATAATCGCGGACTTCTTGGTCCGATTGACCTTGTCTTTCTCCTCATCGGTGAGATGGTCGCCGTGCAGCGTCCAGAAACCGAAGGCGATAAACGCCACCGCGGCGGCGAGGCTGATCCAGCCGGTCGGCAGGGAGGCACCGAGGCCGTAGCCGATCCCGACGGACACAAGGTGCACGAGGGCGGTCGCCGCCGTGATGCCGATGATGACCGGCCAGATCTTGAAGCGGGTAGCGAAGGTTAGCGCCATCAATTGTGATTTGTCGCCGAGTTCGGCGACGAAGATGACCCCGAAGGAGAGAAGTGTGCTGGCGAGGATCGCGTCCACGTCGGCCTTTCGTTCGGGCCGGGTGAGGTCGGGGGCGACTTCGACCCGGCAGATAGACGTCTGCATAGGTCGAAGGTCTCGCCCGCCCCACCTAAGTGAGGCCGCCCGGCCGGACACAACGGAATCCCGAAGCGTCAGTATGTCGACCAAGACGTTGGGGGCTACTCCCCTTCGCGTACTGGGCAAGCATACCGACCGGTGTGCCGCGCCGCCTGCCGCGGGGTCGGTCTCGGGTCCGCCCCGGTCGGCCAGCCCCGCGCGTCCGGACGCGGACTCCCGCGTGACTGTGCGAGGCCGGATGCGATGGGGACCAGGCCAGACGGATGGCCAATCCGGTTAAAGGCGCTGGTTGCGCAGGCGGAGCGCGTTGCCGATCACGCTGACCGACGACAGGGCCATCGCCGCCGCCGAGATCATGGGAGACAGCAGGAGCCCGAACGCCGGATACAGCACGCCGGCGGCAAGCGGAATCCCGAGCACGTTGTAGACGAAAGCGAAGACGAGATTCTGTCTGATGTTGGACATCGTCGCCTCGGACAACTTGCGGGCGCGCACGATACCGGTCAGATCGCCCTTGAGCAGGGTGATCCCGGCGCTCTCGATCGCGACATCGGTGCCGGTACCCATTGCGATTCCGACGTCCGCCGAGGCCAGCGCGGGAGCGTCGTTGACGCCGTCGCCGGCCATTGCGACGACCCGACCCTCGGCCTGCATCCGCTCGACGACAGCACTCTTGCGATCTGGCAACACTTCGGCTTCAACATCATCGATCCCGAGCCGGCGAGCGACAGCTTCGGCGGTGGTCCGGTTGTCGCCGGTGAGCATGATGACCCGGATGCCCTCCTCGTGCAGCGCGCTCAGCGCTTCCGCGGTGCTGGTTTTGACCGGGTCTGCGATCGCGAACACGGCGACCGCCTTTCCTGCTGCACCGGCGAAGATGACGGTAGCGCCGTCCCGGCGCAACTCGTCGGCCCGCGCGTCCAGCGCGGACGTGTCGATGCCTTCGTCGGCGAGGTACGCCGCATTGCCCAGGATGACGACCGTGCCGTCGACCGATCCTCGGGCGCCTTTGCCGGTTGGTGAGTCGAAGTCGCTCGCCTCCGGGATCTCCACTCCGTCGTCGTTCGCCCGGTTCACGATCGCCGACGCGAGCGGATGCTCGGAATGACGTTCGACCGCGGCGGCGAGCTTCAGCGCCTCGGACTCGTCGTACCCGTCGACGGTGACGATCTGGGTGACGGACGGTTGCCCCTCGGTGAGGGTGCCAGTCTTGTCGACGACGATCGTGTCGACCTTTTCCATACGCTCCAGGGCCTCGGCGTTTTTGATGAGTACGCCGAGGGATGCGCCACGTCCCACCCCGACCATGATCGACATCGGCGTCGCCAGGCCGAGCGCACACGGGCAAGCGATGATTAGCACGGATACCGCGACAACAAGCGCATATGTAAAGGCCGGAGACGGGCCGAAGATCGACCAGACGATAAACGCGACTATGGCGATCCCAATGACGGTCGGCACAAACCAGCTGGCTACCTTGTCGGCCAGGCCCTGAATTGGTGCCCGCGAACGTTGTGCCTCGGCGACCATCGCGACGATCCGCGCGAGCATGGTGTCGTGACCGACGTTCTCGGCCCGGATGATAAGAGCACCCGTCTGGTTGACTGTTCCACCGATGACCGTGTCCCCGGTCGACTTGGTGACGGGCATCGACTCTCCGGTGACGAGGGATTCGTCGAGGGACGAGCGGCCACTTTCGACTGACCCATCCACCGGCACCTTCTCGCCGGGGCGGACACGGAGGCGGTCGCCGGTTTGTACGTCGTCGAGCGGGATTTCGTGATCGCCGTCGTCGTCGATGCGCAGAGCGGTTTTCGGCGCGAGGTCGAGCAGTGCCTTGATCGCGCCGGAAGTCTGGTCGCGGGCGCGCAACTCGAGCACCTGGCCGAGCGAGACAAGCACCGTGATCACGGCGGCTGCCTCGAAGTAGACCGCGACGGTGCCTTCCCTCGATCGGAACGAGTCGGGGAAACCCCCAGGCGCGACCGTAGCGACGATGCTGTAAAGCCACGCAACCCCTGTGCCGAGCGCGATCAGCGTGAACATGTTGAGTTTGAGGGTTCGTAGTGAGATCCAGCCGCGCACGAAGAATGGCCAGCCTGCCCACAGCACGACCGGCGTCGCGAGCACGAGCTGAATCCAGCTGGACACGGTCGGCGAGATGAGCCCGGCGAAGAGGTGTTCTCCCATCGCCAGCACAAACACCGGGACAGTGAGCGCCAGGCCGATCCAGAACCGCCGCGTCATGTCTGCCAGCTCCGGGTTGGGGCCGCTGTCAGCGGTGACAACGACCGGCTCTAGCGCCATTCCGCAAATGGGGCAGGCGCCTGGCCCGGAACGGCGTACCTCGGGGTGCATGGGGCAGGTGTATTCGCCGGCAACGCCTTCCGCCGACAAAGTGACTGTCGTTGTATGGCTGCCGTGCTGGTGCTCAGTCATGTCGCTCCTCGATCGATTCGGCGGGTCGCCGTCCCGATCGAGACTATACCCCCTAGGGGTATATT
Source organism: Antricoccus suffuscus (assembly GCF_003003235.1). Lineage (NCBI taxonomy): Bacteria > Bacillati > Actinomycetota > Actinomycetes > Geodermatophilales > Antricoccaceae > Antricoccus > Antricoccus suffuscus. Next base: position 227,644 of record NZ_PVUE01000001.1, read on the forward strand.
CGGCTACCGGCTGACTGTGACGAGTCGTGTCAACGGATGGCGGGTTGGGCGGGGCCGGAGCTTAAAGCGGCAGACGCACAAGCAATCCGCCGCCGAGCTGCTGAGTGGGAAGTTGCTCGATCGTGGCGCGTTCGCCGCGGAACGGGTCGTCGACGACGGTCAGCGGCGCGTCGAAGAGCATCTCTGTACGTCGATCAAGCGAGTACGGCGCCCACGCCGGCACGTGCTGGTTGTTGGGATCTCCGGTCCGCGCGAAGGCCAGCCAACTCTCGCTCATGGCTTCAGCCAGTGCGGCGGTATCGGCCGACGGTCGGCCCGCGACATGATCAGGCTTGTCGACATTGTCGAACATGAAGGGGAGGTCGAGCGTGTGTGGCGAGAAAAGTGCACCGCCGCGGAACGGAGTACGCCACATCAGGCGGTAGGCGAATACCGGTGCGCCGCCGAGCTGCGCCTTGCGCTCGGCCTGTAGGAGCGAGTCAAGCCAGTAGGTGCGCGCCGTGCTTATCAACGCGTACAGTTCCGGCGGCGATGCGTGCGAGTTGGATGCACGGAAGACCTCGATGACCTCTGTGGCCACAGCCGCCGGCAGATAGCGCGCCAGGCGGGTCGGTAGGTCCTCATCAGTGATCGACTTGGTGTCTTCGCCTGCCACGAAAGAGAAGTAGGACAACTCCGTGCGGCAGGTGCCGACAAGGAGCGGGATGTTAGCGGAAGTCGCCGGTGCGACCGGATCCCACGGATGAGCGTCAAAGACCGCATCGTCGAGCACGGGTGTGAACCGTTGGCCGGTTTCCCGCTGTACGGCGATATTGGCGTCGATCAGGTCCTGTATCGGTAGAGCCTGGAGGGCGGCGACGTCGCCCACCGGCAGCCCGACTTTCTCGAAGAGGATCGTCGCTAACCGCGTGGCATCATCGCGTGCGGTCAGTCGAAGATGCGATCCGCTCTGGACGATTCCCCGGTGAAAGAGCCCTTGCGCGGCAGGCGATGCCATCGCCAGGCTGACCTTGCGTCCGCCGCCGGACTCCCCAAAGATGGTCACGCAATCCGGGTCCCCACCGAACTGCGCGATGCTGTCGCGGACCCATTCCAAAGCGGCGACGATGTCGAGGAAGCCGACGTTGCCCGACTCGGAAAATTCCTCGCCCGCGAGATCGCCAAGGAAGCAGTGGCCAAAGAGCCCGAGCCGGTGGTTGATGGTGACAACGACGACGTCTCCGCGCCGGCATAGGTTGGCCCCGTCGTACAACTGTCGTGAACCGCTACCAGCCTCGAACCCGCCGCCGTGCAGCCACACCATAACCGGCCGGGTGCCTGGGCCGACGGCAGGTGTCCACACGTTGAGTTGCAGGCAGTCTTCCCCGACGACCGGTCGGTCTTGCGCGGACGTGCCGCCTTCGGCCAGTCGGCCGGGCGACTGAGGCGCGGTCTCGCCGTACCGCAGACATTCGCGCACCCCCGTCCAGGCGGCGGCCGGCTGTGGCGGGCGGAAACGGTTGGCACCGGATGTGGGTGCGCCGTACGGGATCCCTTTGAAGACGCGGATCTCCCCGTCGCGTGCGCCGCGGACGCGGCCGTACGGCGTATCGACCATCTCGGTCGGGCTATGTGTGGCGTGTGACTCAGGCATCTTCGAACGTTATCAGCACCGGCGCCGCCGGCCCGGGGCTCAAGTAGCGCTGACGGTGAGGATCGGCTTCTGGTTGAGCGTCTGGAAAACGACGCAGTAACGCTCGGTCAGTTTCAGCAACGTTTCGAGACGCTCCTTCGGCTCTGTGGTGTCGATGTCGAAGCTGAGCCGGATCTCGCTGAATCCGACGGGAGCATCCTTCGCGACACCTAGGGTGCCGCGGAAATCGAGGTCGCCCTCGGCCTTCACCCGAGCATCTTTGAGGTCGAACTCGAGAGAGGTGGCGACGGCCTTGAGAGTGACTCCCGCGCAGGCGACGAGCGCCTCGAGCAACATGTCACCCGAGCAGAGTTCGCGTCCCGAGCCACCGCTGGCGGGGTGTAGCCCGGCCACCGCCAGCGCACGTCCGGTGTCGACCTTGCACGCGATCGCCTGGTCGTCGACGCTGCCTTCGGCATGCAGCGTGACCACCGCGCTACCAGGCGCCTGGCGATATTGCTCCTTCAGTGGGCCTTGTGTATTTTTCAGCGTGGTCGCGTCCATCGGGATCTCCTCGTGATGTGGCAGTTCTGTGATCATCTTCCGCCCCGGTGCCGCGCCGCGAGATAGAGCCCACCCAAAGTGTCCATTTCATGGTGGGATGGTCACGTGAGCCGCGAAGTCGAACAGACCAACCGTCGCCTCCTCAGGGCGCGCGATGCCATGGATCGCGCGTACGCCGAACCGCTCGATATCCGCAGCCTCGCCAGCATCGCGCACGTATCCGAGGCTCATTTCATCCGTACGTTCAGTGCGACTTTTGGCGAGACCCCACACCGTTATCTGCAACGACGTCGCGTCGAGCGTGCGATGTTTCTACTGCGGCGTACCGAAAAGAGCGTCACCGACGTTTGCATGGAGGTCGGGTTCTCGAGTCTCGGCACGTTTAGCCGCACCTTCAGCGACATCGTCGGGGTATCGCCTACGACCTACCGGCAACGCGGCGAAGTGATTCCCTATGTGCCGAGTTGCTTCGTCATGGCGTGGACGAGACCGAGCAGTTTTGGAGAAGCCCGCGACAAGACTCGCTAACTAACGTCGTACCCATCAACTAGTTGTCGCATCGCGACAGAGACAGGGAGACCACCATGCTCAATTCCATCACGCAGTCCCAGATCTACGTACTCGACCAGGACGAGGCGCTCGACTTCTACGTCGGCAAGCTCGGGCTGGAGATCGGCAATGACGTCGATCTTGGGTTTATGCGCTGGCTGACGGTGCACGTCCCGGGTGAACCGGACCACCAGATCCTGCTCGAGGTGCCGGGCCCGCCGTCGATGGACGCGACGACCGCGGAGCAGGTCCGGGAGCTTGTCACCAAGGGTGCGATGGGTGGTTGGCTCTGCCTGAGCACTGACGATGCGAAGAAGACCTACGACACTTTGAAAGAACGCGGCGTCGAACTTACCGACGGGCCGACGCAGCAGGCGTATGGCACCGACTTCGGCCTGCGTGACCCATTCGGCAACCGGATCCGAATCGCGCAGCTTGCGAAGGACGCCTAGTTCACGTCAAGCACGAAACCGACGCCTCGGGTAGGTATTTGCCTGCCCGAAACGTCGGTTTGATCGCCGAAACTCGAATTAGATCGGGCCAAGCACGCGTGACGCTTCCTCGAAGTGGGGCGCACTGACGTGGACCTCGTAGTTGGCGGCCTCAAACGTCTTGACGCTCGCGAAGTCGCGCTTGCCGCGAGTCGACCAATGCGCCATGTAGCCGAAGACCGCACCCCAAACCGCGCCGAAGATCAGGCCGCCCAGGATGAGCCCCCACCAGTTGACGCCACTCGCGAACAGTCCGAACAGCAAACCGATAAACAGGCCAAACCACGCACCGCTCGCGGCGCCGGCGGCCGCCGCCTTGCCCTTGGTCATGCGGCCCATGACCTGCTCGACTGACCGCAGTCCGGTGCCGACAATACGCACGTTTTCGACCGGGAAACCCTTATCCGACAGCTTATCTACGATGGCCTGGGCCTCGGCGTACGAGGTCGTCTCGCGCAGAATGTGCGTAGCCACCGGTGCCGAGGGTTGCGGGTTATTCATCGACTGGTTAAACATCGGGACTCCTCGTTGGCGTTTGTCTGCAAGCGACACCATGTGGTGCTTGCGTTAAAACGTGATGCTTGCGTTAAAACATACAACGCGTAACCGCCCGAGATCGTTCGCTATTCCCGCACTGCCCGGATGAGTTGGTCAATCAGAGCGGCAGCTCCGGTCTGGAACGCGGGATTGTCGACAAGTCCGTCCGGACCGACATCGTCACGGCCGACCGGGGAGTCGACTCCCTCAAGAATCTGCGCGTCGACGTACCGCAGCACCATGCGTAAATGTTCGGCGGCGCCTGCGCCGCGCCCAGTTGCGGCGACATTGAGTACGCCGCAAGGCTTCTCGTTGAGCTCGCCGCCGCCCACTGTCCAGTCGAGAAGGTTCTTGAGACTGCCCGGCAGGGTCCCGGCGTATTCAGGAGTGCTGAATACGACCGCATCCGCCCAGTCGATTTGCTCTCGCAGACGCTGGACGGCCACGTCGCCGTCGCCGTCCGGGTTGAACGCCGGAAGGTCCGACAGCCCCGCGTAGATGGCGGTTTCCCAACCGTCGGGTACGGCGGTCCGCACGCTGCGTAGAGCGGCCGCATTTGTCGAAGCGGTCCGAGTGCTGCCCGAGATGAGCAGAAGCTTCACGAGCGAATGGCGATCTTCGGCGGTCCCCAAACGGTGATGGGTGGCAGTTCGCCGTCGAACTTCTCGACCTCCACCTGGACGTGCTGCCCGACGTTGCTGCGCGAGAACTTCGACACGGGGATGTCGGTGGCCAGCACGTTGGGGTTGCCGTGGATGCAGTTGCCGTCCTCGTCCGGGTCGTACCACGCGCCGGTCGACAGCTGTACGACGCCGCGCATCAGGTCATCGGAGAAGGCGACCCCGGCTAGCAGGGAGCCTCGTACGCTGCGGACCTTGACGACGTCGCCGTCCGCGATGCCGCGCTCGGCCGCGTCGGCAGGGTGCATCCGCATCGGTTCGCGGCCCTTGATCTTCGACTCAGCCGAGTAGCCGCCGACGTCGAGCTGACTATGCAGCCGGGTCTTCGGCTGATTGGCGATCATCGTCAGCGGGAAGTCATCGCGCACCGCCCACTCGGTCGGGGCGAACCAGGTCGGCGTACCGGGGCAGTCGTCGTACCCGAACGACTCGATCTCGTCGGACTGCAGATGGATTTTGCTGCTCGGCGTACGCAGCGGGTGGGCCTGCGGGTCTGCGCGGAACTCTGTATGCATGATCCGGTCTTTGTCCCGTTTGGGTACGTCGAGCGGTTCGTTCTTATCCCAGAACTCCTGCCAGGAAGGCAATTGATGCCCGCGGGCGGCGTACTTACCCTCCCATTTGGTGTACATCTCCTCGAGCCACTCGATCGACGTGCGACCAGACGAGAACTCGTCATCGCAGCCGAGCCGAGAGGCTAGCCCGCGCAGGATGTCGTAGTCGTCGTGCGCCTGCGCGAACGGCTCGACGATTTTGTGCATCGGGATGAGGGCGTCTTCGGTGATCGCGGCACCGAGGTCGTCGCGTTCGACCGACAGCGTTGCGGGCATGACGAAATCGGCGTGCCGCGCGGTCGAGGTCCACATCGAGTCGTGTACGACGACCGTGTCCGGCCGGCCGAAGGCCTCGCGTAGCTTCTTTAGATCCGGGCTGTGATGGAACGGGTTGCCGCCGGCCCAGTAGACGACCTTGATGTCGGGGTAGGTGAGTGTCTTGCCGTCGTACGTGTAGGTCTCACCCGGCTGCAGCAGCATGTCGGCGATGCGCGAAACCGGTATATAGGTGCGAACGGGATTGTGCCCCTTGGAGAACGTCGGAAGCCCGAAGAGCATCTCGGAGTGCCCGACCCGGTTGGTCGAAGCGTAGCCGTGGCCGAATCCGCCGCCGGGCAGGCCGATATCCCCGATAAGGGCGGCCACACACACCCCGAGCCACATTGTCTGTTCGCCGTACTGCTGGCGTTGCATGGACCAGCTCATGGTCAGAAAGGTGCGCTTCTCCGCCATCAGGCGGGCGAGGTCGCGGATGGCGCCGGCTTCGATGCCACAGATCTCGGCGGCCCATTCCGGCGTCTTGTCATGCACCGATTCCGCGAAAAGGTCATAGCCGACGCAGTAGTTGGCGACAAACTCCTTGTTGTATAAGCCTTCTTCGATCAGGGTGTGCGCGATCGCCTGCAGCAAGGCTCCGTCGGTCGCGGGCCGGATCGACATCCAGGTGGCTCCGAGCTCAGCGGAGACGTCATCACGCAGCGGGGAGACGTTGACCAACTCGATGCCGTTGTCACGGCAGGCATGGAGCCACGGCAGTAGATCGTGGCTGATCGCGCCGCCGTTGGCGATCGCGGAGTTCTTGCGGGGAAGCCCGCCGATGGCGATGACGAGCTCGGCGTTTTCGGAGATCGACTTCCAGGTCGTCGCCTCGGTCTCCCACTGTGACTCGGTCGCGATCACATGCGGCAAGAACGGGCCCGACGCGCCGAACGAGTAGTTGTTGACTGACTGGGTGTAGCCGCCGGCCGCCGCGAGGAACCGTTTGAGCTGCGACTGTGCATGGTGGAACCGACCGGCGCTGGACCATCCGTAGGAACCGCCGTAGACCGCCTCGGCGCCGAAGTTGCGGTAGACGCGGCTCAGCTCGCCGGCGAGGAGGTCCAACGCCTCATTCCACTCCAGGGGGACGAACTCGTCGCGCCCGCGTTTATCGGTGCGCCCGGGACCGTCCTCAAGCCAGCCGCGTCGCACGTATGGTCGGTCGATGCGGGCCGGATGCTGCTGCGCGTCGACCACGTTTTCGATGATCCGGTGCGGATCTGGGTCGCCGGCGTACGGCGTAACCGATGTGATGCGGCCACCCTCGGTGTTGGCCGCGAACGTGCCCCAGTGCGAAATGTGCAGACCACTCTTACCCATTCGCCCAGTTTACGCCGGGGGTCGTGCCCAACCGAGTGAGAATGCTCGCGGAATTAGGACTGGGGGTCGGGGGTGCTGACCGCGGGCGGCTCGGCGTCGTCATTTTCGTTGGTGACCGTTGCGCCGAGGTCGGAGGTCGAGCGCAGATCCTGCTTGAGCTGATCGATGTCGGCGAGGTCGTTGTCGAAGTAGCCCTCGAAGTCCGACCCCTCGTCGCGAATGTTGCAAACGTTATGCACACAGGCCGCGATTCGTTGATGCTGCTCATCGGAGTACGCCGCCCAGTTGTCGAGGAACACGCGCAGATCGGAGTGCATCCCGAGCACGGTGTACTGGTCGAAGCTCGTGTTGCGCTTGGCGAGTTCTTCGACTCGCTCGGCATGATTGGTGAGTTCGGTCAAAAGCGCGTCGGGGGATTCGGCGGAAGTCATAGGCTCAGCATATGGGGACCCGGCCTTGAATCTCGCCCGGTTTAGGTCCCTGAAGTGCAAGTTGACGCGAAATGGAGTCCGATGGACCTGCCCGAACTGAGTGCGGCGGTGGCCGAGGCGCGGCGACGGATCGGCGGTCGGGTGCGTCGTACCCCGGTCGTGGACGCCGTCGTACCCACGCCTGCGGGCCCGCGTGAGGTCACCTTCAAGCTGGAATACCTACAGCACTCGGGTTCGTTCAAGGCGCGCGGCTCGATCAATGCGGTGCTGGCCGCGTCGGAGCAGGGGCTTATCGGCGAGTCGGGCATCGCGATCGCGTCCGGCGGAAATGCCGGGATCGCGGCGGCATGGTCGGCCGCCCAGGTCGGCTGCCCCGCCTCGGTGTTCGTGCCCGAAAACGCGCCGGCCGCCAAGATCGCACGGTTGCGCTCGCTCGGGGCCGACGTCGTACTCAAGGGCAAGGAGTACGCCGAGGCGCTGCACGCGGCGGAGGAGTTCGTACGCCGCAGTGGCGCCCTGCAGCTGCACGCCTACGACCTGCCGGACGTCGTCGCAGGCGCCGGTGTGGTCGGACTCGAACTGCTGGAACAGCGGCCGGATATCGACACGGTGCTGGTTGCGGTCGGCGGCGGCGGTCTGGTGGCTGGAATCGCGTCCGCGGTTACGCCGCGGCACGTCGTCGGCGTGGAGCCGTCGGGGATTCCCACCCTCGCCGACGCGCTCGCTGCCGGGGCGCCGGTCGACGTCCCGGTGGACAGCATCGCCGCCGACGCACTCGGCGCGCGCCGGCTCGGCGAGATCGCGTACGCCGTGACCACTCAGGCCAAGGTGCAATCCGTGCTGATACCCGATGCCGAGATCGTGCGTGCTCGCGCGTGGCTGTGGGGCGAACTGCGGGTCGCGGTCGAGTACGCCGCTGCGACTGCGCTCGCGCCGCTACTGTCCGGGGCTTTCGTGCCGGCCGAGGGTGCTCGCGTCGCGGTCATCCTGTGTGGCGCGAATACCGATCCGTCCGACTTGTCATGAGCATGGAGGTGTCGCGTGGATGGATCGGCTCGCCGCACCGCCGGATCTGCCAGGCGCCGCAATGGCATCGTAAGTACGCCACCTCGCCATCACTGGTGCGGTGCCTCGACTGCTCTCGCCATTGGTGATCAATCATGATCTCATCATTCAGTAAGGTCATTATGTAGTTCAACCATTACAAGTTCGCTAGGAGACTCCATGAGTGTGCTGATTACGGTGCGCGGCTCGTTCAGTGCCTTCCGCCCACCAGAACGGGCGACCGCGCACGTGTCACTCGTGTTGGAGGCGTCGAGTTCGAAGGTGGCGTATGCCGGTGCGACTAAATCCGCGGCCGTTGTTACCGAAAGCCTGACCGAGCTGCATAACCCGGACGGCGGACCGGTGACCTGGTGGTCCAGCGACCAGGTCCGCACGTTTGCGCATCGTCCATGGAACAACCAGGGCAAGCAACTTCCGCTTGTGCATCGCGCAAGCGTCACCTTCGCCGCCAAGTTCAGTGATTTCGACCGCCTCGGCACCTGGATTGCGCGCACCACCGCGGTCGAGGGCGCGACCGTCAAGAGCATCGAGTGGGCGTTGACCGCCGCTCACCGTGAGCAACTCACTCGGGAGGTCCGGGCCGGGGCCGTACGGGACGCCCGCGACAAGGCGCAGCAGTACGCCGACGCGCTCTCCCTCGGGCCAGCGCGTGTGGTTGCGATTGCCGATGCCGGGATGCTTGAACAGGGGCTCAACCCGACTGGAAACGTTGCGCCGCAGCAGTTTTCGCGGATGGCTGCCGCCCAGGAGGATTCTCTGGTCGGGTTTGCGCCGGAAGACGTCGAGATTTCGTCGATCATCGACGCGAAGTTCGACGTTGACGCCCCGCAGTGATGTAATAAGTTAATGCATCTGAACCCTTACGGTGAGTACGCCGTACAACTCGCAGTGGAACTGGCTAACCGTCCGCCGGAGACGACACTCGAGTTGGTTGAGAGGTGCAAGGCGGCCAGTATCGTCATCGACTTCGAGGTGACCGACGACGACCTCGCCCAGACACTGGAGATGCTCAGCGAGTGGAGGCTCATCGCAGACAACACCGACCCTGAGACACGCGCCAAGCATGTGAACGCGATGCTCGAGGAGGCCTCGGCGTACCCGCGGATGACCAACCACGTCGGCTATGGTTGGCACCTGCACTACCGCGACGACCAGCAGTCTCTGGCCGGCGTACTCAAGGCCCTGGTGTCGGTGGGTACGGCGCTGCACCTGGTTGGCCGCGGCATGCACCGACTTGGGCGGTGCGCGTTGGAAGAGTGCGACAACCTGTACGCCGATATCTCGCGCAATGGCCGGCAGCGATACTGCTCCCCGCGGTGCGCCAACCGGGACGCCGTACGCCGGCATCGCGCCCGCTAGCAGGCGCAAATCCGCCGATTGCGCGGTACCGTTAATCATGTTGATCGTTGAGGATTTGTTCCTGCTACTGACCGACGACGAGTCCGGCAAGACCTACGCCGCCGGGGGCACCACCGACTACGCGCTGGCCGGTTCACTACTGCTGGAGTTGCTGCTCGAACGCCGAGTACGCGCGACGATCGAGCCCAAACACCAGGGCGGGTTGCTTGAGGTCGTGGACACGACCCCGACTGGGGATGCGATCTTCGACCACGGACTTAGCATTGTCGCCAAACACGACGGCGAACGACTGCCCAACGTGATCCCGCCGCTGCACATCGGGCTGCGTGACCATCTGCGTGAGTCCCTAGTCGCCAAGGGGATCTTGTGCGTCAAGGAGTCGAAGATCCTCGGCATCATTCCGCATCATGCTTGGCCCGCTCAGGACACCGTGCACGAGCACGACATCGTCGAGAAGGTCACCAACGCGCTCCTGAGCGTGACCGAGCCGACCGAGCGTATCGGCGCCCTGATCGCCGCGCTGTCGGCACTCGGCGCCGAAACGATGGTGCTCGAGCCGGAGGCGCACGGCGTACCGCGCAAAGACGTACGCCGCCGGGCATCGGCGATCGCCGATAACGCGGACTGGGCGCCGGCGGACCTGCGTGAGGGTGTGCAGCTGGTCATCGGCGCGATCAATACGACGATCATGTCCTACACGACCGTGCCCGTCGTGCCGTTCTAGTCTCTTGCCGGGCCTCGCCTCTTCTCCCGGGAGCGAGTGGATCCCAACGGGGCATCCACGCGGACGATCCCGCCGCTCATCCGGCAGGTATCCGCTAGCGGAAGTCGACCGCTTCGTCAACCGAGGCGCGGTCAGTGCGGAACGAGTTGACCGGATGCTCGTGGTCGGCGTACCCGAACGACACCGCGCAGACGACGAGCCGGTCATCGCCGATGTCGAAGAACTCACGCACGAACTTGGACTGGCGCGCGACTGCGGCTTGCGGAATCGCCGCTATGCCAAGGCTTTCGGCCGCGAGCAGGAGGGTCGAAACGTAGGCGCCGCAGTCGACCGCGCCGTACGTGCCGAGCAACTTGTCACTGGTGATGATCGCGGTGTGCGGGGCGCCGAACAGATCAAAGTTGAGCGCCATCTGTGCGTTGCGCGCGTCGTAATCATCGCGGGCGATGCCGAGTGCGCCATAGAGACCAAATCCGGCTCCGCGGCGGCGTTCTTGGTAGACGCCTGTGTATTTCTCCGGTCCGGGGATGTCGTAGGTGTCCGATGGCGTATTCGCGGCGTCCTGGCGAAGACCAGCGCGGAATTTGTCCGTCGTCTCGCCACTGGTCACGACGACCTGCCATGCCTGCGAATTGCACCACGAAGGCGTTCGCTGCGCGACCGCGAACATCTCGCGCATATCTGCCTCAGGCACCGGCTGGTCGGTGAACGCGCGGCAGGAGTAGCGATCGTTGAGGAGTTCGGCGAGTGCCTGAAGCTTGATGGCAGTGTTGGTCATGCGGGGGAATTCTCCTCGCTCGGCGGGATTCGGCAACTGTTACTTAGCGTACGACGACCCGGTCTGCGCTTGCCTAGGGATGCCGCCGCGATGGATGATAAACGGACGTGATCGCGTATGCCGTCCGGCGTACGCCCGAGAAGGAGTCTGCTGATGCCCGTTGTCGTCGGTTTTGTTCCCACCAATGAAGGTCGCACCGCGTTGCGGCGGGCGGTAGAGGAAGCATCGTTGCGAAACGAGAAACTCGTGGTCATCAGCTCCAACCGCGGCGGTGAACGCTTTACCGATGCGCAGGCTAAGGGATTCGACGAGGAACTCGAGAAGATCAAGGCCGAGCTGTCGGCGAAAAGCGTCGATCACGAGGTGCGCGGGCTGGTGCGCGGCAATGACCCGTCCGAGGATCTGGTCGAGGTCGCCGAAGAGATCGGCGCGAAGCTGATCGTGATCGGACTGCGGCGCCGCTCGCCGGTCGGCAAGTTGCTGCTCGGCTCCAACGCACAGCGCATCCTGCTCGACGCCAAGTGCGACGTACTCGCGGTCAAAGCCGACGCCTAATACCCCTTCGCTCAACGACCGAACTTCTTAGGGGACGAGCACCGTGCGGACCAGTCCGCTTGCCGGTGGCGGCTTCTGCAGGGCGTCTTTCAGCTGCTCGAAGTTCAACTCGTTCGCGGACGGCACCGACACGCTGCGTTGCCCGAGCCGGGCGACCACCCCGCTGAGAGACTCCTCGGCGGCGCCGGGTCGCTCGCGCACGTAGTCGCCCCAGTCGACGCCGACGATCTCGCGTTCCTTCAGGAGCGTGTGGTTGGCCGGCAACTGTGGGATCATGCCGCTGGCGAACCCGACGACCAGGTACTTACCGCGGAAACCCAATGACCGCAGGGCAAGTGGCGCCAGGTCGCCGCCGACGGGATCGATGACGTAGTCGACGCCATCCGGGTACGTCGCCTTCATGACGGCGCGCATGTCATCGGTACGCCGATCGATGACGAGCTCGGCGCCCGTGATGGCCTCGGGTTGAGAGGTGACGGCGACGACGTGCAGTCCGAGGTCGGCCGCGATCTCGACACAGGCCGCGCCTACTGCACCGCCCGCGCCGAGCACGAGCATCCGTTTGCCCGCCTCGGCAGTGATCCGGTTCTCCAGTGCATAGATCGCCGTACCGTACGCCTCCAGGCCGGCCGCGGCGCCCACGTCACTGAGTCGGTCGGGAATCGGCACGGTGCTGGCCGCTGCCACAGTGACCTTGGTGGCCCAGGCTCCGGCGCAGCGAGTCACGACCCGGTCGCCGACGGCGCGGTCTCGTACGTCGACGCCGACGGCAGTGATATCGCCGGCGCACATTCCGCCTGGCGTGTAAGGAAGCTTGGGCACGACTTGGTACTTGCCGGTGACGATCAGCCGGTCGACATACGCGACATTGACCGCGCGTACGTTGATGATGACCTCGTTGGGGCCGGGTTCGGGATCTGCGGACTCGACGATCTGCAGCCCGTTCACGAGATCAAAGGAGTGGCATTGTAGAGACTTCATCGATCAGTTCTATACGAGCGGTCAGAGCGGCGTACCGGCTGGGTCGTCGGTCAGCGACCGGCAAAGGGGAGATCATGCTCGAATCTCTAGCGGACACGATTAACGCCGACGCGGCGCTGGTACGCCGAGGCCGATACGTGAATGCGACGATGTTGTGGGACCTCGGCGACGAGAGGTACGCCGTCGCGATAGAGCACGGACGAGTCGTGTCGGTGCAGAAACCACATGTGATGGCGACGTGGACGTTCGCCGTACGCGCTCCTTTGTCCGAGTGGCAGGAGTTCTGGCACGCAGACCCGAAGCCTGGCTCGCATGACATCCTCGCGCTGCTGCGCAGGCAGGTCGCGGTCGTCGAGGGTGACCTGCACCCGTTCATGGCAAACCTCATGTACTTCAAGGGCGTGCTCGCCGCGCCGCGTCAGGGGGCGAAATGAATCCGCGGATCGAGCCGATCAAGGGCTACTACCTACGAACGACCATCGCCGGCGTCGACCAGCGGGTGTACGTCGAAGAGGCAGGAGAGGGGATTCCGCTGCTGTGCCTGCACACAGCGGGATCGGACGGCCGGCAGTTCCGGCACATGATGAACGATCCACGGATCACCGACCATTTTCGGGTAGTCGTGTTCGATCTGCCGTGGCACGGCAAGTCCTCGCCGCCCGCCGGTTGGGAAGGTACGACGTACCAGCTCGATGCCGATACGTATGCCGAGACCATCCTGACCGTGAAGCGCGACCTTGAGCTGGATCGGCCGGTATTGCTGGGATGTTCGATTGGCGGCCGCATCGTGTTGCAGCTCGCACGCACACATCCAGAGGAGTTCGCCGCGGTCATCGGGCTGCAGTCCGGCGTCGCCGTACCGCCGTACTACGACCGGAGTTACCTTGGTCGGCCCGATGTCAACGAGAGTGAACTGTGCGTGGCGTTGATGTCCGGTTTGATCGGTCCGGCGGCGCCATCGGCCGATCGATGGGAGACGCTCTGGCATTACGCCCAAGGCGGGCCCGGGGTGTTCAACGGCGACCTGCACTTCTACTCCGACCAGCGGGACCTTCTAGAGGACGTCGCGAAGATCGACACCAGTCTGTGCCCGCTCTACTTGCTCTCGGGTGAGTACGACTACTCGTGCCTGCCGTCGGACAGCGCCGCCGTTGCAGAACATGTCGACGGCGCCGAATTCGCCGTCATGAAGGGAATCGGCCACTTTCCGATGAGCGAAGACCACGACATGTTCTACTCATACCTCGGCCCCGTCCTCAACTCCGCCAGATCTCGCCGCGGTAAAGGCTGCTAATCCTCGCCGAGATGCAGCAAGATGAGCCAAGCTCGTCGCGGCCCACGACTTCGAATATTGCGGGCTTATGGCCTTCTTTGCCGTTGTGCTACGTAACAATCCAACTATTGCTGAATTATGCCCACTGTTGTATCGATCGCGTTCCGCATGGTCTGGCGTCGCTCATTCGTGTCTGTTGTTGAGTGTGATGCGGTGATGCAGGATCGGGGTACGAGTCGCGTCAATCCAGACCGGCGGGCGCCAGTGTGGAAGCCCGTTGATCATGAGTGACTTCCAACCGCGGTTCTCGAATTCGCGGTGGTGGTATCCGCACGCGAGGGTAAGACCGTCGATGTCGGTTGCTCCGCCGTCCCGCCAGGCGATCACGTGATGTACCTGGCACCATTCGGGTGGTACGTCGCAGCCAGGGAAGGAGCATCCACCGTCGCGCGCGACCAGCGCCGCGAACTGCCGGTCCGATGCCAGCCGTGCCGCGTGGCCCAGATGTAGCACGACACCGTTGCTGTCCAGCACAGCGGGCAGGAACTTCAGGTGCGCCGCTTCGGCGAGCAGATCTCGCACCGGGACCCGGACACCATGCGTGCTGGTGGCGTACCCACAGCCGGCCATCAGGTCCTCGAGGCGGATGGTGGTGATGACGGTGCCACGGATCCCGCCGCGACCGGTCGCCGGGTTGGTGTCCAGCAGCCGGTTGCAGGCATCCAATAACGCGTCGTGCATCCGTTGGCCGCCGGTACGCTTATCGCGCCCATCAACGTCGGCCGCGCGGGGCGCGGCGAGTGGGTCGAGGACGGCGCGTAGTTTCGCGAGAAGTTCGGCCGTCGCGTGGCCGGTGATCGTCCCATTGTCGTGCAGGTGCACGGCGCGTTGCCGGCGACGTTCGGCGTCGCGGGGCTCGTCACCGTCAGGGTCGAGTCGGTCGGAGATCTCCGAGGCGAGGCCGTCGAGGTCCTTCGGCCCAAGCGTGTCGGTGTGACTAGCGAGGATGGTCTCCGCCTCCTCGAGGTCGGCGGGCCTGATCCCGGGCCGCCCATCGAGGCGGTGCAGTGCCTTATAGATGATCCGGGCCTGCGCTGCAGTGACCCGGCCCGCGCGTTGTCGTTCGGCGAGATAGGGCCTTACCGGCGCTAATGGTTGCCCGCCCAGCGTGACCCGCTGACCGAGTGCCGCGGCGGCCTCGACCCGGTGCCGCGCGTCGGTGTGGGTGAGGTGCAGGGTGTCCGCGAGCAGGTTAGTCACATTCCGGGCGGTGAGTACGTCCGCGGCGCGGGTGTCTTCCAGGGCCCCGATGATCGCGTGGTCAAGGACGGCCAGACTGTTGCGGGCCTGTTCTACCTCACGCGCGAACTGGATGAGCGCGACCGGCCCGAGTCCCGATAACGCGCCGCGGGTGGAGGTAGCAACCAGCTCGCGCGAGGCATCGGTAAAGGCGTGCTGGCAACCGGTGAGGGCGTCTAGTCCGGACAGATATGCGACGCTCACGACCGATCACCCACTCAAACTTGCTGATACGTATGTTCGAATTCTATCAAGCGGCGTATCGATTTTCAATAGGGCTGCGAACAGTTGTTCGAATCGTTTGAGTAAGCCTGCTAAAGCGCCTATGCTAACGAACTCCTGCGTTCGACGACCGAGATCTAACGGCCGAGGATCGAGTCCGAGATGACGCGCATCTGGATCTCGCTGGTGCCTTCGAAGATCTTCGTGAGGCGGGCATCGCGCCAGTAGCGCTCGGCCGCGAAGTCCGTGGTGTAGCCGGCGCCGCCGTGGATCTGCAGCCCCTCGCTGGTGACTCGCTCGGCCATCTCGCTGGCGAGGTACTTGACCATCGAGGCCTGTGTGCTGGCGCGTTCGCCGGCGTCGATCTGACGAGTGACGGCGTACATCAGTTGGCGCACCGATTCGACCTGTGCGGCCATATCGGCGATCTTGAAGCGAATCGCCTGGAACTTCGCGATCGGCTGGTCGAACTGGATGCGGGTGTTGGCGTACTCGACGGCATCTTCCAAAGCGCCGCGGGCCAGCCCGATCGACCGGGCAGCGGTGTGTGCGCGCGCCGTGTCGAGGAACTCCATGATGGTGTAGAAACCCTTGCCCTCAACCCCAAGTAGCGCCTCGTCGCCGACCTTGAAGTTGTCGAATGAGAGCTCCCAGGTGCTCCATCCGTGGTATCCGATCTTGCGGACCTTGGTGCCCTTGAGGCCGTCCGGCAATGTGCCGCGTTCTTTGGGGATGAAGAACGTCGAGACGCCTTCGTGGCGACGCTTCGGGTCGGACGGCGGCGAGGTACGCGCGAAGACGATCAGGTAGTCCGAGCCGTCAGCGAAAGTGCACCACATCTTGGTGCCGTTGATGACCCAGCCGTCATCGGTCTTGGTGGCGCGGCAGGACATGTTGGCGACATCCGAACCCGCCTCGGGCTCGGAGATCGCGATCGCGCCGAGGAACTCGCCGCTGGCGACCTTCGGCATGTACTCCTTGCGCTGTTCCTCGGTGAAGCCGGAGTTGAGCGAGTTGCCGCGCGCGATGAGGCTGCCGACGCTCATCCATGCGCGGGAGAGCTCTTCGGCGATGATGCAGTATTCGGTGGCGCCGAGTCCGAGGCCGCCGTACTCCTCGGAGATGGTGATGCCGAAGAAGCCCATCTCGCCCATCTTGTTGCGCAGTGAGTCGGGAATGTCGCCGTGGATAGGGTCGAGCTCGTTGGCGACGGGCAGGACTTCCTTCATGGCGAAGTCGCGGGCGAGCGCCTGCAGCTCACGCTGGTCGGGCGTCAGGCCGGCGGCGGAGAACTTGCTGTCTAAAGGCATTGGAGGACCTCTTCGGTTTTCGGGCAACTCGGGCAGTACTGGTGTCGGTCAGTGGTTCGACGTGGGCATCCCACATCGTCGATCCGGGACGTTATCGACCTTAATGATCATGCGGGAGGCCAATGTCGGCAGGTGCACGGGGTCCCGCCAGCGCGGGATCCGTGTGGTGCGACGTAGCCAATCCAGCTCACGTCAGGCGTTCTTGGCCTTCCGTTTGGTCTGGCTGACGGCCGGCGACTCCAATAGGAAATCTCCAATGATCGGCGCGTAGGTCTCGGCGTTGACGATGACATCGACGTGCCCGCCGGGATACATGACCAGCTTGCTGTGCGGCATCCGCCAGTGGATCATCCGGCCGTTGATCGGCCGGATGATCGGGTCGTCGTCCCCGAAGAGCAACAACGTCTGCTGTTTGACTTGGGAAAGCCACCGAAGGCTCGTCCACCCGACCATCGCCAAAAGCTGGTTGGCGTACCCCACCTTGGACACTCCATGCGCGATGTCCCCGAAGATATCGCGTGCCTCTTCGGGACGCTCACGCATCGAGCCGCCGTACAGCATGGGTGCCACGGCCGCAGCCTTAGCGGCGTCCCGATGCCGACTTCCGGATAGCAGCTGGGCCAGCACTCGTGGTTGGCCAGGGACCATAGTCATCCCGGTTCCGGTGCAGGCCAGCACCAGCCGCCGGCAGAACCGCGGGTACTGGTGCGCAAACTGTTGTGCCAGGCCGCCGCCCCAGGAGATCCCAAAGACGTCCACCTGTTTGT
The DNA here is from genome assembly GCF_003003235.1 of Antricoccus suffuscus. Taxonomy (NCBI): domain Bacteria; kingdom Bacillati; phylum Actinomycetota; class Actinomycetes; order Geodermatophilales; family Antricoccaceae; genus Antricoccus; species Antricoccus suffuscus. The sequence continues at coordinate 245,033 of NZ_PVUE01000001.1, forward strand.
AGTCGAGTTGGATGCACAGCTGGTGAATCGTCTGTGCCAGACCGGACATCCGGTATGGCCGAGCGGGCGTAGCCGAGCCGCCAACACCCGGTACGTCGAATCGTACGACCCCAATACGGTCGTCCAACGCGTCGACGAGCGGTTGCAGTGCTTCCAAGCTCGTGCCGATCCCGTTGCACATCAGCAGCGGCGGTACGGCGGGGTCGCCCGGCCGCACCTGCACGCGGATCTCCTGGCCGTGAATGTTTTCAATCTGAGTCTGAGTGTTGCCCATTAGTCCTCAAAGACGTAGTTGCCGGGGGCCGCGTAAAGCGGCGGGAATGCCTTGGCACCAAGCGATTTCGGCGCGGCCTTCTCGGTGGTGTCGCGTTCGCGCAACCATGCGACGTAGTCCGGCCACCAGGATCCTTGCTCGGTCGTGGCGCCGGCGAGCCAGTCCGCAGCGTCGGGCGGGTTGTCATCGTTGATGCGGAAGCGCGCCTTCTGGTTCGTGGGCGGATTGACCAGTGAGGCGATGTGCCCGGACGTCGACAGGACGAACCTGTTCGATCCGCCTAGCAGTTGGGTCGAGCGATAGCAGGACTGCCACGGGCTGATGTGGTCGGCGATGCCAGCGACGATATAGGAGTCCACATCGAGTGCCGATAGGTCCACCGGCTCACCGAACAGCTTCCCCATGCCGGGCGTGGCGAGGGAGCCGGCGATAGCGGCGTCAAGGAAGTCGGCGTGCAGACCGGCCGACATGCGCGTGGTGTCGGCATTCCAATAAAGGATGTCGAACGCGGGCGGGGTCTTGCCCTGTAGATAGTTGCTGACCCAGTAGTTCCAGATCAGATCGCTCGGCCGCAGCCAGGCGAAGATCTCGGCCAGGGCCTTGCCGTCGAGGTAGCCCTTGCTCCTCGACGTGGCTTTCGCTGTCTTCGCTAATCGATCGTCGATCGCTGCCTCCATCAGCCCAACGCCGGCCGGTGCGAGCACGGTTACCCCGAGACTGAGACTGGCGAGTTGATCGGTCTTCCCGGCGGCGGCAAGCTGACCGCCGAGCGTCGAGGTGAGGATTCCGCCGGAACAGAATGCAATGACGTGGGTCGTCTTCGACCGCGCGATTCGAGTCGCGGCATCCATCGCGTCCAGGATCGCCTGACCGTAGGTGTCGAAGCCCCAGTCGGCGTGCTCGGCACTCGGGTTGCGCCAGGACATCGCGAATACTTGCTGGCCGGACGCGACGAGGTATTCGACGAGGCTTCGGCCCGGCGCGAGGTCCAGGATGTAGTACTTGTTGATCGTCGGCGGTACCACCAACAGCGGCGTACTGCGTACTTTCGCCGTGGTGGGCTTGTATTGAATCAGCTCGAAGACATCCGTCCGCAGCACGATGACACCCGGCGTGATGGCGAGATTCTTCCCTACGTCGAATGCGTCCGGGTCGACCATCGTTGGCACGCGGGGCTTGCTCTTCATGTCGGACACGAGGTTCTTCGTGCCGGTCACAATGCTCGCACCGCGCGTCTCGCGCACCGTTTTCAAGACCGACGGGTTGATCAGCGGATTGTTGCTCGGCGAGGTCGCCTCGATCACATTGTCGAGGATGAACCGCAGCTTCTCGGAGTCCTTCCAGCTCAGGTCAAGTTCGTCGAAGGTCTCGCGCGCAGCAGCCGACAGCGCGAGATATGACTGCAGGAAGCGCTTACGCGCGCGGCTGTCGGTCCAGCCAGGATCGGTGAATCGCTTGTCGCGTCCAGCCTCGAGCGTGGAGCTCCCCAGCATGATCTTTGTGAACTCGCCAGCCAACGACAGCCCGCGCGGCGCCAGTCGGACTGACTGGCTAAGTAGCCGCCCGGTGGCGCGGACGCCCGCCATTCCCGGAATCCAGCGTCGCCACATGCCGAGCGCCGCATCCGAGAGCAGCATGTCCAGGGCCGCGGCATTGTTGGCCGCGGCCTCGGCCGGGTCGTCGTTTGGCGCGTCGTCGGCGGCGGTACTCATGGGCTGTCCCCCTAAGCGGTCGGAGTGCGCGTGACTCCTGAAGATCGCATCAATGTGATCGAGACCACGTTACAGAGCGTCGCGCGATACCTCCCTATCGGGCTGCAGTTCAGCGGTCGCCGGCGCATTGCCTTCGCCTAGAAGCGCGATCAGTCGGCCAAGCGGGCGGCGTTGTGCCCTTTTGGGATTTGTTCGGCGTGAGGTATTGACCGATCACCACAACATTGTCTACCTTGCGTACGTAACCACGCTATATCCACCGTATATACGTACAGATGGGAATCGCCATGCGCGTGAAGTTCCGGGGAGCAGCAATTGCAGTTGCGCTCGCAGTTGTTCTGGCCGGCTGCGGCGGGGTCGCAGACAACAAGACCAAACCCGGCGACAAGTCGGTCTCGGACAGCGCTCCGGTGGTCAAGGACTACGACCCCGATGGCGTGTTCTCGTGGGGCTACACGATCATGGCGACCAGTCTGGATCCCCATCGCGGTACGTCTGGGTTCGACCAGAACTGGCTCTTCCCGGTGTACGACCGCCTTGTCTACTCCACGCCTGATGGCTCGCTTGAGCCGATGCTCGCGACTTCCTGGAAGGTCGGCAAGGACGGCAAGAGCCTTGCATTCGAGCTGCGCACCGGAGTGACCTTCTCCGATGGCACGCCGTTCAACGCCGCGGCGGTGAAGTTCAGTCTGGACCGAGCGAAGGGACCCGACAGCACAATCAAGAACGAGCTCCACAACGTGACCGATGTCGTGGTGGACGGCCCATCGACCGTGACTCTCAAGCTGGACGGCGGCGCCGGTGCGCTGTTGGGCTCGCTTGCCGACCGAGCGGGGATGATTGTCTCGCCGACCGCGGCCCAGGCCGGTACCCTTGCCTCGAATCCGGTCGGCGTCGGCGCCTACAAAGTAGCCGAGTACAAGCCGGGCGACCGGGTCGTCTACGAGCGCACCGACGGATACTGGGACCCGGATGCGCAGAAGGTCAAGAAGATGGTCTTCCGCGTCATGGTCGACGACCAGACTCGACTTAATGCACTCAAAACCGATGAGTTGACGATGGCGTTGCTCCGGCAGAACCAAGTCGATCCCGCGTTGGATGCCGGCCTTAAAGTGCTATCAGGGCAGAGCCCCACCTTCTATTATTTCGGTCTCAATACGAGCAAAGCCCCGTTCGATAACCCCAAGGTTCGGTTGGCGTTGAACCTGGCGATTGATCGCGAGGGGATCGGTGACGGGCTCTTGGAAGGATTCTGCACACCACAGCTGCAGCCTTGGCCGACCACGAGCTTTGCCTACAGCGAAGATATTGGCAGTGGTCTCAAGAAAGTGCCGCACGATCCGAAGAAGGCGAAGGAACTCCTCAAAGAAGCCGGAGTCGGCGAAGGCTTGGAGTTCGATGCATCCGTCACCAACATCACCGGCTATACCGCCGTAGCCGAGGCAGTACAGGCACAGTTGAAGGACGTCGGGGTGACGATGAACCTCAAAGTCGTCCCGTCGGTGCAGGCGGCGGAAGAGTTCAACCTCGACAAGACCGTCGCCGCCACGATCTCCGGCTACTCTCCATCGCCGGATCCGCAGGGCGTCATGGATCGCCTCCTGCTGCCGACCGCCGTGGCGAACCCAGGCGGTTACAGCGATCCGAAGGTTGTTGAGCTCAGCGAGAAGGCGGCATCGTCTATCGACACAAAGGAACGCGCCGGCTATTACGCCGACATCATGGCGGAGCTCATGGACACCATGCCGTCCGCGACCCCGATATGTATGCAGCAACGCACCGAGGCGTATACCTCGAACGTGTCAGGTCTGAGCATCTTCGCCAGCGGTGGTCGCGACTATCGCGGGGTGGCGGTCTCCAAGACCAAGTAGCCATGAATGCGCTCCTAACCCGACTATCGACACGAACGGAACTCCATGACGCTGGCTCTTGAAGGGATCCGGGTCCTTGAACTCGGACAGATATATAACGGTCCCTACTGCGGACTGCTGCTAGCGCAGCTCGGCGCGGACGTGATCAAGGTGGAGCCACGCGATGGTGAGCGTCTCAGATTCCGGTCGACGGAGGCCGCGGAGACGCACGAGTTCCTGATGCTCAACTCCAACAAGCGGAGTGTCGCGGTCAACCTGAAGTCGGCCGGGGGAAAGGCGGCTATCCGGAAGCTGGCCGCAAATGTCGATGTCATTATCGAGAATTTCGGGCCTGGAACGATGGATCGGCTGGACCTTGCTCCGCAAGACCTACTCGAGCTAAATCCGAGACTCGTCTACGCGTCGGGCAAGGGTTACGGATCGACGGGTCCCTACGCGCACATGATGGCGATGGACATCACGGTCCAGGCAATGTCCGGCGCGATCTCGAGCACCGGGATGCCCGATGGGCCGCCGATGAAGGCCGGTCCCGCGTTCATCGACTTCTCCGGAGGGATCCATTTGTATGCCGCGATCATGACGGCGCTCTACCAACGCGAGCGGACGGGGCGCGGGCAGCTGGTGGAGGTGTCGATGCACGACACCGTCTACCCCATGCTCGCGTCCTCGCTCGGTGCGATCCACAACGACCCGGAGCGGGTACTGCCGGAGCGCACCGGCAATCGGCACTCGGGCCTGGCCGTGTCGCCGTACAATGTCTATCCCACTCAAGACGGTTGGCTGGCGATCATCTCTATCTCGGACCGGCATTTCAAAGGTGTGCTTGAGTGCGCCAGTCGTGCCGACTTGCATGACGATCCACGGTTTGCTAACCAGAAGTCGCGGGCCCGCAACATGGATGCCCTGGACGCCGAGCTCGAAAAGTGGACTCGTCTGCGCACTCGAGATGAGCTCGCGGCGCAGCTCCAAGCGCACGGCGTCCCCTGTGCGCCGGTGCGCACCGTGCGGGAGGTTGACCAAGATCCGCACCTCATCGAGCGCGGGATGATCCGGTACGTCGAACACCCGGACAAGGGCCGAGTTCCAGTGCCGGGTTCCCCATTGCATCTGGCCGACTCGCCCGTCGGGCCGCTGACCGTCGCGCCCCGGCTGGGTGAGGCGACCGATGAGGTCATGGCCGACCTGTGTGGCTACACGGCAGAAGAGATATCCGAGCTCCGGGCGACCGGCGCAATCAGCTAGGAGGACAAATGGACTCGGATGTGCTTCCGCAAAATACGCCGCTCGCGACGTACTTCCGCGAATTGCAAACCCAAGTGGGCCAAGTCAAGACCCGACCGTTGGGTTCGCTCGACCGCGTTGCTATCCAGCGATACGCGCTGACTATCGGTGCCACCGACCCGGTGCATTTCGACCTGGATGCCGCGAAGGCTGCGGGCTACCGCGACGTTGTCGCCCCACCCAACATGCTCGCCGGCACCTTTGAATGGGGGTTGGGGACACCGGAGTCCGAACTCAACCGGGACGGTACCCCCGACCGGGGCTCGCCCGCATCCCGAGAGCTGCGGGGCATGGGGGCCGGCGAAGAGATGACGATCGCCAGTCCGGTCGTGGCCGGTGACGAGATCGTCCTGGATGAGATCGTCGACTCGGTCGTGGCAAAGCAGACCCGCGGAGGACCGTGCGTGTTCGTCACAACCGCGCACATCTTCAAGGCGCCGTCCGGTGAAATCTACAACCACAACCGACGCACGATCGTGCTGCGCAATCCTCACGAGGAGTCCGAATGACCCCCGGAGCTCCCATGAACCCCCGCGCCCCAATGAAACAGTGGCAAGTCGGTCACGAGTTGCCGACGCTGATCCACATGCCAAGCACCGTGCAACTCTTTCGCTACAGCGCCGTGACGTGGAACCCGCATCGAATCCACTACGAGGCGTCGTACGCACAATCGGAAGGGCACCGAGGCCCGCTCGTCCACTCGCACCTGCGTGCCGCGCTGGCGCTGCGCTGTGTCACAGAGTCCGTCGGTGCTGACTACACGTTGATCGGCTCCAAATATCGAGTGCGCGTCCCGGCGATTCCAGGTGACGAGCTCCGGTACGGCGCGACGCTTGCCGAGGTTGCCGACGATCGCCTTACGTTCGACATCACCGAGACTCTGCCCGACGGGTCGACCGGTCTCGAGGGCACGGCCACCGTCCAACTTCGCAAGGAGCACTGAACATATGGACTTCGAACCGACTCCAGAACAGCAAGAACTCATACTGATCGTCCGCAAGTTCGTCCGTGAAGAGATCGTTCCGTTAGAAGCCGACCTCCCATCTGATGCTGGCCGGCTACCTGACGAGATCGCGTCGCGGCTGAAGAAGAAGGTCGCTCAAATGGGCCTTACCTCCTGGGATGCGCCCGCCGAAGACGGCGGCCCCGGGCTTGACGTCGTGACCCGAACACTGCTTGCGATGGAGATGTCCCAACACCGCGCGGGCCTCTACGCCTCGTGCTACGGCGTGTTCGGCGGCTCCGGTCTCGCGCACTTATACGAAGCGAACCCAGACCAGAAAGAGCGCTACCTGTATCCGACCCTGCGCGGCGAGCGCAGCGGGTTCTTCGCGCTTAGCGAAGCGGGCGGCGGATCCGACCCGGCCCGAAGCATTCGCACCCGGGCGGAACGCGACGGCGACGACTGGGTGATCAACGGGACCAAAATGTGGATCTCCAACGTCGCGGAGTCCGACTACGGCATCGTGGTCGCGCGCACCGGCGAGGGCCGCAAAGGATTGACCTGTTTCATCGTCGACACGGACGCGCCCGGCTTCAAGATGCTGCGAGTGATCCCGTCGCTGCGCAAGGTTCACGAGCCCACCGAGTTGGTGTTCGACGACGTACGGGTTCCCGACAGCAACCGGCTCGGGCCGGTCGGTGAAGGATTCACCCTTGCAGCGGGTCGACTGGCGAACTTCCGGATCCCGTACTCGGCGTCGTGCGTGGGCGTCGCGATCGCGGCGCACCGCCTGGCCGTCGACTACGCGCAGATCCGGGAGACCTTCGGCAAACCTTTGGCGCAGCATCAAGGGATCCAGTGGATGCTCGTCGAGAATGAGATCGATATCCGAGCCGCGCGGTTATTAGTACTCGATGCTGCCGCAACCGCCGATCGCGGTGGCGACGTGAAGAGCGCTGCTTCGATCGCGAAGATCTACTGCACCGAGGCTGCATCGCGGGTCGTGGACCGCTCGATGCAGATTCACGGCGGACTTGGCGTCGCGGCGGACATGCCCTTTGAGCGGTGGTTCCGCGAGATGCGGATCCGCCGTATTGGTGAGGGACCTAACGAGGTCCAGCGGATGGTCGTCGCCCGCAGCATCCTCGGCAGCGCCGCGACAGTCTCGGGGGCAACCAAATGACCGGGCCCGACCGGCCGATCCGGATAGCGAACTGTTCAGGTTTCTACGGCGACCGGATGAGCGCGCTGCACGAAGTGGTCAGCGGCGGCGACATCGACGTTGTTACCGGCGACTACCTAGCCGAGGTCACGATGCTGATCCTCGCCAAGGCGCGATTGAAAGACCCGAATGCCGGCTATGCGACGACATTCCTTCGTCAGCTCGAGCCGGCGATTAACGAGATCGCCCAGCGCCGGATCAAGGTCGTCGTCAACGCCGGTGGCCTCAATCCCGCCGGCCTCGCCGATGCGACCCGCTCACTGATCAACGAGCATGGCGTCACGCTCTCGGTTGCTTACATCGACGGTGACGACATCACTCCTCGGCTCCCGCAGTTACAAGAAGCTGGTCACGAGATCGGGCATCTGCACACCGCCAAGCCGTTGGCTACCTGGGGTCACGAGCCGCTCACCGCAAACGCCTACCTGGGCGGCTTTGGAATCGCTCGCGCGCTCGAATCGGGCGCGGACATCGTGATCACCGGTCGCACCGCAGACGCCTCACTCGTGGTCGGTGCCGCCGCATGGTGGTGGGGATGGCAACCAACTCAATACAACGAGTTGGCGGGCGCCGTCGCGGCCGGCCACGTTATTGAGTGCGGCACCCAAGCCACCGGAGGCAACTTCTCCGGCTTCCAGGACGTGCCGGGGCTTGAGGAGCCTGGGTTCCCGCTCGCCGAGATCGATCGTGACGGAACGTCGGTCATCACCAAGCATCCGCACACCGGCGGAGCCGTCACCCCCGACACGATTACCGCTCAACTTCTGTATGAGATCGGGAGTACGTCGTACTTGAATTCCGACGTCACGACTCACCTGGACACCCTGCAGTTGCGCTCGGTAGGAGCGGACCGCGTCGCCATCGAAGGAGCGCAGGGGTCGCCTCCTCCCGAGACTACGAAGGTCTCGATCACCGCGCTGGGCGGATGGCAGAACAGTACGGCGTTCATGTTGACCGGGTTAAACATCGACGAAAAGGCGGACCTCATCGAACGGACGGTCCGCCACAAGCTGAACAAGCTGTCCGGTATCGAGGAGCTCGCGTTCACCCGAGTCGGCAACGCGGCCGACGACTCGGTCACGCAGACCGAAGCAACCTGCATTCTCAAGGTCTCGGTGCGCGGCGACGAAAAGTCTGCTGGCCGGGCGTTCTCCGCGATGTTGGTGGAAATGGCGCTCGCGAGCTATCCGGGCCATTATCAATTCGGTCCGCCGGGCCGCGGCTCCAGCTTCGGCCTGTACTGGCCGGGCATCATTCGGCAGGATCAACTCTCGCACCGTGTCGTTCACCCCGACGGAACCGAAACCCTCGACTCGCCGGCCGTCGTACCCGTCGCCGAAACGGAACGCGCGTCTGGCCCGGTCCAGGTCGACCTCGAGGCGCTCAGCGGACCGACGAGCACCGTGCCGTTGGGCGAAATCGTCTACGCTCGGTCTGGTGACAAGGGCGGCGACGCGAACGTCGGCGTGTGGAGCAGCGACGATGCTTCGTGGCAATGGTTGCGATCAGCGTTGAGCGTCGCGAAACTGCGAGAGCTGTTACCGGAGACAGCCGAACTAGAGGTTTCTCGGTACGAGCTGCCGAAGCTGTACGCGCTTAACTTCTATATCAAAGGGCTCCTTGACGACGGTGCCACCTCGACTACCCGATTGGACAAACAGGCGAAGGCGCTGGGCGAATGGCTACGATCGCGAGCGATCGAAGTCCCAACGAAACTGCTCGAGCGCTAATCGCCCGGCACGCTGCGCGCGTTTATCCTTCTACCCTCGATTTGTGAGGTTTCATGCCACCACGTCCGCATCGAACCGTCGAGCGAATCACCCGGATCCTCGAAGAAGTGGCGTCCGCGAGAGGCGGGCGCACACTTGCCGACCTCGCGCGGGCTCTTGATGCCCCAAAGAGCTCCGTCCAGGGTTTCGTCAACGGGCTGATCGACGCCGGCTACATCGAGGAGCAGGACCGCCGGTATTTCATCGGTCCGGCCATCTACATGGTTGCGACGCAGGCGAATCGGCTCCCCGTGCGCGCCATCACGCATGCCGACCTCGTGGCGTTGAGCGACGCGCTTGGCTGCTCAGCGTTGCTCGGCGTACTCGTGGGTCGCAATCTGGTCTACATCGATCGAGCCGGCGGGCATCCCAGCCTTTCGTACCTCATCAGGACCCAGCCTCGGCGCCCTACCTTGCGGACAGCAGGTGGCAGGGTCCTGGTCGCGGGCCTTGATCCAGACACCCTTCACGAGTTCCTCGAGCGCGAAGACGATCAAGAGTTGGTCGAGAGCTTCCTGTCAGATCTCGAACAGATCCGCACATCTGGCCTCAGCGTCGCCGAGCACAGCATTTCGCCCAACGCCAGCGCGGTCGCGACGGCGATCCGGGGGCCAGGAGGAAACCCAGTAGCGGCACTTGTCCTCGCCGGTACGTCGGACACCATACTGCCGCGTCTCGACGAGCTCGGCGCTCGAGCGAAGCAAGAGGCGGCTGGCTGGTCACGCAGAGTCGCCGAATAGTCAGAAAGCCGGGCCCAGTGGGCGCCGCGCGGAGTCAGCGGAGCGGCGACGAAATTGATTGCGGAGGAAACTATCGAAACGGTAACGAAACCGAGCAGCCGTGCTTGTTTTTCGTGCGTTAGTCTGGCACATTCGTAGGGCATCACTTAACGCTGATATAACGATCCAAGGTCAGCGGCAGCTCGAGATCCGACCACTGCCGATCGACCATCTCGACTGGTTCAGACAGACCACATCCGACGACCCAACGGAACGTCCGTGCCGACCGTGAATTTACATAGCAGATATCTGAGCTTCTTCTACTGAATTTGGTCGACGATTTGACGCCGAAGCACTTCAGCTGGGCGAAATCGTCGATTCTTTGTGCCATGGCCCCGGAAATTTGATTGGAAATCGCGCATGCAGGTGTCGTTGTTGATGGAGACCAGGTCTGAGCATCGCGCCTGGCCCGACGTGCGGGCGATGGGGTTCTGAGTTATGTGGGGTTATGCGCTGCGGCGTTTGTTGGTGACGATCCCGTTGGTGGTGATCGTGGCGTGTTTGACGTTCGGTCTGGTGTATTTGATGCCGGGGGATCCGGCCGCGACGATTGCTGGTGATGGGGCGACGGCGGCGGATATCGCGAAGATTTCCCATGAGCTGGGTTTCGACCGGTCGTTCTTTGTGCAGTTCGGTGACTGGATGGCTTCTGCGGTGCAGGGCGACCTGGGTAACTCATTCATGTTTAACGTGCCGGTGCTGGACTTGTTGGGTCAACGGTTCGGGGTGACGGCCTCGATCGTGGTGGTCGGGTTGGTGTTCTCGGTCCTGATCGGGATCCCGGCGGGTCTGGTCGCGGGTCTGCGCCCGGGCAGTGTCACCGACCGGGTGGTCACGTTCATCACCACGCTCGGGATCTCGATCCCGGCGTTCTGGTTGGCGATGCTGCTGATCGGCCTGTTCGCGATCAGTTTGGGCATGTTCAACGCGACCGGTTACACGCCGATCAGTAAGGGCGTGGGGCCGTGGTTCTACTCGATGATCCTGCCGGGGGCCGCGGTCGCGGCGACGTCGGCGGCCGATATCGCGCGGCAGACCCGCTCGTCGGTGGCGACGGTGGTGGGGATGGACCATGTGCGCACGAGTCGCGCGATGGGGCTACGGACCCGGTCGATCAATTTGCGGCACGTGCTGCGTAATAGTGGCGTGCCGGTGGTCACCGTCGCGGGCCTGCAGGTGGAACGGTTGATCGGTGCGGCAGTCGTGGTCGAGTTGTTGTTCGCGATGCCCGGGATCGGGGATCTGACTCTGAATGCGGTCTTGTCTCAAGACATCCCGACGATCCAGGGCGTGGTGATCCTGATCGCGACGGTCGTGATTTTGGTGAATCTGTTGGTGGATATGTCGTACGCGTGGATTAACCCGCGGCTGCGGAAGGCGGTAAACAGGTGACGACCACGAACCAGACTGATCAGGACACGGAACTGGTCATAGACGGCGAGGCGGGCCTCGCCGCCGGAGGCTCGGCGCCGAGTGGTGGCACGGTCGGCACGGGTCAGACCGGGTCCCCGTTTAAGCGGTTCTTCTCCCGGCTGATGCGCGAGAAGCTCGCGATGCTCTCGTTGATCATCCTGGTGTTGCTGTTGTTGGTGGCGATCTTCGCGAACGTGTTGATGCCGTATGACCCGACCGATCAGGATTTGACGGCGCGGAACCTGCCGCCGCATAACGCGCATCTGCTCGGCACCGATGATTTGGGCCGTGATCAGTTGTCTCGGTTGATTATCGGGACCCGGATCACGTTGATGGCGCCGTTTATCGCGGTCGGTGTGGGCGTACTGATTGGGGTCCCGCTGGGCCTGCTCGCGGGCTATTTCGCGGGCTGGTTCGACTGGCTGACCAGCCGGATCGCGGACGCGCTGTTCGCGATTCCGGGCATCATCCTGGCGATGGCGGTGGTCGCGGTGCGTGGCCCGTCGACGGTGAACGCGATGATCGCGGTCGGGGTCCTGTTCGCGCCTAGGTTGTTCCGCGTGATGCGTGGGGAGACGATGGCGGTCCGGACCTCGATGTTCGTTGATGCCGCGCGCACGATCGGAGTGAGCCCGGTGCGGGTGATCCGTACTCATATCGTGCCGAACGTCGCGGGGTCACTGATTGTGCAGTGCACGGTCCTGCTCGGGTTCGGGGTCCTGATCGAGGCGGCGCTGTCGTTCTTCGGGATCGGGGTGCAGCCACCGGACGCGTCGTGGGGCGTGGTGTTACGCCGCACGTTCGAGAACATTCACGAGTTGCCGTTCCAGTCACTGGGCCCGGGGATCGCGATCACGATTCTGATCCTGGCGTTCCAGTTCTTGGGTGATGGGATGCGCGATTCGTTGGGTAAGGAGATGCGCCATGCCAAGTAACACCACTACCGCCACCGATGTGGTCACTGGTGCACCCGTCGATATCGCGAGTGATGCGGCGCCGCTTGCGGTGGCGGGTTTGACGGTGTCGGCGGCGACGATGCAGGGCCGGTTCCCGGTGATCGAGGACGTGAGCCTGACGCTTCGGGCGGGGAAGATCACCGGCCTGGCGGGGGAGTCGGGGTCGGGGAAGACGGTTACGGCGCTTGCGACGATGCGCTTGTTGGAGGCGCGGGTGCTGCGGGTGGAGTCCGGCAGTGTCCATGTGGGTGCGACCGACATCCTGGGGTTGAGCACCGGCGCGTTACGGCGGGCGCGGGGCCGCGATATCGCGATGATTTTCCAGGAGCCGATGACGAGTCTGGATCCGATGTTCACGGTCGGTTCGAGTATCAGTGAGGTGCTGCGCACGCACTTGGGCCTGAGTAAGGCGAAGGCGAAGACGCGGGCGATCGAGTTGTTGGACCGGGTGGGTATTCCGGACCCGGCGCGGCGCTATAACGCGTACCCGTTTGAGATGAGCGGCGGGATGTTGCAGCGGGTGTTGATCGCGATGGCGATCAGCTGCGAGCCTGACGTGTTGATCGCCGATGAGCCGACGACGGCGTTGGACGTGACGGTGCAGGCGCAGATCATGCGTTTGTTGCAGTCGTTGGCCGCGGACGGGATGGCGGTGTTGTTGGTGACGCACGATATGGGCGTGATCAGTGAGTACACCGATTTCCTTAATGTGATGTATGCCGGTCAGGTGATCGAGTCCGGCACGACGGCGCAGGTGCTGGAAGATCCGCGGCATCCGTATACGGCGGGGTTGTTGGCGTCGGTGCCCTCGACGCGGACGCGGTTGGCGCGGTTGTCGTCGATTCCGGGGAAGGTGCCGATGTTGCATGAGATGCCGGCCGGGTGCCGGTTCGCGCCGCGGTGTGGATTCGCGAAGCCGGAATGCGCGTCGCCGCAGGTGCTGGCGCAGGTCGAGAGTGGGCGTTCGGTGCGGTGTGTGCGTAGTAGCGACCTGGAGTTGGAGGGCGTGGAATGAGCACCGAGACTGGTACGACGGGCACGGCTAAAGATGTGGCCGGTGCGTCTACGGCCGGTGGAGACGTGGTGTTGGAGGCGTCGGGCCTGTGTAAGAGGTTTGTGACGGGCCGTAACTGGTTGGGCCGCCCGAGTGTGTGGCTGGACGCGGTGAAGGACGTGTCACTGTCGTTGCGTTCTGGTGAGACGTTGGCGTTGGTAGGTGAGTCGGGGTCGGGGAAGTCGACCACGGCGCGTCTGGTGACGCAGTTGGAGACTCCCGATGCGGGCACCGTCACGGTGTTAGGTGATGACTGGACCGCGCTGAGTGCGAAGGAGTTGCGTTCGAAGCGGCGTGGTTTGCAGATGGTGTTTCAGGATCCGTTCGCGTCGTTGAATCCGATGAAGATGATCGTGTTCAATATTGGTGAGCCGTTGATTGTGCATGAGGGCCTGGGCGGTAAAGCCCTTGATGCGCGGGTGCTGGAGTTGTTGGAGTTGGTGGGTTTGCCGGCGACGGCGTTGCACCGGTATCCGCACGAGTTTTCGGGTGGGCAGCGTCAGCGGATCGCGATTGCGCGGGCGTTAGCGGCCGATCCGCAGGTGATTGTGGCTGATGAGGCGGTGTCGGCGCTGGATGTGTCGACGCAGGCGCAGATCCTGAACCTGTTGAAGGATATTCAGGCCGAGCGGGGTTTGGCGTTCTTGTTCATTACGCATGATCTTGGTGTGGTGCGTCAGGTCGCGGACCGGATCGCGGTGATGAATTTGGGTGAGATCGTGGAGCAGGGCGACGCGGATCAGGTCTTCGACGCGCCCGCTCAGGAGTACACGCAGTCGTTGTTGTCGGCGGTACCGGAAGTGAGCGCAAAAGCCCGCCGCGAACGCGCTGCGGTGGTTTCCGGGTCGCTTGCGGAATAGTTCTAGGCTGATCGGACTAAGACTGCTGCGCCGAACGCCGAAGGAAGTGCCTGATGCCGCGAGATGTCGATTCGAACAAGCCGCACAGCGGGATTCTCACCGCACCGGGCAGGTGGGCACCTCGGGCGATGTTGCGCGGCGCCGGCTTCGACTCCGACGATCTGGCCAAGCCGATTGTCGGGATTGCCAACACGTGGAGTGGCGCGATGCCGTGCAACTTCCACCTGCGTGACTTAGGTGAGGACGTTGCGCGCGGGGTGCGCGACGCGGGCGGTACGCCGATGGAGATCAACACCGTCGCGGTCAGTGACGGCGTACTGGCCCGCGGCGGTGCGTCGTTGATCAGCAGGGACGTCATTGCCGACTCGATCGAACTTGCCGCCACGGCGTACGCCTTCGACGCGATGGTCGCGATCGGTGCCTGCGACAAGACCAACCCGGGCTGCGTGATGGCGCTGGCGCGGGTGAACATCCCGGCCGTCTACCTGTACGGCGGAAGCGTGCTACCCGGGCGGTTCCACGACCGCGACGTATCCATCCAGACGATTGCCGAGGCAGCGGGTGAGTTGGCGGCTGGCAAGGCGACGAGAGAAGACCTCGACGAGCTGGAGCGGACCGCTATCCCGGGCCCTGGTTCTTGTGCGGGTATGTTCACCGCCAACACGATGGGGTCGGCGATCGAGGCGCTCGGAATAACGGCAGCCAACGTAGCCAGTGCGCCGGCCTCAAGCGACCGGCGCCGCGAGATGGCCTATGAGAGCGGCAAACTCGCCGTCGAGGCGCTACGACGCGGCGTCACACCGCGCGACCTCATCACCTCGGAGTCGCTGCACAACGCGATGACGGTGGTGGCTTCAATGGGTGGTTCGACCAACGCGGTGTTGCATCTTTTGGCGATCGCGGCCGAAGCCGGTGTCGAGCTGGACATCGACGAGTTTCAGGCCGTGAGCGACCATACGCCGCACATCGGTGACTTCACGCCATCCGGGCGCTATCTGATGGCCGACCTCGAGCGCATCGGTGGTCTACCCGTGGTCATGCGTGAACTGCTTGATGCCGGCTTGCTGGCCGGCGACGCTCCGACCGTCGACGGCCGCACTCTCGCCGAGCGGCTTGACGGCGTCAGCCGACCCGACGGGCAGGACGTCGTCGTACCGGCTTCGGCACCCCTGGACCCTACTGGTGGCTGGATAATCCTGCGCGGTGACCTCGCGCCAGAAGGCAGTGTGCTCAAGGCAACCGGTACGACGGTACGACGTCACGTCGGTCGGGCGCGAGTGTTCGATTCCGAGTCCGCGGCGTACAAGGCAGTGCAGGGCGGGCAGATCGAAGCCGGCGACACCATCGTGGTTCGCTACGAAGGCCCGGTCGGCGGGCCCGGCATGAGCGAGACGGCCCGTACAACGGCAGCGGTCGTCGGCCGCGGCCTCAAGGACACGGTCGCATTGATCACCGACGGGCGGTTTTCCGGAATCTCGCATGGCATTGTGATCGGCCATGTCGCGCCGGAGGCAGCGGTCGGCGGCCCGATTGCGCTCGTGCAGGACGGTGACATCGTGACGGTCGATCTCGACGCGCGTCGAATCGACCTCGACGTAACCGAAAGCGAGCTGGAAGTACGTCGAAACCTTTGGCGCGCGCCAAAACCGGACTACCCGATGAGCGTGTTCGCGAAGTACGCCCGGACCGTGTCCTCCGCGTCGAGAGGCGCGGTCACGTCCGGCTAGCGAGTGGTTGTGTCACCAACCACGCACTTGTGTCACCGACCTCTGTGACACAAGTGCACAATTCGTGACACAGACAACGACATGCCGCGCGCACTACTTCCACTTGCTCGTGAAAGTCTGGCTGGGTGATGTTTGTAGAGACAGCTGGCAATCAAGCTGGAACGCCCATGCTCATGCTGCACGGGATGCTGTCCAGTAACGCGCAGTGGGACCTCAACCGTGATGCGCTCGGCCGGGAGTTCCGGTTGCTCATGGTCGAGCTCCCTGGCCACGGACGCTCGCCGGCGTACGACGAGCCGGCGGACTATTCGCCGAGTCATGTGATCGCAGAGCTAGAACTGATTAGGGTCGAGGCGGGCATTGACCGTTGGTGGGTCTGTGGCCAGTCGCTGGGCGGCGCGATCGCGATCCGCTACTGCCTCGCGCATCCAGAGCACGTCTTCGGCCTCATCTTCACCAACTCGCGCGCGGCGTTTGGGGTGTCCCGGTCGGCTCAGCTGACGCCGGACCGATCCGGCAACGGCAACGATGCGACACCTCCAGGACCAAAAGTGACCCGGGACCTTCCCATGCATCCAGCGAATGCCACCCGGCTGCCGCAGCCCCTGAAAGATCGCATGATCGATGCCGCCGACGCGGTGCAGATGCAGACGTTTTTCGACTTCGCTTCGCGCATGCATGAGTGGCAGTCGGTCGGGGACTTCGCTCAGCTGCAGGTGCCGGTGCTGTTGGTCAACGGGCGGTGGGAGAAGCGGTTCCAGCCATGCATCCCTGAAGCGCGCTCGGCAATCGCCCGCCTCGATGTCGTCGATATCGAAGGCGGTCACGCGATCAACGCCGAAAAGTCCGACGACTTCAACGCGGCCGTCCTCGACTTCGTAAGCCGGTCGTCAGAAGCGCATCGGACGTAGCCGAGACGGACACGTCCAAGTTGCGAGGATTCGGCTACGCTCGTTCCTCGCTTCGCTCAACCACCGAAATTCGGTCGGGTGAGCGCGGTCAGTTTCGCAACGTTGTCGAGGTCGGCCAATTTCGCCACTGTGTCGACGATCTGTCCGGCCCGCTCGATGCCGCAGATCGGGTCAACCAGCGAGTGGAACTTCGCCGCGAGTTTGTCCCATTGAGCGTCGAGTTGCCCTTCGGGTACGGCGAGCGACATGTCGACCTCCTCGCGCAGCGTCGTACCGTCCGCCAGGTGTACGCGTACGTCGGTCAGGTGGAAGTCCCTATTGTCCTCGGCCGTGGTGGTCACCTTGCCGGCGAGTGTCTGCAACGCGCCATCACTGACGACGGCCGGGGCGAAGTCTTCGCGGGCCGCGCTGCCGCGTGCCCATGCCAGGGCGCTGGTAAACGCGAGGCTGAACTTCGCCTGCAGCGGCGTACTCACGTCGACCTGCGTGCACATGCCGACATGCCGTGGTGAGATTGCGAGGTCGATTCCGCTGACCTCGGCGGCCCCGGCATGCTCCCGTAGTCGCAGTAGCGACTCGATACTGGAATGCGTGCCGTAACACGAGGCGTGATACTTGAACAGCACATCCTTTGTGTGCCAGGGTTTTCCGACCGGCTGCATGGCTGCGGCAAAGTCCTGCTCAGTCGAGTGGGTCCGGGCGAATCCCTGGTCGCACTCGATCCCGTCCGCCGGACCGACCGCGCCCTTGCCGGCAAGTGTCGCAGCCAGTGCGCCTTCGTGCGCCGCGTGTCCCACTTGCAGCGACTTGCCCCAGGTCCCAAATCCGGACTTCAGCCCGGAGGCACTGATCGAGGCCAGCCCGAGGGCGTGTGCCGTCTGGTCGGGATCGAGGGACATCAGCCGTGCTGCGGCGGCCGCCGCACCGAAGACGCCGACCGACGCGGTGGTGTGAAACCCCATCGCGTAGTGCGAGGGCGCAACGATCGCATTGATCCGGGACTCCGTCTCGAGCCCCGCGACAAAGGCAGTGATCAGCTCCCGACCGCTGGAGCCGTCCGACTCTGCGAGTGCGAGGATGGCCGGCAGGATCGGGACCGTCGGGTGACCGCCGAACTCGGCGTGCACGTCGTCGTAGTCAAGGACATGCCCGGCCGTGCCGTTGATCCGGGCTGCGGCTAGAGGTGTGGCCGCCCGATCCGAGCCGACCAAAGTGCAGTCTCCGCCTCCGGACAGCGTGTCGCGGACCGCGACGACCACCGACTCGTCGGCGGCCGCGATCGTGACCCCGAGCCAGTCCAAGATGCAGGACTGCGCCACCCGTATGACGTGCGGCGGCAGACTATCGAACTCGTACTGGGTAGCCGACTGTGCAAGGAACGCGGTTACTGATTCCATGAGGTGCTCCAATCTTGATGCTTCCTGGCGCAGTTGGTACTAGCTACGTCAGACGTTCGAGGTCTGTGCGATCCATTCGTTGAGGATGTCCGTCGGGTTCTGCTCGCCGAGCAATGGTGCCCGACGGCGGACGGCGGCGGGCGTGGCGCTGAGTTTGATGGGGGCGCCTGCGATGGTGACCGGTACGGCGCTTCCGGGTTGCTCGACCTGGACGAGCATCTCGCGCACCTTCGCATGTGGATCGCCAAATATGTCTGCGATTGAGTTGACCGGGCCGATCGGGATACGACCGCCAAACAGGGCGACCAGGTCTGCATTGCTTCGTGCCCGGATCCACGGTTCGACGATGGGCCGCAGCTCGGCGTTACGGACGGCGCGGTCGGCGTTCGTGGCATAGCGGGGATCGGTCGCGAGCTCGGGATGTCCCATCTCGTCGACCAGGATCCTCCAGTGTGGCTCCTTGTTGGCCGCGACCGCGATCCAGCCGTCCGCGGTCTGCATGATGTCGAACGGATACAGCAATGGGTGCGAGTTTCCCTGCTGCTTGGGCACGGCTCCGGTGTAAGAGTGCTGATATACGGCGCGTTCACATAACGCGAGGACAGCGTCGTACATAGCGATATCGACGAACTGTCCGAGTCCGGTGTGTTCGGCGTGGCGGACGGCCGAGACGATCCCGAGTGCGAGCAAGGTGCCGGGGAAGATGTCACCGACCCCGGGTCCGGACTTGATTGGGGTGCCGTCGGGCGTGCCGGTGATTCCTAGGAAGCCGCCCATGGCCTGAGCGACGACGTCGAACGCGGGCCAGTTCGTGTAGGGGCTCTCCCCGGAGCGGGGATCGCCAAATCCGCGCAGTGTGCCGTAGACCAGTCGCGGGTTGATCTCGGCCAGGACCTCGTAGTTCAGTCCAAGGCGGCCCATGACACCGGCGGAGTAGTTCTCGACCACTACATCGGCCGCCTCGACCAGCCGAAGAAACGTCGCCTTGTCCTGCTCGGCACGAAGGTTGAGTACGACGCTCTTCTTGCCTCGGTTGATCGACTGGAAGTAACCGGCCAATCCCTCCGGCGAATCGCCGTCTCGAAAAGGCCCGACCGCGCGCGTGTTATCGCCATCCGGTGGCTCGACCTTGACCACGTCCGCGCCGAGGTCGGCCAGCAGCATCGTGGCGTATGGCCCAGCGAGCATCGCGGTCAGGTCGAGGACTTTGATGCCGTGCAGCGGCCCGTTGGTTTCTGTCGGCATCAGCTGACGAGTCCGCACTGCTGCGCGCGCTCGAGGACGCCTTCGAAGATCCGTGCGGTCGCCGCGTCGATCATCACGCCATCGAGGTTCGCCGCGCCCAGGCCGTTCTCTTCCGCGTCGCGGACGGCCGCCACCACGGCGGTCGCCTTCTCGATCTCCGACGCGGTGGGTGCGTAGACCTCGTTACAGATCTCGATCTGGCTCGGGTGAATGCACCACTTACCGACCGCGCCCAGCGTCGTCGACCACATAGCCTGCTGCCGGTAGCCCTCCGGGTCCTTGAAGTCGCCATATGGGCCGTCGATTGCGTCGATGCCGTTAGCACGGGCCGCGACGATCATCCGGTTACGGGCGTAGTGCCACATGTCGCCGGGGTAGCCGTCACCGCCGCCGATGTGCCCGGCCCGGATGCCTTGGCTGGCCGAGAGGTCACCGACACCGAGGATGATCGCTTCGAGTCGTGGGCTGCACCCGGCGATGTCCTCGACACAGGCGAGTGCCTCTGTCTCCTCGATGAGCAGCTCGAGACCGATCCGGCCAACCTCGAGGCCGAGCTTGGTCTCCAGCTGGGTCAGTAGGTCATCGACGAACCACACGTCGCGAGGCGACTTCACCTTCGGGATGATGATGACGTCGAGGTTCGCGCCGGCGCCGGTGACGACCTCGATGACGTCTCCGTGGCACCACTGCGTGTGTACGCCGTTGATGCGCACCGATCGGGTCTTCTTGCCCCAGTCCTGCTCGTTGAGGCCGGCGACGATCTTCGCGCGGGAAGCCTCTTTTTCGGTGGGTGCGACGGCGTCCTCGAGGTCGAGGAAGACGAAGTCGGCGTCGCTGGTCGCGGCCTTGGCGATCATCTTCTCACTGCTGCCGGGCGTGGACAACTCGCTCCGGCGCAGCCGGTTCGGTCGTGGTGCGTACTTGTTGCTCATATGAATACTTTCCTTAGCTCCAGTGACTTTTACGTTTAATCAGTACGGTCCGCTCGCCTTCGAAGACGATCACCCCGTCGTGCTTAAGGCCCCAGTGTTTGAAGACCACGACACCGGCGTCCTCGCGGTCCGGGGCATCAGCGACGCTGAGCACCTCGGTGTACGCCGAGACGGTGTCGCCGTGGTGGACGGGGGAGCGGAAGCGGAACTTGTCGCACCCGAGCTCGGTGATGGCATGTTCGGTGCAGTCCTGCGACGACAGGCCCATCACCATCGACGCGGTCGCGAGGCCGAACACCACCCGACCCTCGCCCATTCCGTGCTGGACGTGGTCATTGAAATGCGCTTGCGCGGTGTTCATCACCTGCTTGGCGATGAACGAGCCCTCGATCTCGTCGATGGTCGAGGCCCGCGCGTGCCGGATCTGCTGGCCCTCGGTGAAGTCCTCGAACCAGCCGGTCGCGCCGAGCAGTCTCGATGCTTCGACGTTGTTGGTGGCGCTCATACCCGTCCTCCTCGTGGCAGCAGCCGATCGGAGATGATGCGCTGCTGGATCTGGCTCGTACCCTCGAATATCGTCGTCAGTCGCGCATCGCGCCAGTACCGTTCGATGGAGTACTCGGTGGTGTAGCCATTACCGCCGTGCATTTGTAGCGCCTGTCCGGTCACTTCTACGGCCATCTCGGTGGCGAGCAGCTTGATCATCGCGGACTCTTTCTCGGCTGGTTCGCCGCTGTCGATGAGATGTGCGACATGGTGGTAGAACGACCGGGCCTGCTCGACGCGGGCCGCCATCTCGGCCAGCATGAACCGAAGCGCCTGGAAGTTCGCCAGCGGTTCGCCGAACTGCTCGCGCTTCTGGATATAGACGGTGGTGTCCTCGACGGCGGCGCGGGCCAAGCCGACCGCGCGGGCAGCAGTGTGCACGCGTGCCCGGTTGAGCATGGCCTGCACACTCTTGAACGCCGCCGTGCCGCCCTCGTCTTCGACCTTGTGCGTGGCCGGTATGCGCACGTTGTCCAGGGTGAGCTGCCAGGTGGTGAAGCCGTGGTAGCCGATCTTGTCAATCAGGGTGCCGGTGATGCCTTCTGGGAACGAGCCCCGCTTCTTCTCGATGACGAAGTTGGCCATCCCGGCTGCCCGGCGTTCACCTTTCTTCGGGTCCCGAGTTCGCGCGAGGATCCTGATGTAGTCCGAGCCCTTCGCGAAACCGGTCCATCGTTTCTGCCCGTTGAGCACCCATTCGTCGCCATCACGTGTGGCCCGAGTGGAGACCGACGCGAGGTCGCTTCCCGTGCCCGGCTCGGACAGGGCGGTCGAACCGATCCACTGTCCCGCAGCGCTTTTGCGGAGTAGCTCTTCGCGGCGCTTTTCGTCGCCGACCACGCCGCCGCCCTGCGCGCGGGCGATGATGCTCGCGGCGCTCATCCAGCCGCGGGCGAGTTCCTCGGAGATCATGCAGTACTCGAACGCGCCGAGACCCATGCCGCCGTACTTCTTGTCGACCAGGATCCCGAAATAGCCCTGCTTACCCATCTGGTCCAGGAACGAGCGCGGGAACTCACCTTTCTTCTTGTCCAGCTTGTTAGCCAGGGGAGTGACGACGTTGGCCGCGAACTCGCGTGCCTCCTGTTGCAGCCGGAGCCGTTCGGGTGTGGCCCAGGGACTTTTAAGGATGGGGACGGGGGCTTCGCGAATGTCGTCGCTCATGCGGCGGCCGCCTTTCGGATCAGGTTGGTGCGCGAGTAGCGCAGCACGCTCTCGCCGTTCTGGTTAGTCGCCTCGGTGCGCCACGTGACGATCCCGGCGTCTGGGTGGCTCGTCGATTCGCGCTTGTCGAGCACTTCGGAGTGCGCGGTGATCGTGTCGCCGGGATAGACCGACTGAACGAAGTCGATGTCGTTGACCCCGAGGAACGGTCCGCCACCTTCACTGAGGTCCTCGACCGACATCCCGACCGCCGTACACAGCACGAGCATCGGGTTGATGACGATGTCCGGGTGCTCGTGGGCCTTGGCGTATTCGGCGTTGACGTACATCGGGGTCCAGTTACACGTGCCGGTCGAGAAGAGGATCGAATCGGCGGCGGTGAACGTTCGGCCCCAGTGGTGGGTAAACCGCTGACCCACCTCGAAGAATTCGTACTGGTTGCCCTTCTTCGCGAGAATAAACTGGTCAAAATCGGGATCGGTCACGAGCAGACGGCCCTTTCAGTTGGGGGATTGGTCGAGGCCGGGCTGCAAATCATTGGGCTCCCGCTAGGTTGTAACGCTTCGACGACCTCGACCGCAACGGACGGCGACTGGGTCCAGACGCGAGTCCACGCCGCCCACGGTGTCGCACCGCGTACGGGTAAAACGTAGATTGTCAGCAACAAACGTTACTGGGAACCTTACGCGGCTATTCGTTATCTGTTCGTTACCTTGCGAAGACGGGAGTCGCTTCAAGCCGTGCCCGGACACCCGCGTGCGCAGCGGAAGTGCTAACTAGCCGTCCCTCGAGAGGGCGCAGGTGGGGGATAACGTAGATAGTTGACAACCTACGTTAGCCCGTTGTTAACTATCCGACACCGATAGGGCATCGGTCGCCAGGCGAGGTATGCGACAGGGGCCGTTGAACATGAGAGTGCCCCGTCGGAATCTCAAAATCCCGGAACGCTACCGCTCTGATTGGACCCCTCTATGCTTTCGCGATCTCGATTTGCCATGTCTGCGGTCGCAGCCAGCCTGATGCTTCTGTCGGCCTGTGGCGCGCCACCGGACAAGGCAAAGTCAAATGACGCATCGTTGCCCAGCAGCATCGCGTTGGAGAAAGACGTCGATCCCAACGCGGAGTTCAGCTTTGGTTACACCTATCCGAACTCGAGCCTGGATCCGGTTAAGAGCGCATCCGGTCAAGACCAGACTTATATGTATCCGATTTATGACCGGTTGCTATACCTCACCGAGGACGGCAAGTTTGAGCCGATGCTTGCCACCAGCTGGGAAGAATCCGCGGACAAAACCGCCCTGACTTTGAAACTGCGCGACAACCTGAAGTTCTCCGATGGAGTTGCGTTTAACGCCGAGGCCGTCAAGGTCAACCTGGACCGAGCAAAAGGTGCAGGAAGCAAGATCGCTCAAGAGATTGCGACCCTGACCGACGTGCAGGTCGTGGACGACCTCACCGTGAAGTTAACCGTCAGTAGTGGACTCGGTGCGCTCCTGACCTCCCTCGCGGCCAGACCGGGAATGATCGCGTCGCCCAAAGCGATTGCCGAAGGGACAATGGAGTCGGCGCCAGCCGGGATTGGCCCTTACGTTGCAACGGATATCGTCCCGGGCGCCTCGATCAGCTACAAGAAATCGGAAGGCTACTGGGACCCGGACGCTCAGAAGGTCGCGACGATGGCGATCAAGTCGATGCCGGAGGACCAGACCCGGTTGAACGCTCTTAAGTCAGGGGAGTTGTCGGGGATCCAGGTGTCGCCGGATCAGCGCAGCAGTGCCGAAAGTACCGGCGCAACCCTTATATCGCGGCCAAGCTACCTGGTCTATTTCCTTGCGGTGAACACGAGCGTGGCGCCCTTCGACGATCCGTCGGTACGGCTAGCGATGAACTATCTGATCGATAGAAAAGCAATCGGGGACGGACTCCTCGGAGGCTCATGTACACCTCAGATCCAGCCATGGCCCGAGAGCAGCGTTGGATACGACAAGAAAATCGGCGACGGTCTCGATGTGTGGCCGCACGACGTGAAGAAAGCCAAGGATCTGCTGAAGAAGGCCGGGCTTACGAAGGGCAGCAAATTCAAGGTCGTGACGACGAACCTGACTACTACGGTCAAAATCCTCGAAGTCCTTCAGGAGCAGTTCAAAGAGGCCGGACTCGACATCGAGGCTCAGCCAGTGCCCGCAGGAGGGATCACCGAACACTTCGCGATCACGAAGCAGACACCGGTGACGTTATCGGCATATACCGGCTCACCCGACCCGGCGGCTGTCATCGACCGCAACCTACTTCCCGAGTCTCAGTACAACCCGGGAGGCGCCACGTCGCAGAACTTGATCGATACGGCGGTCGAAGGGGCGTCGGCGACCGATCCTGCGACCCGCACAGCCACGTACTCGAAGTTCATGGATCTGTTCATTAAAGAGCCGACGAGTCTCATGCCCATCTGTGCGGCGCATTCGGTGATGGCGCTCGCGGACGGCGTCTCCAACGTGACGATGCCGGCAGATGCGGCGTACCAATTCCGAGGGGTCGCGGTCAAGAAGAAGTAGCGCGCCCCGATTTAATCGGCCGACGCTCCACGGGAGGAGCTGCAGCCGTCCGTCACGACCGGCAATCCGATACAAATGTGGAGTTGCGCAGCAAGAGACACCGGCCGGCGATGCAAAACAGCACACCTGTGACGGCCCCACCCGGCGAGGACCTGCCGCGCGTGGGTATTCGGCGGCAGTGATCGTGGCTTTTGGAGGGTTCCGCCGCGCGGTTAACGAAGCCAGTAAATATGCCCTGACCACTAGACAAGCGCGTGGGCGGCGATTAGAATCGAACATATGTACTTCGATCATTAGTACGATCGGTGCGATAGGGATGTTCTGAGCGGGAGGGGGTGAGCAGTCGTGAGCGTGGCGTACCTACCGGAGCGTGACCAGCTCGCCGAGGGCCAGCACGCTCTCGCTGACGCAGCCGCTGGGTTGATCGGTACTGCTATTCGTTCCTCGCTCAGTGGGCTCGGGCCCACCGACTTGCTCGCGTTCGCAGGCGACCTGGAGAAGATCCGCAATAGTCTCGCGGTCCTCGATCACGCGATCATCGGCGCACTGGAGGACACCCGAGCCGCCGAGGTACTCACCTGCCGTAACACGGTCACGCTGCTTACCGAGACACTGCGGATTACCCGCGCCGACGCGTACCAGCGTGTGGAGGCCGCGAAGAGTCTCGGCGAACGGATCACCCTCGGCGGGCAGCCCATGCCACCCGCACGCGCCTACCTCGCCGAACGGCAGGCCGCCGGGCGGGTCACCCCGGCCCAAGCCCGTGTCATCCACAAGATGTTGCACCGGCTCACCCCACATCCCGGCATAGACCCGGCGGACCTCGACGAGGCAGAGACCATCCTCGTCAACCACACGGACACTCTTGGGGTGCGGGACCTCGAAGGGCTCGCCGCCGAAATCACGGACCGTCTGGATCCGGACGGGAACGAGCCGCGTGATGATGAACGTTTACGGCAGCGGTTCCTGCGCGTCCACGATTCTGGCAAGGTCACCGGCCAGGTGACCGCGGAACTACTGGCGACACTGCGCGCAGTCCTGGACCCGCTGGCCGCTCCCCGGCCCGCAGACGTGTCCGGGCGCGATGCTCGTACCGCTGGTCAGCGGATGCACGATGCGCTCCTGGACGCGCTGCATCACGTCCAGGACACGGGCAATACTTCCGACGCGCTACACCGCCTTCAGGACACCGGCGCTATCTCCGACACCAGCGCCGCGGGCTCCGGATCCGACGCGGGCAGCGCCGCCAGCCTGGGCGCTGCCGCCGATTGGAGCGCCGGTGGCACCACCGATTCCGGCACTGCCACCACCGGTTCCGGCACTGCCACCCCCGGTTCCAGCACTGCCACCCCCGGTTCCAGCACTGCCACCACCGGTTCCAGCCCGGTCACCGCCGGCCCGTCGCGGACTGGTGCTAGGGCGCGGGGGACCGTGATCACCACGATCCGCCTCGAAGACCTGATCAGTGGCTGCGGGTACGCGACCAGCACGCACGGCGTACCCATCCCCATCCGGGACCTGCTCCGCGAGGCCGCGCAGCTACGGTTCCTGCCCGCGGTCCTCGACTCCCGCGGAGTCGTGCTCTACCTCGGCCGGGCGCAACGGCTCGCAACCGCGAGCCAGTACATCGCCCTCGTCGCCCGTGATGGCGGCTGCAGCTTCCCCGGCTGCGACGTACCACCGGAATGGTGCGACATCCACCACGTCACCTCCTGGCGCGACCTCGGACCCACCGATATCGACGACTTGACCCTCGCGTGCGGATACCACCACCGCGAATTCGAGGACCGGGGCTGGGAATCAGTCATGGTCGATGGACTCCCGCACTGGCGCCCGCCGGCGTGGATTGAGCCGACCCGTACACCGGTCCTGCATCATCGCATCACCCTCGCCAATCGACGCGAATAGCCGCCGGCCATCGTGCATCGATCCTCGGCGTACTAATTGCCCACTCGCCGATCGCTGTGGCACGCCGTCAATTCCGCCGGTCGTTCGGTCCTCTGTGGGGGCGAACTCAATGCGATAGCGTGCAACGCATGCCAATCAAATTCGAGAACGTCGGTGTTGCCGTCCGTGATCTCGAGGCGACTATCGCCTTTTTTACCGATCTCGGCCTGACCGTCCTCGGCCGCGATACAGTCAGCGGCGATTGGGCCGACACGGCCGTCGGCCTCGATGGCAACCACGCCAACATTGCCATGCTTCAGACACCCGATGGCAGCGGTCGCCTCGAACTCTTCGAATACATACACCCCAACGCGATCGAAACCGAGCCCACGCAGCCCAACGAGATCGGCATGCACCGCGTCGCCTTCTCAGTCGACGACATCGACGAGGCTCTTGAGATCGCCGCCGCGCACGGGTGTTATCCGCTACGCGGAGTTGCGACTTACGAGGACATCTACAAACTCAGCTATATCCGCGGCCCCAGCGGGATCATCGTGATGCTCGCTCAGGAACTGAAAAAGAGTTGATCGGTACGCCAGGGCTGCGGTAAGTCGTGACTTACTTCTTCGTTGCTGACTTCTTCGGGCTGGCCGACTTGCCGGCGACCGGCACCAGTCGGTCGACGAGTAGGTCTAGATCGTCGAGTGCGTCGTAGATGTCGACTGCCTCGGGATCGAGCATTGCCTGGTACGCCGCGCCGCGCAGCGCTCCAAGGAAGAGCCGTGCGACACGTTCTGAATCGACTGTTGGATCGACGCTGCCGTCGGCGACGCCGAGCTGGATCAACTCAATAACCGACTCCCGGCTGTACCGATGCAGTTCGACCATGCGCTCCTTGAGATGCGGGATCGGTCCGAGCGCTTCAAACATCAATGTGTAGAGGGCGCGCATGCGACGCTCGGACTTGCGCCAGCTGGATCGAAACGCATTCACTCGGATGTGCAGCGCCTCGCGGCCCGTCGTACTGCCGATCGCTGGCTTCAGGTGAGTCTCGGTCCAGCCCATCGCCATCTTCTCGATGAGTGCGATCAGGAGACCTTCTTTGGAACCGAACCGGCGCGTGACAATGCCGTGGCTGTAACCCGCGTGTTTCCCGATCGCCGCAAGGGTCGTGCGCTCATATCCGTTTTCAGCGATGAGTTCGGCGGCCGAGTTGATCAAGCGGGTCGTCGACAATTCGGATCGCGACTGGCGCGGTGCCGTCATCACGTGCGGTCGGTCGGTCATGAAGTCCATCCAATGGTGCGAATTCGGGATACTCAAACGTAGTTGTTTGTCTACCAATGTGGAATCAGGGTAGCCGATTTCGCTACGCGGCGGCCTCCCTAACCGGACGAACGTGAAGGCGATGAACGGTCTGCTAATGTGCGCGAAGCGAGCCAAGGGGAATCCGGCGAAATTCCGGAACTGTCCCGCAACCGTGAGCGGCCGAGTAATTGTCGCTAAGTCGGAATACCGAGGCTTCGCGTTGATGACCGCTCACATTGCCGAGGATTGCAATAGGCGGCGGTGGCCGCGTCCCGGTTGATGCCATCGCTTCCGGTCCTTCGCATACCGACTGCCCGCGAAGGACCATTCATGCGCTACCGCGTCGCCGTACTTACGAAGTGTCTCGCCGTCACTATCGTCGCGCTTGTCGCGGTGGCAGGATGTGGCAGCGCCGTCGCCGACAAGCAGGCAACCTCGTCCCGATCCGCGGTGGCCAAGGGCAAGCAGACGGCGTACCCGTTGGCGGTAGAGAGTTGCGGCGTGACGCAGACCTACGACGCGCCACCTCAACGTGCCGTCACCCTTACTTCGACTGCCACCGAGACGATGCTTGAGCTCGGACTCGGCGATCGGATGGTGGGTACGGCGTACCTGAAGGGTCGCAAGATCGGACCGCAGTACAAGTCGGCGTACGACAAGATCCCGGTCCTCGCAGCCGGACAACCGAGCATGGAGCAGCTACTCGCCGCGAATCCCGACTTCGTGTACGCCGGATATGGCGATGGATTCTCCGCGAGCACCGGCCACACTCGGCAGCAGTTGCAGGACTTGGGCATCAAAACGCACCTGAGCCCGGTCGGCTGCACCGATGAACCCAAGACGCTTCAAGACATGCCGGACGAGCTCAAGACCATTGGCAAGATCTTCAACGTCAACGCCGCGGCCGAGAAGGCGGTGAAGAAGTTCGATGCCACAGTGGACAAGGTCAAAGACGCGGTCAAGGGTTCGGATCGGCCGAAGGTTTTCCTCTACAACTCGGGCACGGACGCGCCGCAGACGGTCGGCGGTTGGGCCTACGCGTCGGTCATGATCGATGCGGCCGGCGGGAGGAACATCCTCGCCGACGAGCCACTGCGGTGGGGCAAGGTGTCGTGGGAGCAGGTGGCCGCCGCCAACCCCGACATTATCCTGATCTACGACTACCTTGACCCGAGCGTCGAATCGAAGATCGCGACGTTGAAGGACATTCCGGCGCTTGCCGATACGACTGCCATCAAGAAGGGAAACTTCGCGACGATCAGCCTCTCGCTCGCACAACCCGGGCCGCGGTCGGCCGAGGGTGTCGAGCAACTTGCTGAGCAGTTTCACCCTGACCTTTATCCGAAGAAGAAGTAGGTCGGCATTGTGACCGAGACCGATACCGAAGTCGACGAGCGGGCGAGCCTCATTGCACGGCTGCGGTCGTCGCCGACCCAGGCATCGGTACGTCGGGTCCACGTCGCCTCACCAGGCGGTCACCGTCTCCGACTGGCCGCGACGGTGACCACGTTGACGGTGGTCCTCATCGCCGTCACCGGCTTCGCTCTGTCCATCGGCTCGGTACACATACCGCTGGCGGACGTATGGGGGGTCATCGGTCACCGAATCTTTCCACCCGGGCTGATCACGCCAACCTGGAACGCCGTCACCGACCGGATCGTTGCGGATGTGCGGCTGCCGCGGGTCCTGCTCGCGGCCATCGCGGGCATGAGCCTGACCGTTGTCGGCACGGTCGTTCAGGCAGTCATGCGCAATCCGCTCGCCGGGCCGACGGTGCTTGGCGTCTCCGCCGGAGCCGCGACCGGCGCCGTATTCGTCATGCGGTTCGGGCTGCTAGTCCTTGGGGCGTACACGCTGAACATCGCCGCGTTCCTCGGCGCGCTGCTTACCCTGCTTCTCGTGCTGAGTATCGCCAAGTACGGCGGGCGTATCTCGGCCACGACGTTGGTCCTGACGGGTATGGCGATCAGCGCGGTGCTCTCGGCGATCACCAGCTTCCTTGTCCTGACCGCCGACGATCGGACCCTTGCCTCCCAGGTCTTGTTCTGGACATTGGGCGGTTTCGGCTCAGCGCAATGGAAGTTGATCCCGATTCCGGCGATCGTCCTCGTGCTCGGCGTCAGCTACGCGTTGGCCCAAGCGCGCAATCTCAACCTGTTACTGACCGGCGAAGAGAGCGCCATCTCCATGGGCCTCGACGTGCACCGCTTCCGGCAGCGAATGTTCGTCCTGTCCGCAGCGATGATCGGCGTGACTGTCGCGGTCTGCGGTGTGATCGGATTCGTCGGACTTGTCATGCCCCACATCACCCGACTGCTGGTGGGCGCGAACCACCGCAGGTGCCTGCCTGTAGGGATGCTGCTCGGCGCGATCTTCACCATCGGCGCCGATCTGCTGGCCCGCACGGTCATTTCCCCGGAAGAGTTGCCGGTCGGCATCATCACCGCGCTCGTCGGCGGTCCGTTCTTCCTCTACCTGTTGCGCCGTACCAGTAAGGGCCCCGGCCGATGAGAGCCCGACAAGCGGGCGACATGCCCGCCCGCGTGCATGTAGATGGCATCGACGTCCGGATCGGTGACGCGCACATCCTCGAGGCCGTCGGTCTGGTCGCCGAACCGGGGACAGTCGTCGGACTGCTCGGGCCCAATGGGAGCGGCAAATCCACGCTGCTGCGCACCATCTTCCGTTCGCTGCCTCCGACCGCGGGGCAGGTGCATCTCGATCGCGACGATGTATGGACGCATTCGGTGAAATGGAACGCGAAGCAGACCGCCGTCGTACTGCAGGATGCGCCGACCGAATTTCCGCTCACCTGCAGCGAGATCGTCCGAATGGGGCGCACCGCACACAAGCGGCTGCTGGAGCCGGACACGGCCTTCGACGAAGATCTGTGCGACGCGGCGATGGAACTGATGGAGATCACTTCGCTGGCGCACAAGGTGTTTTCGCATGTCTCGGGCGGGGAACGCCAGCGAGTGCTTATCGCTCGAGCGCTGGTGCAGCAACCGAGGCTACTGATCATGGACGAGCCGACCAACCACCTCGACCTCCATCACCAGCTCTCGCTGCTCGACCTCGCGACGAAGTTGGGTACGACGGTCGTCGTTGCGCTGCACGACCTCAATCTCGCGGCCCGCTACTGCGACTCCGTCGTACTGCTGGATCGTGGGCGAGTCGTCGCGCAAGGTACGCCGGCCGACGTACTCACGACCGAGCGCATCGCCGAGGTCTATCGGGTGGACGTGCAGATTATTGAGCACCCGACTACCGGCAAGCCGCACATCATGCTGTGTTGAGGTCACCGCGATGAGGTACGGGTTGATCAGCCACGTCGTCGGAGACGGCGACAGCGCGCAGGTCCTGCGCGAGACCGTCGCGCTCGCGAGCATCGCCGAGGAGGCGGGCTTCTCGTCGTTCTGGGTTGCACAACATCACTTCGGCTCGCATCGCGGGCATCTTCCGTCGCCATTCGTCCTGCTTGGCGCGGTCGCGCAGGTGACCGAGTCCATTGACATCGGTACGGCGGTCGTCGCGGCGGCGTTGGAGGACCCGATTCGGCTTGCCGAAGACGCGGCGGTCGTCGATGCGCTTAGCGGCGGGCGGCTTCACCTCGGCCTGGGCGCTGGTGCGGATCCGGCGGCCAGCGAGGCATTTGGGATCACCCACGCGGACCGGCACGAGATCCTCCTTGAGCGGCTGCACGCCTTGTGTGCCGAGCTGGAAGGCGATCGAATTGTGCCGCGGCCCGACGGAATCCGTGAGCGACTCTGGCTGGCTACCGGCACGGACGAGGGATGTCGGATCGCCTCGGAGTATCGGCTCGGGATCATGGCGGGTCGGCGTGGCTCGCCCGTCGCGCGCGAAGATGCTGACACTGCCGTCCGGCTGGCCGACTTCAGCGCGCGTGAACGCGCACTCGGTCGAACGCCGCGCACTGGACTATCTCGATCGGTCTTCTGCGCCAGGCACCAAGGCGAGGCTCGGAGCCTACGGCGAGGTGTGGCGAAATGGCTGAAAGCGCACGCACCGGCCGGGCGCTTTCCAGATGGCTACGCCGCAGAGGACTATCTGGCCGACGGACACATCATCACCGGAGCGCCGGACGTGGTGGCGCGTCAGATCGCCGCCGACCCGGGTACGTCGTACGCAACCGACTTCCTGATGAACGTTCCGCAGCCGTACCCCGACTTCGCCGACAACGCTCGCAGCATCAAGGAATTCGGTGCAGAGGTCATCCATTCGTGAGGTTGAACGGCACGTGGTCGCCCGGGCTCTTGTTTCAAGCATGGATGTTTGGTTTTTTATGTGGAATAGTCCGCGATAGTTAGCTTCAATTACGAATTCTTTCGGCTCGCTGCCTCAATTCAGGGAGAAACTGTCATGACCGAATTCGATCTAGTTATTCGTGGCGGAACCATCATCGATGGTTCCGGCTCCGAAGGCTTTACCGGCGACGTCGCCGTGACCGGCGGCAAGATCGCCGAAGTTGGCACGGTCAACGGCAAGGGCAAACGCGAAATCGACGCCGCGGGCGCGGTCGTGGCGCCCGGCTTCGTCGACATCCATACGCACTACGACGGCCAGGCGACGTGGGACAGCTACTTGCAGCCGACGTCGTGGCATGGCGTCACCACCGTCATCATGGGCAACTGCGGCGTCGGCTTTGCTCCCGCGCAGCCGGCCGACCATCAACGACTAATTCAGCTGATGGAAGGCGTCGAAGACATTCCCGGTGTCGCGCTGACCGAAGGCCTTTCCTGGGACTGGGAGACTTTCCCCGAGTTTCTTGACGCGCTGGAGAAGAACCCGCACGACGTCGACTTCGCCGCGCAAGTGCCGCATGCCGCTCTCCGGGTGCGCGCGATGGGCAACCGGGCCGCGGCGCACGAAATCGCGACCGAAGAGGAAGTCGCGATGATGGCCAAGCTCGCGGCCGAAGCAATTGAGGCTGGGGCGATTGGGTTCTCGACCTCGCGCACGCTCAACCACAAGAGTGTCACCGGGGAACTGACCCCGTCGTACCGGGCCGGAGTCGAAGAGCTCGTCGCGATCGCGCGCGCGATCGGCGAGACCGGGGCCGGCGTACTGCAGTTGGTGTCTGATCTGCCCGTCAAGGAAGAGGCCGAGTTCGAGCTCGTCACCAAGATGCTCGAGGCCTCGGGCCGGCCGATGTCGCTGTCGTTGGCGCAGGGCGGTCCGGATCCGGACAAGTACAGGTCGATTCTTGCCTTCATCACCGAGATGAACGAGCAAGGGCACACGCTAAGAGGACAGGCGGCCGCCCGCGCGATTGGGATCATCCAGGGGCTCGAGTGCACGCTGCACCCGTTCATGCTCAATCCTGTCTGGAAAGAACTGTCTCACCTCCCGGTGCCCGAGCAGGCCGCAAAGATGGCCGATCCGGGGGTCAAGGCGCGCATGCTGGCCGCGCAGACGGATGAGAAGGACCCCAACCTCATTGGCGGCGCGCTCATCGACCTGTATTCACACATGGTCTACCTCGCAGATCCCCCGGACTACGAGCCGGACCTGAAGACACAGTCACTGGAGAACCGCGCGATCGCCGAGGGTCGCACGCCCGAGGACATCGCCTACGACATCCTTGTCTCGGACGAGGGTCGCGGCAAGATTTACGCGCCGCTGCTCAACTACGGCCACGGCAACCTCGACGGCGTACGGGAGATGCTGACCCACCCGCACACGATCCCGGGGCTCTCCGACGGCGGCGCGCACGTCGGCACGATCTGCGACGGAAGCTTCCCGACAACGCTGCTGCAGTACTGGGCACGCGACCGCTCGCACGGCAAGATCGATCTGCCGTTCGTGATCGCGCGCCAGGCGAGAGGTACGGCGGAGGCCGTCGGGCTGCTCGACCGCGGACTGCTGCAGCCGGGCTACAAAGCAGACATCAACATCATCGATATGGATGCACTGCATCTCTACCGGCCGTCTGTGCGCTACGACCTGCCGGCCGGTGGACGGCGTCTTCTCCAGCGGGCCGATGGCTACCGGCACACGTTCGTCAGTGGCGTTGAGACTTACCACGACGGCGAGGCAACGGGCGAACTTCCGGGCAAACTGGTGCGCGGCGCGCAGACCGTCTAGCTTGGGGCCCCGAAGAGGCCGGCGATAGGTCGCTGAAAGTCGGTGCTCACTGGTCGAGGTACGTCGAAACGTTATCTGGGTCACAAGGGTGGAAGGGCGAGGTCTCGGATACGTTTGCCTTCGGTTTAGCGTGTAGCCGGCTCCCTGTCGCGGCAAACTCCTCCTCATGACGGCAAAAGAGCCGTCGCGAGGAGGAGTTTTTGTCGACAAGGGGGCAGTGACCAGTACGGGTTGTGTGAGTTCCCGGTGCGTGTGATAAGAGCAGTCGGCTTAATCACTTGCTCAAGGGGGCGCGCTGAGGGCCAACCTACGGTACCGTAGCCCTAGCCGAACCTACGGTAACGTAGCCGTAAGCAAGGTGTGCGCCACGAGGGCGCTATGCGTTTCCGCGCCGCACACGATGAAGGAGTTTGATGACCGCTCAGACACTGACCAGGTCCACTACCGCCAAGCCCAGCACCACAAACATCAACGACGCGGAGAAGTTTCTGGCTAACTTCTCCTCGACACTCGATCGGGTCTTCCACGACCGGATCGATGCCGACCTCATGGAGTCGTCTCGCGGCATACCGTCGTTTGTCATGCGCGATGTGTTGGCGGCGGAACCGGTCAGGGCGTTCATTCCCAGCAAGTTCGGCGGTTACGGCGACACACCGATCGCCGGCCAGGCCATGCTCGACCTCGCGTCGTACCACTCGATGTCGCTTGGGCTCACGCTCGGTATCAACAGCGCGCTATTCGTCCAGCCGGTCGCGAAGTACGCCGACGAGCAGGTCGCCGCTCGCGTGCTCAACAAGATCGGATCCGGTGCCGCAATGGGCGGGCTGATGATCACCGAGCCCGACTTCGGCACCGATGCGCTCGGCATGCGTACGTCGTGGCACGACGAGAACGGCCGCTACCGCATTCGCGGCACCAAGCACTGGGCCGGCCTGACCGGGTGCGCGGACTACTGGCTCATGATGGCCCGCCCCATGAACGACTCCGGCGATCTCAGCCAGGGCGTCGACATGTTCATCTGCGAGCAGGACGATCCGCAGCAGAAGATCGAGGTCATCGAGTACTACAAGTCGCTTGGCCTCTATGGCATTCCTTACGGCAAGAACAAGGTCGATGTATCGGTTCCTGCGGATCATCGCCTGCAAGGCGGCCGCGGTGGCCTGCGGATGATGCTCGATACGCTGCACCGCAGCCGAGTGCAGTTTCCGGCCATGTCCGTCGGGTTCGTACGCCGGATGGTCGACGAGGCGATCGATCACTGCCACACCCGGGTCGCCGGCGGCAAACGGCTCGTCGAGCACGACCAGGTGCGCTCCCGGCTCGCCCGCATGCAGGGCCAGCTGACGGCGATCTCCGCGCTCGGCCTGTATGCCGCCGAAAACGCGCATCTTGAGCACGACCTGTCACGGATCGGTCGCGAGGCCAACGCGATCAAGTCCGTCTGCACCGATTACATGCATGACTCCGCGCATTCGCTGCTGCAGCTGGTCGGCGCTAAGGGCTACCGGCAGGACCACATCGCCGGCCGCGCGATCGTCGATGCCCGTCCGTTCCAGATCTTCGAGGGCTCCAACGACGTGCTCTACGCACAGGTGGGCACCAAGATCGTCGAGACCATGCGCAAAAAGGGCACCGACAATCTCGGTGAGTACCTGCGCAACGATCCAGCGACGGCACGCGCCGCCGAGGTCATGGGCGCGGCGCTCAACGTAGTCGTCTGCGACCGTCCGCAGCAGCGTCGACTCGTCGAGGTCGGCGCGGTATTCGCCCGCGTCTTTGCACTTGAAGCCGTGCTGGAGCTCGGCTCTCGCGGGTTCGCTCCGGACCATATTGCCGCCGCCATCGGAATGCTCCGCGAGGACGCGGGTCGCTGGCTCAACGACTTGCGCGCACAGCTCGCGCCCGACGTCGCACCGGACTCGATCGGCTACGGCGCCTGGATGCCTTACCTCAAGGCTTGACTCTTACGTAGCGTCAAGTTGCAGACTGGTCTCACCGACGCATTTCGGAGGGAGACACGGTCATGGAGTGGTCGATACACGAGCTGTCCACGGCCGCCGGTACGACGAGCCGCACGCTGCGGCACTACGGCGAGCTGGGGCTGCTTGAGCCGACCCGGTTAGGCGCCAACGGCTACCGCTACTACGACCAGTCGTCTCTGCTCCGCCTGCAACGCATCCTCATCCTGCGCGAACTAGGCGTCGGATTGGGCTCGATCGCGGACATCCTGCACGGTCAGGAAGATACAGCCGAGGCGTTGCGGGGCCATCTCGAGGACCTGAGGCGCGACCAAGAGCGGCTTGGCCGGCAGATCGCGTCGGTGTCATCAACTATCGAGAAACTCGAAAGGGGTGAAGCGCTGATGGCAACGGAATCCCTCAATGGCTTCGACCACACGCAATACAAGGACGAGGTCGTCGAACGCTGGGGCAAGGAAGCTTACGAAAGTGGCGATCGCTGGTGGCGGTCGATGTCCGACGACGACAAAAAGCGGCATCACCAGGTGCATCTGGATCTCGTCCGGGATTACGGCGAGGCCCAGATGGCTGGGCGATCGGTTGACTCGGACGAGGTGCAGGACGTCGTACGTCGGCATTACGACTGGATCGCGGCTAGCGGTACGAGGCCGGGCAAGGACTATTTCACCGGTCTAGGCCAGATGTACGTCGACGATCCACGGTTCGGCGCGAACTACACCACCCAACGCGCCGACGGTGCCGAGTACGTGCGAGACGCGATGAAGGTCTACGCCGAGCGCAACCTGTAGGCCGCTCTGATCTCCCGGTAGTCGACAGCCGATCCAGCCGGTTGGCTGGATCGGCTGCGGCCGGTTAGTCGCGGGACGGATCGCTACTGGTCGCGGTGCGAGCGACGGCGAGCAATCCCCATGGCGATAAACAGCCCGATCAGGATCGGCAGGACGAGGAACTGCGGCCCGCCGCCGTGCTCGTAGTCGCCGCCCCCGCCGTGCATGGCCCCGAAATGCTCGCCGTGCTCGAAGTCCGGGCCTCCGCCGCTAGCGATTCCCGCGACGGTCCACGCGATCATGTTGAGCAGCAGCACGATGCCGACGGCCGTCAGCACTTTGTGCGAGCCCCAGGCGGTACGTGCACCGCTCTCGATCTTCGCGGCGCCCCTGGCCAGCGCGTTCTTGCGTGGTTCGGTCTTCGATCCGTCGGGATCAGGCAAATCGCTGGTGAGGTCGGCGAGGTCGTTACGCGTCTTCGCGTTGACCGCCGCTTCGTTGCGTTCGGCGTACTCGTCAGCGTCGAGTTGGCCGAGTGAATGGGCAAGGCTGAGACGGCCGATCACGATTTCGCGCTCGGCGTCGCCGATGCGCAAGTGTCCGTCCGACGTGTGTGGTGTGTCCGTCATGTGGTGTCCTTCCGTGACTACCGATGACGACCAGTCTTATCCCAAATTGGCGAGCGTGCCGCAAATTCACAGGTACCTATAGCGAAATACGTCAGATTTCGTACGAGGCTGTACGACGACTGTGTAGGTACTTTTTGCGTGCAATGCAAATTATGGACGCACGACCCGGCCAGCATGCGTGTAGATGTTCATTTCCGCTCCGCGCAGGAAACCGACGAGCGTCACGTGACTGTCCTCGGCTAGGTCGGCCGCGAGGGAGGACGGCGCCGAAACCGCAGCCAGGACCGGTATTCCCGCCATCACCGCCTTTTGCACCAGCTCGAACGACGCGCGCCCGCTCACGAGCAGCACGGTGCGCCGCAGCGGGACACGGCCCTGCTCAAGTGCCCAGCCGATCACCTTGTCGACGGCGTTGTGCCGGCCGACGTCCTCGCGGATAGCCAGCAGTTCGCCGTCAGGTGTGAATAGCCCGGCCGCGTGCAGGCCACCTGTGCTTTCGAAGATTCGTTGTGCCGCCCGCAGTTTCGGTGGCATCGCGCAGAGTAAGGCGGCCGAGATGGTGAGGTCCGCGTCCGCCGTCGCATATCGAGAGGTGCTGCGGACGGCGTCGAGCGAGGCCTTTCCGCACACCCCGCACGACGAGGATACGTAGAGGTTGCGCTGCAGGCTCGGTGCGTCCAGATCGACGTCCGCCGCGAAGTCGACGTCGAGCACGTTGTAGGTATTGCGACCCTCGTCGTCCACCCCGTCGCAGTATCGGATCGTCCGGATGTCCTCGCGGCTGCCGATGAGGCCTTCGGTCAGTAAGAAGCCTTGGGTGAGCTCGATGTCGTCGCCCGGAGTGCGCATTGTGACGGCGAACTGCCGTCCGGCCGCCCGGATCTCGAGCGGCTCTTCGACGGCTAAGGTGTCGCGGCGGGTAGTACTGCCGCCCTCAGTGAGGCGGACGACGTCGCGTCGCGCGGTCAGGCGGCCCATCAGTGGCGCCCGCTCATTCGGCGTCGTACTGGGCGCGCAGCTGCGCTTTCGCGATCTTGCCGGATGGGGTCAGCGGCAACTCGTCGACGAATACGATCTCGCGTGGCACCTTGTAGTTGGCGACCTTCTCCTTGCAGTAGGCCAGCAGGTCCCCGGCGTCGGCTGTTGCGCCTTGAGCCGGTACGACGTAGAAGCGCCCCACCTCTCCGAGGACCGTGTCGGGTACGCCGATGCCGGCCACCATCGCGACCGTTGGATGATCGGCTAGCAGGTTTTCGATCTCGACGGGGTAAACGTTGTAGCCGCCCTGCAAGTACATCTCCTTCGCGCGGCCGAGCAGTCGCACGTGGCCGGACTCGTCGATGGTGCCTATGTCGCCGGTGTTGAGCCAACCGTCGGCGAACGTCGCCGCGGTCTCCTCGGGCATCTCCCAGTATCCGGCCGCGACACCGGGCCCGCGTAGCTGAAGCTCACCGGCGCCGTCGGCGTTGGGATCAGGATCGACGATTCGCGCCTCCACTCCCGGAATCGGTACGCCGATGCTGGAAGACACGATCGCGACGCCGTCTTCAGGTGCCGACATGACGCCGGCGCCGGAGGACTCTGACAGGCCGTAGAGGTTGATCAGTCGGACGCCCGGTATCGCGGCGGTGATCTGCTGGCACAGGGCGGGATCGGCGTTCGATCCGCCGATGATCGCCATCCGTAGTGCGCTCGTGTCGCGTTGCGGGAAGGTCTCGTGATCGAGCATGAGCTTCCACATTGTCGGTACGCCGCCAAAGGACGTGCCGCGATACTTCTCTAAGGCCTCAAGAGCCGACGCCGGCGAGAACGCCGGGAGCATCACCACGGTGCCACCGATCGCCAGTGAGCTCGTCGTCGTACAGGTCAGGCCACCGACGTGGTTAAGCGGCATGAGACCGAGCGTGACGTCGTCGTGCCGTGCGTCCACGTGCTTGTTTTGGGCGCTGCCGGAAGCGATCAGGCTGGCGTGGGTCAGCGTCGCGCCCTTGGGACGCCCGGTCGTACCCGAGGTGAAAAGGATGACCGCCGGGTCCTCTGGTTTCGGTGCCGGCAGGTCGCCGTCGTACGACGCGCCCGCGGCGAGCAGATCGGCGTAGGTGCTGCCGGCGCGCGTACCGCCGAGGAAGAAGACGTCTTCGACCGAGGGGACGTGCGGCCGCAGCGTGTCGTAGAGCGACTCGAAGTCGAAGTCGCCTTGCCGAGCCGAACTGACGACCAGCTTCGTCCCGGACTTGGTGAGCATGTAGCTCAGTTCGCTTTCGCGGTAGCGAATGTTGAGGGTGACGGTGATGATCCCGACGCGGGCCGCGCCGAACAGCAGCTCTAGCCATTCGATCTGGTTGGGCGCGGCGATAGCGACTCGATCGCCGGGCTTGAGCCCGCGGGCGAGCAAGGCGCGGGCCATCGCGATGCTGCGCTCGTTCATGTCGCGGTAGGTCACCGCGACCATGGACTCATCCTGCGAGTCGACGTAAAGGAAAACCTTGTCCGGGTGCTTTTCGGCACCGTCCGTCAGCAAAGTCGCGTAGGTCGTCATATCGAAGACGCTAGGCCATCGCGCCGTGTTTCGTCACTACCTTCCGGACGTTCGTGCTTTCTGGACCGCTGTTGAAGATCTCGTGTGTAGAGGAAGGGCGTCTATAGCGCCCAATGTCTACACACGAACCGTGCGCGCGACGTTGGCGCTGGTCCAGATCAGCCTTGGGGTGCGTGCGTGCCGACGAGTTCGGTGTCCACTCCAAGGGCGCCGGTCTTGGCCGCGCCGCCCGGCGACCCGAGCGGTTCGCTGCGGTCGGTGAGCAGATCGGTGAAGAAGCGCGCGTTGTCGTTGAGGTAAATGACCCACTCGTCGGGTAGATCGTCTTCGTAGAAGATGGCCTCGACCGGGCACACCGGCTCGCAGGCGCCGCAGTCGACGCACTCGTCCGGATGAATGTAGAGCGCACGTTCGCCTTCATAGATGCAATCGACAGGGCATTCTTCGACGCAGGCGCGGTCGATGATGTCGATACAAGGTTCGGCGATTACATAGGTCATGCCGTGGACTCACAAACACTAGCGGGCGGATTTTCGGTCGGGTGATGCGTGCTGGACTCCAGCAGGCTCCACCCATTGATCGAGCTGATGACGATGAGTAGGTCAACGACTTCGCGTTCTTCGAATGCCAATGACGCGTCGTGCCAGACCGGCTTCGGCACCGAACACTCACCGTGGGCGTGCAGCGACTCGGCGAACGCCAACGCGGCTTGCTCTCGCGCAGAGAAGAAGCCCGGTGAGTCCGCCCAAGTCTGAAGTACGTCGAGGCGCCCCGGGGACTCGCCCATCGCGAGCGCCTGATCGGCGTACATCGCGCGGCAATAGGAGCAACCGTTGAGCTCTGCGGTGCGGACCTTGACCAGTAGGACTAGCCGAGGATCAAGCGCGCCTTCGTCAAGGTAGCGCTCCATCCCGAGTTCATTGTCGAGCGCGATCGGGTCGATATCGCCGTACTGTAAGTGACTGTGCTTGCTCATCTCGCCCCCGCTGATCTGACTCGGTACTTATTTATACGACTAAATCGTGTTAATTACAAGCCGTAGAATGAGGCCGGACAGGGACTGTAGCGAC
Organism: Antricoccus suffuscus; assembly: GCF_003003235.1. NCBI lineage: Bacteria > Bacillati > Actinomycetota > Actinomycetes > Geodermatophilales > Antricoccaceae > Antricoccus > Antricoccus suffuscus. Next base: position 285,925 of record NZ_PVUE01000001.1, read on the forward strand.
ACCCAAGGTATTTACACGAACGAGTGATACATTCGAACGATGGTCTCGCGGACGGGCAATAATGCTCTCCAGATGCTCGGCGGCAGTAGGCGCCGGGTGCTAGGCGTACTCCGGGAGGCGCGCCGTCCCATCGACGTGCAAGAGGTCGTCCAGCGTGTTGGGTTACACGCCAACACGGTTCGATTTCATCTCGATGGCCTCGTGGAGGCCGGCTTGGCCAAACGTGGGGCCGAGGATCGCACGCGCCCGGGTCGTCCTCGCACGACGTACGCCGCCGCCGTGCTTGACGACCCGAGTGACCAGCGTGGCTACCGATTGCTCGCCAACATGCTGACCGGCTACGTCGCCACCGAAGTGAAAGACCCGGCCGCCGCGGCCCGACGTACCGGACGGGACTGGGGCCGCTACCTGGCCGGACGCCCAACCCCCGCCCAGAATCTAGATGCGCACGGCGCCACCGAGCAGGTCGTGCGGAGGTTGGCCGACGTCGGGTTTGCGCCGGAGGCGGTCGAGCATGACGGCGCGACACAAGTCCTTATGCGGCACTGTCCTTTTCTGGAGACAGCCGAGCGACACTCCAACGTTGTGTGCTCGCTGCATCTTGGGTTGATGCAAGGCATGTTGGCCGAGACTGGAGCGCCGGTGCATACCGATCGGCTTGAGCCGTTCGTCGAACCGTCGCTGTGTATTGCCTACCTGGCCATGGACGGCACCGGCAAGCACGACGACTAGCGAGCCCGGAAATGCCCAACGGCTATGGTCGAGCCATGACGATTACTGCCGAACAGAAGCAGGCCGCCGACTGGCTGCTGAGCACGACCCGCGCCGTACGCAAGAGGCTCGACCTCGAACGCCCCGTCGAACCCGAGGTAATTCTTGACTGTCTACGCCTCGCCGTACAGGCACCTACTGGAAGCAACTCTCAGGGCTGGCGCTGGATGGTTGTCACCGACCAGGCCAAGCGCGCGAAGCTTGCCGAGTTCTACAAATCGGTGGGCAACAAGTACATGGCCGCGAAGGGCCAGGAAGACACCGATGCGCAGACCCGCAAGGTGCGCGACTCGGCGGGCTACCTCGTCGACGTGATCGAGAAGGTCCCTGCGCTCGTGATCCCTTGCATCGCCGGAAAACCGACGAGTGTTGAGCAAGCGGCCGGGTTCTTCGGCTCGATCCATCCGGCGATCTGGAGCTTCTCGCTGGCGCTGCGCTCGCGTGGCCTCGGTTCGGTGTGGACGACCTTCCATCTCGCGCATGCTCAGGAAACCGCGGAGCTGCTCGGGATTCCTGAGGGCTTCACGCAGGCCGCGATGCTTCCGGTTGCCTACACCAAGGGCACCGACTTCAAGCCCGCCGTCCGCGGTCCGATCGAGGACATCACCTTCTGGAACACCTGGGACAACTCGACTCCGGAATAGACATGGCCTAACTGAAAGGGAGCCGACGGCTGAAACGCCAGCGGTCGACTCCCTTTCAGGTGCGCCGTACTACTTCTCGAGGCTGGCGTCGACGGTAATTTGCGCACCGGCGAACAGCCGGGAGATCGGGCAGAATGCCGCAGCTTCCTCGGCCGTCTTGATGAACGCTGCCTCCTCGATTCCCGGTACTCGACCGACGACGGTGAGTTCCGAGGATACGATCGTGGGTGCTCCATCGACTTCGTCCAGAGTCACCTCGGCCGTGACCGTAAGTTTCTCCGGGGGCGTTTTCGCCTTGCCAAGCATCAACGACAGCGCCATCGAATAGCAGGAGGAGTGTGCCGCTGCGGCCAACTCCTCGGGACTGGTCTTCCCGCCTGGGGCCTCGGTGCGCGCCGCCCATGTGACCGCGAGGTCTTTCAACGCGCCGCTGCCACCGTTGACTGTGCCCGCGCCTTCGGGGAGGTTACCTTCCCACACCGTCTGGGCCGTACGTTCCGCGATTGCCATTGCTAACTCCCTCTCGTTGAGTGAATGTGGCCTCACCATAGGCGTGGAGGCGGCCGCGTGGCCAGGGACAAACGGCTACGACTGAGCGCCTCGACTCAGGACGCTTCGGCCACCTGGCGTGGTAGGTAAATTGCCGTGTGCGTGATGGTCGAGACGATCGAGTCGTCGGCGAACACGGCGAGGTCGAGCTCGACGAACCGGTGACCGGACCGCTCGTATTCGCGGCCGACCGTCCCGCGGGTCACCAGATGTGCCCCCGCCGAGACGGGCGCGTAGTTCTGCACTGCGCTGCCCACGTGGATCCACGGACCCAGTACGACGTTACTGACCAGGATCCGGTTACCCATCCGAAGCATCCAGCCGGGATGGGCGAGTCCGTCCTCGGCGTACAGCGACAGGTCTTCGCGTACGTCGTCCAGGTACGTCGTCGATGTGTCGTCGGGGAAGTCGGTCACGAAGCTGGCCAGGATCGTGCCGGTCGCGAGGCTCTTGGGTGAGGCGGCCGGTTTGTCCCCGTGCAGCTCTGCGAAGGGGAAACGTGAGGGATCGGGCGGTTCCGGTGCCGCATCTGGCAGAGTCGCCTGGCCGGTGGAGACGACTTCGCCGTCCGGATTGCGCAGCCGGCACTCGCCGCTGTCCTCATCAAACTCGACCGTCACGAGGTCGCCGTCATAAGCCGGCTTGCCGAAGCGGGCCTCAAGGGTGCCGCGACTGAGCCAGTCGGCGCCCCACGTGGAGACCGGACCCCAACTCAGATAGCCGTATACTTCGACCCCGGGCACTAGGCCGCCGGTAAACCCGAAACGCTGCGCGGTGGCGTCGTCGTGGATCTTGTTTTCGGACTCGGCCGCGGTGTTGTATGCACGGAGTGCTCGACTAATCATGCTCGGGAGCGTATCGCGATTAGCAGTCCATGCGCAGGTCCGAGTGGTCGGAAGCCAGTCATGAGTCACCCAACCGGTCAACGGGGGATGGTCTTGTGCCACAGTGGCCACGTCGGCCGCGGATGGCGCTCTTGCGAGTGCACGTCGTATTGCGGTCGTTGTGTCAATCCCATCGATGGACAGGAATCGTGCTGTGATCGCCCTGGTCAACTCTTATCCACTTCCGATGCGACCGTCGGCGGCCGCGCCCGACCGCAGCGCCGTGTGGGAATGGCTCGCCCCACTCCAGGCCGACGGCACGGTGAAGTACTTCTACCCGAAGCTGGGTCGCGGCGCCGTCGCCTTGTTTGAGGTCGACTCGGCCGAGACGTTGCAGGGATACCTGACCCAGTGGGCGGAGTTCGTGCCGTGCACGTTCGACGTCACAGTCCTCGTTGACCCGGGCTACCAGAAGCGGCTCGTTGGAGCCGACGACTAATACTTGCTTGTTCCCGTCTGAGGCCGACATTGCGGCGGGCTCACTAACCGAGCAGGCCGCGCTTGTACGCCTCGCCGACCGCCGCCGCCCGATCGCGCACGCCGAGCTTCTCGTAGACGTGCAGCAGGTGGGTCTTGATCGTGGTCTCGCCGATGTAGAGCTTTTCTGCGGCCTGGCGGTTGGTGGAGCCGTCGGCGATCAGCCGCAGGACCTCGGTCTCGCGGGGGCTCAGTGTCGCCGCGGCGGGTTTTCCGACCTGGCCCATCAGCCGCCCGGCGACACTGGGCGCGAGCATGGGCCTCCCGGCGTACGCCGCACGCACCCCTTCCTTGAGCTCAGCCGCGGAGGAGTCCTTCAGTAGATAGCCAATAGCGCCGGCCTCGATCGCCGGCAGCACGTCGCTGTCCGTGTCGAACGTCGTCAGGACCAACGCGCGCACGCTCGGCCAGCGTTCGCGGATGGCGCCGATTGCCTCCACGCCGCCCATTTCGGGCATCCGCAGATCCATCAGTACGACGTCGACCAACTCCTGCTCCAGCCGGCGCAGCGCCTCGATGCCGTTACCGGCCTCGCCGACAACCTCGAAGCTCGCGTCGCTGGCAAAAACTCCGTGCAGACCGTCCCGGACGATCGGGTGGTCGTCGACGATCAGGATCTTGATCGGGCTCACGACTCTCCTTGGACGGCAGGCTGTGCGGTGACCGGTACGACGGCGCTGACCGTTGTACCCTCGCCGGGCGTGGAATCGAGTGAGAACTCGCCGCCGGCTCGTTCAATCCTGTCACGCATCGCGCGCAGCCCATACCCGCCGAGCGCGGACGCGCCCACGCGCGCGTCCTTGTCAAAGCCGGTCCCGTCGTCGCGTACGTCGAGAGCGACCGCGTAGTCCATATACGAGAGGGTAAGTACGACGTTGCCGGACGAGGCGTGCTTGGCGATATTGGTCAGCGACTCCTGCGTAACGCGATAGAGCGCGACCTCAAGGTCGGCGAGGATCTGGAAACTTTCCCCGGTGACACGTACGTCGACGTTGACGTTGTTGACCTCGGCCCAATGCTTCGCGAGCGCGGTCACCGCCTCTGGGAGCCGAGCTTCCTCCAGCGGCGCCGGCTGCAACGCATGCACCGAACGGCGCGCCTCGGTGAGGCTTTCCCGGGCGATCGACCGGGCGACTTCGAGATGGCGCGACCTCGCTTCGTCGTCGACCGACTGGTCCGCCGCCTCCAGCTGGGTGATGACCCCGGCCAGCCCTTGCGCGATCGTATCGTGGATTTCGCGGGCCATCCGCTGACGCTCATCGGTGATGCCGGCCTCGCGCGCCTGAGCGACCAACTGGACGTGAAGCCCGGCGTTCTCCGCCAGCGCGCTCTCGAGTCGAGAATTTGATTCTTGAAGGCGCTCGATGTCACGTAGGCGCTGTTCTCCGCGGACCTCGCTGACATGCTCGAACTGGACCATCGCGCCGCCAATTCCTGCGTTGACCAAGAAAAGGGCGGGCCACGCAAACCATCCACCGTGCAGCACCGTCGCTTGACCGCCGCATTGCCCGAAGCCGAGGATGGCCGCCGTCGCGAGAAGGAAACCCCAGCGTGGCCCTTTGCGGGACGTCGCCTCCACCGAGCGCAACAGGAGAAACCAGGTAGCGAGCGCGAACCAGGGCTGGAGCCAGACAAGCGAGGCAGCGATGAGCATGTGCCCCGACAGGTACACGGACGTATACCTCGAGGAGAGATCAGCACGAGGCGCCGGGCGTGAGGTCCAAAACAGGTATTCCCACGCCGCGCTCGCGATGACCAGGCAGCCGACGGCGACGCGGGCCGCTACGGTTGCCGGGGGAATCGCGATCGAGGTAGCGAACGCGATCGCCAGCAACACATACGGAGCGCCGAGATAGAACGCCGGCTGGCGACGTTCCCACACCGCGAGCCGATGTTCTACCTTCGCCTGCGAGTCCTTGGCCATCTATGAGTATTACTCCCAGCGAAATGTTTTCACGGCGATACCGCCGAATACAACTATGTAAGCGACGAGAACACCGACGTGCCCGATCTGCGGCCATCCGCCGGAAGCGGCCGCCTCCAGGCATCTCGTGGCTGCACCGAGCGGAGTGTATTCGGAAATGGTGGCCAGCGTCTTAGGCATCGCCTGGATCGGAATCCACAAACCGGCAAAGAACATCAGTGGGAAGAACAGGATAGTGCCAACTGCGGTGGCCACCTTCGCGGTCTTCGCGATGGACGCGACCAGGAGCCCGAGTGAGAGCAGCACGACGGCGATCAGTATCAGGCTGAGTAGGTAGCCGACGATGTTGTCAGCCAGCGGTACGTCGAACGCCAGCCGCGCGATCACGATTACGGCGACGATCATGACGGCCGCAAAAATGAGGTTGATCAGGAGCTGCGCGGCGAGCATCTTCGAACGGCCGATTGGCGTGGTCGCGAGCCGCTTGAGGATGAGCCGCTCGCGGTACGTCGTAAGTGTGGTCGGCAGGCCGGACACCGCGAGGAACGTCATCGCCATCAACAGCAGCGTCGGCGTATAGGTGTTGATCAGCCGCAGGCCGGTATCCGGATCGGTGTCCCGGAACGCGGGGATGAGACCGAAGATGATCAGCAGCCCGATGGGGAAGGCGAGTGACCAGAAGACGGCTGCCGGCTCGCGCAAGAACAGCCGTCCCTCGTTCTTGGTCATGACAGTGAGTGCAGACATAACAGAAATCCTTATGCGGTAGAGAAGTCAGTGGCTAGCGGTTTTTGCCGGTGATCGCGACGAATGCGTCGTCGAGGTCCGCCTGGTCGACGCGCAGCTGCCCGGCCACGATGTTGTTGCGCGCAAGCACGCCCATGACGGCTTGGATGACAGTGTCGTTGCCAGCGATGACGAGGTGGTCGCCGTCATGGCTGACCGAGGTGACCTCGGGGAGTGCCTTGAGCGCCGCCTCGTCGACCGGCGCGGATGGGATGAACCTCATCGTCTGTTCGGCGGCGACCTGCATTGCCAGCCCGGCCGGCGTATCGAGCGCGACGACCCGGCCTGCGTCGATGATCGCGATGCGGTCACAGAGGTGTTCGGCTTCCTCCATGAAGTGAGTGACGAGCACGATCGTCACGCCCCGGTCGCGCATCCGCTCGATCAGCGACCAGGTCTCCCTGCGTGCCACCGGGTCGAGACCGGTCGTGAGCTCGTCGAGTACGGCGATGCGCGGCTGCCCGATGAGCGCGAGCGCGATCGACAGCCGTTGCTTCTGGCCGCCGGACAGCTTCGCGAACCGAGTCTTCGCGGAGTCCTGAATACCGAGATCCTGGAGCAGCTCGTCGATATCCGCCGGATCGTCGTAGAACGACGAATACAGCTCCATCGCCTCGGCGACGGTCATCTTGTCGGGCAACGAGGCTTCCTGCAGTTGTACGCCGACGTACTTGGTCAACGCCTGCTGCTGGCGTACGGGATTGAGCCCGAGCACTTCGAGCGTGCCGCCGTCCGGCTTCGTCAGCCCGATCATGCATTCGACGGTCGTGGTCTTGCCGGCGCCGTTGGGGCCGAGGATACCGAAGATCTCGCCTTCCTCGACCGTGAAAGACACGTCCTCGACAGCGACCTTGTCGCCGTACGTCTTGCGTAGGTTGCTGATTGCGATGACCGACACCGGTCTGCCTCTCTCGATACGTCATGTTCGCTATCGAGAGTGCCCGCTCGCAGGCCGCGGCGGTATCGGGCAACAGGACAGAATCCATACGCCTTAAGGATGAGGGCCGGCATCCTCCAGATGGTGGATGCCGGCCCTTCGCTCGTTTGCGCTGCCCGTCCGTTGCGCTGTCGGTCCGTTGTGTGGACCCGACGCTCAGGTGTTCTGCGCGATCATGCCGCCGTCGACCGGGATGATCGCTCCGTTGAGGTACGACGCCGCGGGGAGCACCAGCGACAGCGTGATCTGGGCGACCTCTTCGGGGTCGCCGTACCGGCGCAGCGGCACCCGGCGGCGGGCGAACTTGTTCTTCGCCTCGTCGTTGATCCCTGCGGTCATGCCCGTGCGGATCGGTCCCGGGCAGATGCAGTTGACGGTCACCCCGCGGTCGCCGTACTCCAGGGCGAGCGAGCGGGTCAGTCCGGTGACTCCGGTCTTAGACGCCGTGTAGGGGCTCATGCCCTTGGTCGCGCCAAGTCCTTCTGTGGAGGCGATGTTGACGATCCGGCCATCCGCGTTGCGCACGAGGTCGTCATGACAGGCGCGGACGAGCTTGGCCTGGGCGGTGATGTTGACGGCGAAGCTCTTGATCCAGTTCTCTTCCCAGTGATCGTCGGTGATCACGCCAGGAAGGCTGATGCCCGCGTTGTTGATTAGGATGTCAATCGGCCCGAGGTCCCCGCGGACCTGATCGACGAGGCCTGGAATCGCGTCGCCGTCGGCAAGATCGGCGACGTATCCCTTCGCCGTACCGCCGGCATCGGTGATCTCGCGGACTACGGACTCGACGCCCTCGGAGTTGCGGTCGACCACGGCGACCTTCGCTCCTTCATCGGCGAACAGGTGGCTGGTCGCGCGGCCCATCCCTGACGCGGCCCCGGTGACGATCGCTACGCGACCATCGATTGAACGGCTCAGTGTGCTTAGTCTCGACATATTCGGACACTAGCGCACCGGCTAGTTGGGCGGCTCGTAGCGGCCGTCGATCGCGGTCCACCCGCCGTCGACGTACAGCACGCTGCCGGTCACGAACGACGACGCGTCGCTACACAGATACACTGCCGCGCCGGCCATCTCGTCGGCCCGCGCCCATCTGCCGAGCGCGCTCTTGGTCGCGTATGCGTCGTACCACTCCTTGTTGTCGCGGATCTGTTGCGTCAGGGGCGTTTCGACGACTCCTGGGGCGATCGCGTTGAGGCGTACGCCGGACGGGCCGAACTCGGCGGCCGCCGTCCGTAACAGCTGCACCAGGCCGGCCTTGGTTGCGGCGTACACCGACTGGCCGGGCTCCACGGCGACGGCGCGGATGGACGAGAAGCCGACGATCGAGCCGCGACCGCGTGCGGCCATGACCTTGCCGAACTCGCGAATGAGGTTGAACGACGCGCGCATATTGAGTGACACCACGCGGTCGAACTCGTCGACGCTGTAGTCGGCTATCCGTTTGCGGACGTTGGTAGCCGCGGTGAACACCAGCGCGTCGACGGCGCCCAGATTCCTTGCCGCAGTGGCAATCGCGGCCTCATCGAGTACGTCGAGCTCGTACGACGTGAGCCGGTCGCCAAGCGCGCACGTATGCGCGGCAGCGTCGGCATCGCGATCCGCGACAGTCACCCTCGCGCCGTGCGCCGACAGGGCCAGTGCGCACTCGCGGCCGATTCCGCTGCCGCCACCGATGACGACCGCGTGCCGGCCACTCATGTCAAACAACCTGCCGTAGTCCATCAACTCTCCCTATTAGGTGTTAGCGGGAGAGTTTGGTGCGCTGAGCGCACCAAATCTTCCAGCTAAGTCTCAGACTAGGGGCATTTGCGGCAACGCACGAACGACCCCGCCCAACCCAGCTGGATGAGCTGACCGACTACTTCAACCGCGACGCCGCACGGTTCCACGAAAATCTCCTCGGGCCCGTAGCGCAATGTCGGATGACCGGCGCGCACGTTGCGGTTGTCGCGAGCCCGGTCCCGAAATGCATCGGCATGCCAACGCCGCCCATCAACTTCAACGACGAGCCCGCAATCCTCGTACAGATTGTCGACCCATTCCCGTTCACTCCCGGCATGAGCTTGCCGGTGCGCGGTCGGTAAGCCGTGCGGTCGTTCGACCCGATTGACGTAGTCGAGTTCGATCACGCTGTGTACGCCGGCGCCGACGTCATCGAGCAACTTCTCAATCAACTCGCGGTGTGGCATTCGTTGGCGGCGAGAAAGAGCTTCCTTTAACCGCGCTGGTGTCGTGAGCCGACGCTGAGCAACGACGGTCACCCACCCGACGATCTCGCGCGGCGTGGCTGTGCTGCACAAATCCAGCACCGTGTCCTCGACTCCTACGCACCGCAGCCCACTTCGGGTGCGGTGTCGACGTACCGTCGGATCGACGCGGATGTACGACGCGTACTTCCGGGCGGTCACGCGCTGATGATGCGGGACCATCAGCTCGATCGGAAATCCAGGCTCATCCGCGAAGTCCTGGAGGTACGCCGCGGCATGCCCCGAGATGAGCGCCTCGCTACCTCCAACGATGAAAGCCGACCACGCGAGCGCTGACCAGGGAGGCGTCGCGGTGCCGGTCCAAAACATGCCCCGATCGATCGCGAACCGCTGGCAGGGTGCTTGCCGCAAATCTGTGGATAGCGCGAAAGGCTGTGGACGGCGGTTAGCGGGAAAGTTTGGTGCGCTGAGCGCATCAAGTCTTCCAGCTAAGGCGGCGTACGACGACTAGCCGACGATTTCCTTGCTGTAGATCTCAAGGCGCAGGTTGCGCGCGGTTTCCATGTGCGCCCCGGCGAGTTCGGCCGCGCGCACGTGATCGCGCGCCTCGATCGCCGCGATGATTGCCTCGTGCTCGGCGAGCGCCTCGTCCCAGCGACCGGCGGAGGAAAGCGTGGTCGCCGGGTAACGGGTGAGGTGGTTGTTGAGCCGGGTCAGCAGGTCGACGATGGTGCCGTTGTGGCTCGCCGCCCAGATCGTCTCGTGCACATTGCGGTTTGCCGCGGCCATCGCGTGCGGGTCGCTCGGCGAGACCCTGGCCATCGCGGACTGCGCGGCCTTGATTCGCATCAGGTCCAGTTCGGTACGCCGCTGCGCTGCCGCTCCACTCGCCGTGGCCTCGAGGGTGATCCGCACTTCGTAGATCTCCAGAATTTCCTCTGGGCTGCGGGTGCGCACGCACATCCCGCGCGATCCGCGTTCGACGAGCCCATCTTGTTCGAGCCGGCGTAGAGCCTCGCGGATCGGCGTACGGCTCGTTCCGTAGCGTTCGGCGAGCGAGACCTCGACGAGCGCCGTACCGGGTGCGAACTCGCCTTCGACGATCTCTGCGCGTAAGCGTTCGTATGCGTCCGGCATTCCGGTACCTCCGTCTATTCGGGTGTGGCGGTTATCCGGAGACTTTGTTGAGCGCGGTGAGCGCCGCGTGCTCCCCAGCAAGTCGCCCAAACACTGCCCCGGAGGTCAGACCCGAACCACCGGGGTAGTTGCCTGAGAATAGCCCGCCGACCATCTCGCCGGCCGCATACAGGCCGCGAATGGACGAGCCGTCACGATCAAGAACGTTGGCCGTGTCGTCGACGTGTACGCCGCCGAAGGTGAACGTCACGCCGCAGCCGACGGCGTACCCGTAGTACGGCGGGGTCTGCAGCGCCATCGCCCAGTTGGACTTGGGCGGCATGACCTGCGCGGCGCGCCCGTCGAAGACCGCCGGGTCGAACGGTTTGTCGATGATCGAGGCGTTGAAAGCGTCCACGGTCTCGACGAGCCCGTCGGGATCGATGCCGAGCTTTGTGGCCAGCTCGGGCAGGCTGTCGGCGACCGCGTCGGAGATCGGTGTCGAGTCGTACTCTTCCTTGCGCAGCAGCGGCCGGGTTGTCGCGTCGAATAGCTGAAAGGCGCGGCCTTCCGGCTGCGCCAGGATCTCCTTGCCGTACTTCGCGTAGGTGTAGTTGCGGAAGTCGGCGCCCTCGTCAACGAAGCGCTCACCGGCGGTGTTGACGACAATCCCGATCGGGTAGCTCTGTCGGGTCAGCTGGTTAGTCAGCTCACGGTTGCCGCCCTGTGGCGGTGCTCCGGCGTCCCACGCGACGCTGTGACATGAGGTCCAGTCGCCGTACGGCGCCGCGCCCGCCGCCAGCGCCAATTCGAGTACGTCGCCGGTGTTTGTCGGGCAGCCACGCACCATCGCCGCGCCCCAGCCGGCCCCTAGGTACTTCTCGCGGCGTTCAGGGCTCGACTCGAAGCCGCCTGCGGCGAGGACGATCGCGCCGGCGTATACCTGCGTAGCCTTGCCGTCGCCAAACCGGTAGTTGACCATTGGCTGGCCGGTCAGGGAGAAGCCCGTGACGTCCGCGCCGTACCGGATCTCGACCCCGGCGGCGCGCGCGGCCGCGGTGTGCCGGGCGATCAGGCCCTTGCCGCCGCTGACGGTGCCGACGTACAGGCCGCCGGAGAAGACCCACTTGCCTCCAGAGAGGTAGGACTGTCGTTCATACATCAGGCGCCACTGCAGACCGCGGCCCGCGAGCCAGCGCACCGTGTCCGCAGATCGGCTGACCAGTACGTCGGTCAGTAACGGGTCGCAGCGGCCCTCGGTGACTCGCTCCATGTCATGGCGGAAGTCCGCCACGGTGTACGGCGGAAGCACCGAGTCGGAGAGCCGCTCAGTAGTTATCTCGTCGTCGAAGAGGTCCACCACGTCGTCGAGACTGTCTATCGCGAAGCGAAAGGCGCCCGCAGTGTAGAAGGAATTGCCCCCGGCTTCGGTTTCGGGCGCGCGTTCGAGCATGAGCACCGAGGCGCCTTGCTCGGCTGCGGCGTGCGCTGCGCAGAACCCCGCGTTGCCGCCGCCGATGATCACTACGTCGTAGTCGGCAGGCATTAGTGATCCTCCGCCGTCGGCTTGGCGGACATCGGGCGGTCGGTCCACCGCTCCCAGAGGGTCGCGATCGATGAGTAGTCGAGACGTCCTAGGCCTTCGCTCATGGCGAGTTCGTAGACCGTGTGCGCGGCCTGTGTGGCAAACAGCGGTACGCCGGTCTCCTGCGCGAGGGTGAGGGCCAGCGTCGAGTCCTTGCGGGCCGCGTCGGTCGGCATCCCGCCGGCATAGTCACCATTCATGATTCGCTCGGCGAACCGGTAGGTCAGCGGCCGGGTCAAGCCGGCGTCCGGGCCGCTGAGCAGGTCGACTAGTGCCTGCGCCTCGACACCGGTCGCCGACGCGAGCGCCCCCGCCTCAACGAGGATGACCATTACGGCATGCGCGACCGCGTTGTTGATGACCTTCGCGGCCATCCCGCTGCCGAGCGCGCCGAACCTCTTCACGGTGGGCGCCAAGGCATCCAGTACGCGGCTCGCTTTCTCGATGTGCTCGTCCGCGCCGCCGACCAGCAAGGTCGACGTACCTTGCGCCATCTGCGCGACGCCGGACAGGATTGCCGCGTCGATCAGGCCGACGCCGTACGTCGTACACAACTCGTTTTGGTGCGCGATGTCCTGCGGGTTGACGGTGCTTGTCTCCACGATGACGCTGCCGTCGCCCAACGCGGGCGCCAACGTGGACACGACGTGCAGTGACGACTGTGGTGTGGGCAGCGAGAGTACGACGAGACTGGATTCGGCGAGTTCGCGTACGTCGGACGCCGGCGTGATGCCGTGCTCGTCGACGGCCGCGGCGAGCCTGTCGGGGTCGAGGTCGAAGCCGAGCACCGGACCGACGGCGGCGAGCCGCCCTGCCACAGCATGGCCCATGTTGCCCAGTCCGCAGAGCGAGACGGTCGGGATATCTGTCACGAGATGACTCCTAAGAAGCGTTGGTACGAAGGAAGACTGCCGGTCAGGTGCGGATAGAGAACGGGTCGGCGGTCTTGCCGGACAGGTCGATCATGACGTTCTTCGTGGTCAGGTATTCCTGCAGCGCCTCGAGTCCGCGCTCGCGGCCGTAGCCGGACTGCCGGGTGCCCCCGAACGGCGCCTGCGCGGCGCTCGCGCGGTACGTGTTTACCCACACCGTGCCGGCCCGCAGCCGACGGGCGACCTTGTGCGCGCGGGTCAGGTCGTTGGTCCAGATGCCCGAGGCCAGGCCATAGTTGCTGTCGTTGGCGATCGCGATGGCCTCTTCGTCGTCCTCGAACGGGATCGCGCTGAGGACCGGACCGAAGATCTCCTCGCGCGCCAGTGGTGAGGTATTGGAGACGTCCCCAAACACGGTCGGCCGCACGAACAGGCCGTTGCCGAGCCCCGCGCCGTCCAGCGGCCCCGTCGTCGTCACGGCGTGTGCCCCGGACTCCAGTCCGCCGGCGATCACCGCCTGGATTCGCTCGAACTGGGGCCGGTTGGCGACCGGTCCCATCTGGGTCTGCGGGTCGCGCGGGTCTCCTAGCCGGATTTCGTCGGCACGCTTCGCTACCGCGGAAACTACCTCGTCGTACACGGCGCGCTGGACGAGCAGGCGGCTGCCGGCGATGCAGGTCTGGCCGCCGGCGGCGAAGATGCCCGCGACGGCACCGGTCACGGCGCGGTCCAGGTCGGCGTCGGCGAAGACGATGTTGGGCGACTTGCCCCCGAGCTCTAACGTCACCGGCACCAGGTTCTGGGCGGCGGCCGTCGCGATCGCTCGGCCAGTGGGCACACTGCCGGTGAAACTGATCCGATCCAGGCCGGGGTGACTGGTCAGGGCGGCTCCGGCGGCAGCGCCACCGGAGATGATATTGATGACGCCGGCCGGAAAACCGGCTTGCTCGATGAGGTCGGCTATCGCCAGCGTGGACAGTGACGCGTGTTCCGATGGCTTGATCACCACGCAGTTGCCCGCAGCGAGGGCCGGCGCCAGTTTGTTGGCCAGCAACTGCATCGGTGAGTTCCACGCAGTGATCAGCGCGGCGACGCCGGCTGGCTCGGCCAGGGTGTAGTCGAAGGTGTCGATCGAGTCCATCGGGATCGTGCGACCGGACAGCTTGTCCGCGGCGCCGGCGAAGAACCGGTAATTGCGTGCAGCGAACCGTGCCTGGCTCGTGGTCTCGCGGACCAGCTTGCCGTTGTCGCGGGACTCGAGCAGCCCGATCTGCTCGGCGTTCTCCTCCAGAAGGTCGGCGAAGCGGTGCATCAGGGCCGC